>CBDVCA010000052.1:0-17963 GCA_965372365.1 uncultured bacterium
CCTGCGCCCAACAACACCGCTCCGCCTTCGAATTCCTCCTCGAAAGCATCACGGCCCAATGGGCCAACAACGCTCCGCCGTCACTGCTGCCAATAAACCTGTGAACGGTTACCTCAATAGCTCCCTTGGCCTGAACCACCCCTGGCGGCGTTACGTCGTCTTCTCTTCTTTCCGCTCGTACGCCTCGACGACCTTCTGTACGAGGTTGTGGCGGACGATGTCGGACTTGCCGAGCTTGACGAAGGAGATGCCTTTGATGCCGGAGAGGCGGCGGCGGGCGTCGATTAGTCCGGACGTTACGTCCTCTCCGAGGTCGACTTGGCTGTCGTCGCCGGTGACGATGACTTTGGAGCCGTTGCCCATGCGGGTGAGGAACATGAGCATCTGGAGGACGGTGGTGTTCTGGGCCTCGTCGAGGATGATGACGCTGTCGTTGAGCGTGCGGCCTCGCATGAAGGCCAGGGGGATGATCTCGATGAGGTCGTTGGCCATGAACCTCTTAATCTGATCGTAGTTCATCATGTCGTGCAGTGCGTCCAGCAGCGGTCGCAGGTAGGGGTTCACCTTGGCCTGTAGATCGCCGGGCAGGTAGCCGAGCTTCTCGCCGGCCTCGACGGCGGGGCGAACCAGGATGAGCCGCTTCATGCGTTCGTGCTTGAGCAGATGAGCGGCGACGGCCACGGCGAGGTAGGTCTTGCCGGTGCCGGCCGGACCGGTGCAGAAGATCATGTCGCTTTTGCCCATGGCCTCCATGTAGCGTTTCTGGCCGTCGGTCTTGGGTTTGACGATCTGGCCGTCGCTGAAGACGTCCAGCACGCCGGGGGCGGCGCCGTCGTCGGTTTCGGTGGCTTGGGCGATGCACTCGGCGACGAACGCCTCGTTGATGCGCCTGCCGTGACGGACGCTGCGTTGGAGTTTTCTCAAGACAGCCGCGGCGGCGGTGACGTTGCGGGCGGGGCCGCTGATCTTGACGGCGGCTTGGCGGGCGAAGACCTGCACGTCCAGCGCATCCCGGATCAGCTTGAGGTTCCGGTCGGTCGGGCCGAACAGTCGCAGCCGCGAGTCGGGTCGCAGGTCCTCGGGGTCCAATGTAACGGTCAGTTCCACGTACGTCGTCCTTCCTAGTGTCCTACTGTCCTACGGTCCTACGGTAAAAGTACCGCCAGCAGCAGATAGCCGACCGGCGCCGCCACCAGGGGCGAGTCGATCATATCGAGCACGCCGCCGTATTCGGGGACCAGGGCTCCGGAGTCTTTGATACCGGCGTCGCGTTTGAGCAGGCTCTCGCACAGGTCGCCGAACTGACCGACCGCCCCGAGCACCGCCCCCAGAGCCGCGGCGTGCATCGGCTGGAGCCCGACACCGAAGGCATAATTGAGAATCGCAGCAGCCGCGGCCGCCGTGACCAGGCCGCCGACGAGGCCTTCCCAGCTCTTGCCGGGCGACAGCCAGGGGATCATTTTGTGGCGACCGAAGAACGAGCCGGTGAAGTACGCCCCGATGTCGGTGAGTTTCACCGCCGCCAGGAACAGCACCAGCGCCGGCATGCCGAACCGGATGCGGATCGCCAGCAGGCAGGCCGACAGCACCCCCAGATACAGAACGCCGGTCAGCGTTCCGGCCAGCCGACGGATGGCGGTCTGCGTTCGGTAGCGGGCCATCTGCACGAAGAACGCCGCCATCGTCGCCAAGGCGAGGGTGATCAGCAGCAGATGATCGCCGACCGCCGCCGGCCGGCAGCCGCATTGCCGCAGCAGGGGCGTCAGCGTCACCGCCAAGGCCGCGATCACGCCGGTCGCCCGCATCACGGGCAGCCCGGCCCCCGCGGCCAAGCGGGCGAACTCGAGGTAGCCGACGATCACCAGCATCGCGGTCAGCCCCGCCATCGGCGCACCGACCAGCGGCGCACCGGCGGCCTGGAGATGATGGTCCCACCCCAGCAGCGCCGTCGTCGCGGCGATCATGATCAGGCCGAATAGAATACGCGTCTTCATAGCTGGCCCATTGCACGCGGATCGGCCCGGGATTGCAAGAACAACCGCCGAATGTGACAGCCGCGGTGTGCAAACGTTTTTGAAAGTCTATCCGCCAACCGCGAACGTCGGAGGGGGGTCTTGTTGGCCGGACGCTTGCCGTGACTGGCCCCCTGCAATGCAGGGGGTCGCTGGACCGAGGGTATCGGGGCGTGAGTCTAACGTTGATCGGCGGGAACCGAACGATCAAGCCGCACATTGCGGATTTGCGCGACGTCCCCCCCCCCCCGCTGCGGGGGGCTAGTTTGCAATGCGTCTGCGTCGCCGCAACCCGATGGCCGCGGCCAGTGCGGCGAGGGCGCCGGCGTCCGGTTCGGGAAGCGGGCCGATCGAGGCGAGGTCGGCTCCGAAATCCAGCGGCGCGTCGACGCCGACTCCGTAGTTGGCGGCCAGCATCCCAAGGTCGACGAGGTCGACGTCGCCGTCGCCATCGAAGTTGCCGGCGGCCCATCCGGCGGCTCCGGTTCGGCCGTAGTTGGCGGCGAGGGCGACGAGATCGTCGTAGTCGATATCGCCGTCGCGATCGTTGTCGCCGGCGATCGGCGTGAGGGGGGCCATCATGCTATCGATCCACGGGGCGAACAACTGCAGCCGGAGGGCTTCCAGCCGATCGGGGTCGTCCCGGCCGGCGGTATTCTTGAACCATGATTGGCCGACTCCTGCGTGTTCGGCGCCGGTGGTGAGCCCGGCCAAGCCCCATTCGCCGGTGGCGGGGTCGGCGATGAACCATCCGCCGCCGGAATCGAACTGGGCGACCGCCGCTTCGTAGGGCGCGGCGTTGGGGGCGTCGGGGCCGTCGAAGTAGGCGATCAATCTGCCGCCGATGGGCTGGGACAGCAGGTTCTGTCCCCATCGCAGCGTGGTGTTGCCGTCGGAGCTCCAGGCATAGCCGTAGGGGACGCCGCCGGAGGTGGTGAGAACCGAGCCGCGGCCTTTGCCGTAGCCGCCCAATACGGCTGTTTCGCCGCCGGTGGCGCCGGTGTACAGGTCGACCCAATAGGGCAGGTTGGCCGGTTGGCCGTCCAGCGTGAGCTCGGCGATGCGAATATCGGACGAGCCATCGGACCCGCCGGTCAGCGCGGCGCTGGTGGTTGGGGTGTAGGTTACCCCGTCGATGACCACGGTTGAGGAGTTTCCCTGGTGCGTCGTGGTCAGTACGTGGCTGGGACCGATCGCAACGCACGAAGCGTTGGAGCCCCAACGTCCCAGGACGGCGTCGGCCGGGCGCTCGGAGAGGGGGACTTCGTTGTCGTCATGCAGCACGCCGGCCCACGCCGGGGCGGCCGCGACGATCAGTACGACGCAGATTGCCATGGTGCGATGGGGCATAGTCGTCGTGGCCGGCCACAGAATCAGGCCGACGCCTCCATGTGTACGCTTGCAGTAAACTCGCCCCGGCGTCGCGGCGTCCACTCCGTCATCGTCGTCGGGCCGAGGCCGATCCGCACCAGCGTGGCCGGTTCGGGCGATTATGGCCCGGCGGTCGCGCCGAAGTTGTTCTTGAGCAAGACGAAGTCGTCGAGGTTCACGACGCCGTCGCCGTTGAAGTCGCCCGAAGCCCACGTCGCTCCGATTGTCCCGAAGTTGCTCTTGAGGATTGCAAAATCGTCGAGGTCGACGACCCCGTCACAGTTGGCGTCGGCGATCTGTAGGCCGACGAACGAGGCCCCGACGTATTCGGTGGTCGATAGGCCCGCGTGGCCGATCGTGAAGTCGAGTGTGACCCGCTCGCCGACGGGGCAGATGATCCGGGCGAGATCCCACGTGGTCGGGTATCCGCCGCCGGTGAGGGCGAACAGGCCCGTCAACGCCGCGGGGTCGGGGGTGTAGCCCGGTAGCCAGGTCGGATCGACGACAGCGGTGGTGGCCGGATCGTACAGGAAGCGGGAATCGTATCCGTCCCGGTAGAGCGACCCCGTGACGCCGGCGGCGCCCCCGACGACACCGTCGCGATGCACGCCGTCGAAACTGCTGGGGGCGAACCCGTCCTTACCCACCACGCCGAGCGTGAACTCGACCACAACCCCCGACGCGATCGCATGGACCCTCGGGTCAGAGGCGATGACGTCGAGGTAGACGCCGGAGTAGGCGATATAGAGGGGGTCGGCGCGAACGACGCCTGCAGACATCGCGACCAAAATGAAGGCGGCGAATATCGATTTCATCGGTTCCCGCCTCCTTACGCAATGGCGCATATCTCACCGTTTCGACAAAGCCTTACGGCGAATCCACTGTAACCAACATACCACAGACCGGGCGTTCCGGCAAGGCCTTGCACCACCGGTCCGACCTTTGGCTCATGTCGGGTCAGCGGTGAGCGGGGCGGATGCGTGCTTGCCGTTACTAGCCCCCCGCACTGCGGGGGGTCGAAAGACGTGTGAGCCCACGATCTATGGCCCCAACCGCCGCTTCGAGACAATCGACATCGAAGCTGCCGCGGGAACACCATCGGTCCAGTGACCCCCTGCACTGCAGGGGGCTAGTAACCGCAGACCCTCAGCCACGAAAACTCCCCGGGAATACGTCCATGTATAGATCGATCTCTTCGGCGCCGTCCCCGATGTCCACGCCAAACCGGCGGCTCCCCGGCACACTCACCAGGTGATGTTCATTTCGTACCGGGCCAGGAAGGCGATTTCGGCGTTCCCTCCGCCGTAGTCGTCGTGGTCGGCGTAGTAATTGCCTGGAGCGAACAACTCTGTGCGAAATGTACTGGTCACATGATCATTGTGAACGTAATTGAGTTGCCCGGTGAGCAATTGCCCGCGGAAAGAGCCAGTATCCTCATAGGGCCACCACTCTGCTTCATCACTGTCGTGATCGGAAAACAGGAGGTGATAATCGGCTTGGATGGTCAGGTCTTCGACTGGCTCGGTTGCGGCCCCTATGAAGATGCGATGCAAATTGGAGTCGCCCAGATAGATGTCGTCCCGCACACCGATGCCGTCAAAATAGAGCACACTCCACTGCGGGTAGCGACCCCACAGAATGTCAAAATCGCTCGCAGGGTTGCTCCCGCCGGACCGATACTCGTATCCACCATGCAGGTCTGTGTTGGTCTGTTCGTCAACAATGTAAGCCGCCCGGGTATTGATCCCCACTGCGCCGTCGATACGAAGCTTGTTGCTTTTGCTGTAGCTGTACGCAGCAACAGCGGTTCCGAACTGGAACGCGACCTCGCCGCGATAGGAAAGCCGATCGCCGTATCGGCCGACGCCGCGGACCCCGAAGGTGTACAGTTCTTTGAAGAACTCCGGACCACCAAGCCAGTCGTCTTGTTGAGTGTCGTGCTTGTAGATGAAGTACCCGTCAAGTTGCAGGTCGGGCAACGAATTGTTGCTGATATACGCAATCGCGCCCTCTTCGTCCAAGTAGGATATCGGTACGAAGACATCATTGAACGGCTTGACGTAATCGCTCGAATCGGAACGATTGCGAATGTACATGAGATTGACGGTGGTGTCGGCCTCTTCGATTTCCCAGATGAAGCGGATGGCGTCGAAGTAGGCGGTCCTGAACTCGTCGACGGGCGTCCCGTCGGCAACGAGCCAACCATCGCCGAGGCGTATTTCCTGGCGGCCGGCGATCACCGTCACCGGCTGACCCAGCACCTTCGTCCACGTGATATTCAGCAGATCGAACGGAACGTTTGAAGAAGGCGTCTTGTCGTAGTCGTGATCGTTGATGCCGTCAGGGCGGCATATGTTGGTGAATTGCCAGACCAGTCGGGCGTTGAGGTCGAGATTCTCCACCGGCGTCACCGTCATCCACAGCCGCGTGCGATAGTCCTGGAAGTGGCGGTCCCAATCGTAGAGCCCGGGATTCTCGATGAAGGTCCACCGCAGCCGTTCATCGAGGCCCCATTTGAGCCACGACGTTTCGGTCGCATGCTTGGCGCGGCACACGCGGCACTCGTCCGCTCCGATCGCGGCCGACTCGATCTCGACGGCCTCGTCGACCGCTTCGGCGGCGCCGCTTTCAGCCCGCGCCACGCCTCCGCACAAACCGACGGTCGCAACGAAGCACCCCCATACGGCCAACAATCGCATTACTCGTCCAGACATTGCACTCTCCCTGACGCACACGCCATTACTCACCAGGTGATGCTCGTTTCGTATCGGGCCAGGAAGGCGGTTTCGTTGAAGAAGTCGCCGTAGTAGTCGCCGGGGGCGAACAGTTCGGCGCGGAGGGTTCCGGCCAGATGCTCGTTGAAGCGATAGTGCAGTTGGCTGGTGATCAGGTGGCCGCGGAAGTAGCCGTCGTCGCCCCACCAGTCGACATTGTCACGGTCGGCGAAGAGGGCGTGGTAATCGGCTCCGATGGTCAGATCTTCGACCGGTTCGACGGCGGCGCCGAGAAAGGCGCGGTGCAGATTGGAGTCTTGGCCGTAGTAGCTGTCCAGGTCCGCAATCGTTTCGGTGTAGAGGACGCTCCATTGGGCGTATCGCCCCCACAGCATATCGAAGTTGCTTCTCTCATCGCGGCCGCCGGAGCGGTACTCGTAGCCGACGTGGATATCGAAGTGGGTATCCTCATCGACCAGGAAGGCCACGCGTGTGTTGGCGCCCCAGGCTCCGCACAGCTTGGCGTTGGCCTTGTCGCCGAACTGGAACGCGGCCTCGCCGCGATAGGACCAGCGATCGCCAAGTTGTCCGCCGGCGCGGGCGCCGAACGTGTAGATATCGGCCCAGTAGCGGCCCTCGAAAGCACTCTGCCGCCATCCCATCCAACCATAGTAGGAACGATGCCCGGGGCTGGCGCCGTATGCGTCCACGGCGTTATCATGCTTGTAGATGAAGTACCCGTCAAGTTCCAGATAGGGCATGGAAGTGTTGCGAACATACAGGATGGCGCCGCTCTCGTTCAGGTCCGATACGTGATCGTCGACGTTATTGAACGGCTTGACGTAATCGCCGGAGTCGGCCCGGTTGCGAATATAGATCAGATTGACGGTGGTGTCGGCCTGTTCGATATCCCAGATGAAGCGGATGGCGTCGAAGTAGGCGGTCCTGAACTCATCGAGGGGCGTCCCGTCGGCGACGAGCCAGCCGTCACCGAGGCGTATTTCCTGGCGGCCGGCGATCACCGTTACCGGCTGGCCCATCGCCTGGGTCCACGTGACGTTCAGCAGGTCGAAAGGGACATCAGAAGAGGGGGTCTTGTCGCGAACGCCGTCTGGCCGGCAGAAGTTGGTAAACTGCCAGACCAGCCGGGCGTTGAGGTCGAGGTTCTCCACCGGCGTCACCGTCGTCCACAGCCGCGTGCGGTAGTCTTGCAAATGGATACCCCCGTTGCGAAGACCGGGATTCTCGATATAGGTCCACCGCAAGCGTTCATCGAGGCCCCATTTGAGCCACGATGGTTCCATCGCATGCTTCGCGCGGCACACCGAGCAATCGTCGGTCTCCGTCGCGTCCGGCGCGATTTCGACGTCCGGTTCGGCTTCGACGGCCGGCGCGATTTCGGCCGCCGGCGCGACGGATTCGACGGCGTCGGTCTCGGCCCAGGCGGCGTCCCCGCACAGACCGACGACAGCAACGACGCACCCCAACACGATCCACGACCGCAATACCAATCTGGACATTGTACTCTCCTCAACGCAAACGGGCTCACTCACCGCGACGTCGAGGCCGCGGACATAAGAAACGATAGCGATGGAGGATAATCGCTCGGCGTCGGCTGCACAAGCGGGAAACGCGTGGCGGCCAAGAAGGTCTGACTAGATTTTTCGGCAATGAACGTCTGATGCTGAATCGGCAAAGCCAATGTGCGGCGTCACAGGAGAAGCCCTGGAGGGGCGGCGGCGTTTAGCCCGCCGCGGCGGGAGAACGGCTCACACCAGTTTCGAAGCCCCAACGGGGCGACACATCGGCCGACCGAAAGCGTCCAGCCTCTGCTTTGCGTCGCCCCGCTGGGGCTTGATCGTTTGAGAGTCAATCTTCCCGGGGGCTTACGCCCCCGGCTAAACGCCGCCGCCCCGTTGGGGCTGAAAGCAACGGCATTAACACCTAATCTTCGTATGCGACATTCTCCCGCGTTCGTCGGCGCCGGGACGCTACGCCATCCCCAGCAATTTCAGGTTCTGCTCGATGCTGTCGGGGTGGTCCTTGAGGTAGTAGCCGATTGGAGACCGTCAATGAACCCACTTGGACGGTGGGCGACGTCATCGGATCATCTCCCTGCTCGGATCGTGAACAAGAGCGGCCGCGGCCGATCAGTTGCATTCCAACACAACCACGTCGGGGTCGAACTGGGCCAGTCCGTCCGCGTGGATGGACCTCATCACCGCTTCAATCAAGACGGTCTCGGCCTCCCACTGTTGGTCTTTGGTTTGGGCGTGCCGGGCCAGATACTGCATGAGCCGACCGTTGCGGAAATCGGCGCGAAGCTTCACCGTCACCTGCTGACCGCCGATTCGCTCGGTGATGACCTCGATCACACGATCGACGCCGTCGGCTTCGAGGGCTGACACCATGTGGGCGCCGGGATATTCGCTCTGCAGCGCCAGCGCCACAGCCGGGTCGACGATCCGGTCGACCTTGTTCAGCAGCAGGAGTTGGTCCTTATCGGCGCAACCGAGTTCGTCCAGCACGGCCTGGACGCTTCGTATCTGGTGGGCCACTTGCTCGTGGGAGGCGTCGGCCACGTGCAGCAGCAGATCGGCGCCGATGGCCTCTTCCAGCGTAGCTTTGAAGCTGGCGACCAGCAGATGCGGGAGGTTGTGCACGAACCCGACCGTATCGCTGAGCAGGACAGTTTGGCCGCCGCAGATATCCCACCGCCGCGTTTTGGTGTCGAGTGTGGCGAACAGTTTGTCCTCGGCCACCACTCCTGCACCGGTCAGCAGGTTCATCAGCGTGCTCTTACCGGCGTTGGTGTAGCCGACCAGGCAAATCTTGTACGCATCGGTGCGGCTCTCCACGGTCCGCTGACGCCGCTTGTCGATCGCCTTGAGCGAGCGCTTCAGGTCGGTCACACGCAGGCGAACCAGCCGCCGGTCGACCTCGATCTGCTTCTCACCGGGTCCGCGAGTGCCGATGCCGCCGATGGCGGTCCGGCCGCCGGCGATACGCTCCAGGTGGGTCCACATGTGCCGCAGCCGGGGATACGTGTACTCCAACTGGGCCAGTTCCACCTGCAAACGGGCTTCGTGGGTCTGGGCTCTACTGGCGAAAATATCGAGGATCAGCTCGCTGCGGTCCAGCACCTTGCAGCCGACAACCCCTTCCAGGTCACGTATTTGCGCCGGAGATAGATCATTATCGAAGATCACCACGTCCGCTTCGGCAGCCTCGGCCCGCAGGCCAATCTCCTCGGCCTTCCCCGAGCCGACGTAGTAGGCCGGGTCGATTTTCCGCCGCTTGGCGAACATCTCGTCCACGACCTCGGCCCCGGCGCTCTTGGCAAGACTGCGCAGTTCCCCCAAGGGATCATGCGGGTCCAACTCGCTCTTGGGCGTCTCCACGCACATCAGCAAGGCGCGTTCGGCCGTAACGGCCAGATCGGTGCGAATCAGTTTGTCCATAACGTTCTACAAGACCTCCGCTTCAACAATTGAACACGTATTATACTGCCGAGAGTGCATTCTCTGCGCGAACAATTTCCTGAAGCCTTTCCTTTGTGCCGTTGCTGTCAGCCCCGTCGGGGCGAAGGCGTTTAGCCGGGGTGCGTGAGCCCCCGGAAAGAATGCGCCCACGAAACTCCAAGCCCCAGCGGGGCGACACATCAGCCTTCCGAGAGCATTCGGCCCGTCGATCGTAGCGCCGCCCCGTCGGGGCTCCAAAGCGGGGACAATCCATATGTCCGGGGGCTTACGCACCCCGGCTAACCGCCTTCGCCCTTCCAGGGCTCTTTCCAGAGACGCCGTCAACTGGCCCCGCGATGTCCGCACCAAGCATCCATCGCCATCGCACATCCCCCGTTGCTGTATGCCGTCAGCCGTTGCCGGTATGCCGTTCGCTGTGCCTGAAGCCTGCCGTTCCGCCGTCCGTCATTTTCCCTGCATCTTTCCGCCCCGGGCGTCCGATAACAATCAAGGAGCTGTGAAAGCATGGATGCTGGAGAGATCGGTCATGGATGACCGCACAACCCCTTTGCGCCCGATATGCGAAGCGTTGGAGCCGCGTCTGCTGTTGGACGGCGGCGTCAGCGACGTTTGCATTTCTGATGGCGCGGTCGCGTGGCGAGCCTGGGACGGGCACGACTACGAGATCTTCATGTACGACGACGCCGGTCTGCGCCAACTCACCGACAACCAGACTGACGACGATGCGCCGCAGGTGGACGGCGGCCGCGTGGTGTGGGAGGGGTTCGACGGGCAGGACTACGAGATCTACGTCTACGACGCCGGCGTCACGGTCGCACTGACCGACAACTACCGCGACGACCGCGGCCCGCAGATCAGCGGGGACGACGTCGTGTGGCTCGGCGGCGACGGCCAAATCGATCAAGTCACGCTGCACGACCTGTCCACCGGCACGGTGATGCAACTCAGCGATGGGCTCTTCGACGCCAAGCGCCCTCGGATCGCCGACGGCAATGTCGTATGGTACGCCGGCGAGGGGAACTACAGCGAGATCTTCCTGTACGACGGGTCCGAGGTCCGCCGGATCACCGACAACAGCTTCGGCGATTACGCTCCGTCGGTCTCGGCCACCCACGTCGTCTGGCGAGCCGCCGATGGCGATGACGACGAGATCTTCCTGTACGACATCGAAGCTGAAACCACCGTCCAGATTACCGACAACGACTACCACGACGGCTACCCCGGGCTCACCAACGCGACGGTGGTCTTCTCCGGCAAGATCGATGGCGACCGCGAAATCTTCGCCTACAACATCGCCACACAGGAGACGACGCAACTGACCGACAACGACGGGGACGACTGGAGCCCCCGGGTCAGTCCTGGCGGGGCGATCTGGGTCGACGCCGACACGCGGCAGATCTGGCGATACAGCGATACGTCCGGGCTCACCAGCCAGATCACCGTCGACGACGGGCCGCACGACGCGCCGGTGATGTTCGGCGACCAGGTCGTCTGGGCCGGCGACGGGTTGATCTCGATGCTCGACGTCTACGCCGACCAGGGCGTGCGGCAGTTCACCAGCTACGGCCAAGTGGCCGAGCCCCTGCTCTCGGTCGCCGACGTCGTCATTCCCGAAGGCGCCGGGCCGGGGATTATGGAACTGACCGTCAGGCTATCAGGCCCCACCGATCACCCGGTGACGTTGACGTATGCGACGGCGCCCGGATCGGCGACGGCCGCGGCTGGAGATTACACCCACGTCGCCGGTTCGCTTACGCTGCTGCCGGGAGAGATCTCGCGGAAGATACGCGTCGAGATTCTTGGCGACCTCGACATCGAGGCCGACGAGCACTTCTCGATCGATATCGGAACCGTCACCGGCGCCATCCTCGCCGGCGGCGACGCCACCGTCACTCTCACCGACGACGACACCCCGGATATCTACGTCGACGACGCCACCGTCATCGAAGGCGACGACGGAACCGTCTACCTCCATTTCAACGTGTGGCTGTCGCGACCGATCGCGTTCGACGTCGAGGTCGACTATGAAACCCTAGACGGTACGGCTACACTGGCCGATGGCGATTACACTCAGACCCACGATACGCTGCGGTTCACCACCGACGGACCGGCGGCGCAGATCGTCACCGTGGAGGTCGACGGCGACGATGAGGTCGAACCCCACGAGACCATCACGCTGAGTCTGAGCAACCCCTCCAACGCGGCCATCGCCGATGGCGACGCCACCGGAACCATCGCTAATGACGACACCGAACTGGCGTTCGCCGCCGCGTCGCTGATGTTGAGTCTCGATGAAGGGAAGGCCGGCGCCAACACGACGTTCACCTTCACCGTCGAGCTGTCGCAACCGTCGGCCGAGACGGTCACCGTCGCCTACGCGACCGGCGCCGACCCCGACGCGACCGACCTGACCCGAGCCACACCCGACGGCGACGACGACGACTACGAGCCGACCGACGGGATCCTCACCTTCCTGCCGGGGGAGATCACCAAGACCATCACCGTCACCGCCAGTGGCGACGACGATATCGAGTTCGACGAAACATTCGCCGTCCTGCTCAGCGACGCCTCCGGCGCCGAACTGCTGACCCCCCAGGCGATCGGCGAAATCTTCGACGACGACGCGCCGCGGCTGACCATCGAAAACGTCACCGTGCTGGAGAAAACCGGCGAACTGGAGTTCGTCGTCACCCTCGACAAGGCCGGCGAAGGCGGCCGCATCACCGTCTACTACGCAACCGCCCCGGACGAACCGGCCGAAGACGATCCCTCGACCGATGTGGATGAATCGGCCATAGAGATCCAACACGCCGATTCCGAAACGGACTATACTGGAATCACCGACCCGCTGCCGCTCCTGACGTTCACGTTCGACGAAGACGACCCTTCGCTCACCCAGACGATCCGAATCCCTCTGATCGACGATTTCGTTCCCGAAGACGACGAAACGTTCCGCGTGGTGCTCAGCGGCGCCGTCGGGGCGAAGATCTTCGACGCCATAGCCGTCGGGACGATCGAGAATGACGATACGATCATCTCGATCGATCCCGAGTCGATCGAAGTTCGGGCCACTGAGGGCGACGCCGGGTCAACCACGATCGCCTTCGAGGTGCGGCTCTCTCATATCATCAGGCCCACGGTGAGCGTCCGTTTCGTTACCGCCGACGGCACGACCACCACCGACGTGGATGATGATGAGGACGACGACTATCACCCCGTGGTCGAGCCGGGGGGGCTGATCAGCTTCGCCAGGATCGACGATGGCGACGAGGACGAAAGCAACGATGTGTACGGGGGCGTCGCGAGGGTCACCCTCTATGGCGATTCGACCATCGAGGAGAACGAGACCTTCACCATCACGCTGATCGACCCGATCAACGGAACGCTGGGCGAAAGCTTCGTCGCCACCGGCGTGATCGTCGACGACGATACCCCCCGGGCCTCGATCGCCGACGCGTCAATCGTCGAAGGCCCCGACGGGTCGGTCGCCCGGATGCAGTTCACCGTGACGCTCTCCAAACCCAATAACGATAGCGTCGTCACCATCCACTACGCCACCGTCGACGATGTCGAGGCCGACGACGAACACCGAGCCGTCGCCGGCATCGATTACACGGCGATCGACATGACCACCCCGGCCGCCGATCGGAAATTGACGTTCGAAATCGGCGAAGTGACCCAAACCTTCACCGTCGACATCCTCGGCGACGATGATACCGAGACGGCCCAGACGTTCCTGGCCCGATTGACCCACGCCGATGGCGCCCTGCTCGATGACGGCGACGACGACACCGACAGCGACGACCCCGAGGCGATCGGAACAATCGAAAACGACGACACCGGCGTCAGCATCGCCGACGCCTCGGTCACCGAGGGCACGGGGCCGTCGCCGACGGAGATGCTGCTTGAGGTGAGCCTCTCGGAGGCCAGCGCCGAGACGGTCACCGTCTGGTACATGACCCGCGACGGCGATGGCGGCGCCACGATGGCCGACAACGACTATACCCCCACCAACCGCAAGCTCACCTTCAACCCCGGCGAGACGGTCAAGATCATCAGCGTACCTGTCATCGCCGACAATCGGGCCGAATCGGCCGAGAGCTTTGAGGTGCGCCTGTACAACCCCCACGGCGCCGAGATTACCACCGACACCGCCGTCGCGACGATCATCGACGACGACATCCCCTGGCTCACCGTCAGCGACCCGACGGTCATCGAGGGCGCCGCCGGGGAAACGACACAACTTCAGTTCATCATCACCGTCCACGGCGCCCAGGACGCCTCCGGGATCATCTTCGATTACGACGTAACCGAGAAGGGTTCGGCGTCGGCGGGAACCGACTTCCAACCCAAGGCCGAGACGGAGGTGGCGTTCCCGCCGGGGGACCGGCAGGTGATCATCTTCGTCGACGTCTACGGCGACGACACCTCCGAACCCGATGAAACGCTCACGCTCACATTGAGCAACCCCGCCAACGCCGTTTTCAATGACCCCCAAGACGCTGAAGGCGTGGGCGTGATCCGCAACGACGACGCCGAGATTTCGATCGCCGGCGCCGAGATCACAGAAGGCGACGACGGCGTCGTCACGCTCAGCTTCGTCGCCGGCTTGACCCACGCCAGCGCCGTCGAAGCCGGCGTAACGGTCAACACCGCCGACGGGTCGGCGATCGCCGGCGACGACTACGACGCCCTGACGACGGCCACGCTCACCTTCGCCCCGGGCGAGATTCACCAAGTAGTGTCGGTCGATATCCACGGCGACCGCACCACCGAGGCGAACGAAACGTTCGACGTCGTGCTCAGTGCGCCCGTGAATGCAATCATCAAGACCGACGGCGCGACGGCGACCGGGACGATCACAAACGATGACGACCCGCCGGTGATTTCCGCCATGGACGGGGCGATCGCCGAAGGCGACATCGGATCATCGGTATTGGACATGCTCGTGACGCTCTCGAACCCGTCGGCCCTGCCGGTGAAGGTGAAGTGGGCCACCGCGGACGCCACAGCCGAGGCCGGGAGCGACTACCGGGCCGATGACGGCGAATTGACGTTCGCCCCCGGCGTTACCGAAATGTTTGTACATATCGTGATCGACGGCGACACCACCGTCGAGCCGAATCAAACATTCGGGCTCATCCTCAGCTACCCCGAAAACGCCACGATCGGCCGAGCCGAAGCCGTCGGCACGATCGGCAACGATGACACGCAGATCTTCATCGGTGATGCGAGCATCGTCGAAGGCGACGCCGGGCAGAACTACCTGAAGTTCGAGGTCACCCTGTCGGGGCCGACGAACTTCGAGGTGAGGGTCGCCTACGACACCGCCGAGGGTACGGCGATCGGCGGCGGGGTGGACTACTACACCGCCAACGGAGAGCTGACGTTCGAGCCTCAGCAGACGAGCCTGTGGATTACCGTTCCCATCGTCGGCGACACCATCACCGAACCGGCCGAGTTGTTCGTGGTTGATCTGAGCGATCCGATCAACGCCGTGCTCGGCGACGATGGCCAGGGGCGCGGAACCATCGAAGACAACGACGATCCGCCCCTGATCTACATCTACGACGCCACCATCGGCGAAATGGACGCCGGTTCGGTCCAGATGACCTTCAACGTCGAGCTGTCCAACGCCAGCGCCTCGACGGTGACCGTCCAGTACGCCACCGGCGATGGAACGGCCTTCGACGGCGAGGACTACCAACAGAAGTCGGGGATGCTCACGTTTGACCCCCAAACCCTCACAGCGGCGATCACCGTAACGGTGCTGGCTGACGACATCGTCGAATCCAACGAGGAGTTCTGGGTCAGCCTCTCGGCCCCCCAAGGCGGCGCGCTGGGCCGATCCCAGGCGGCCGGAACCATCACCGACGACGACACCCCGGCCGATCTGGGGCGAATCTCCATCGCCGACACCGAGATCGCCGAAAGCGACGCCGGCACGACGATGACGTTCACCGTATCGCTGGACGAACCGGCCGCGACCACTATTACGGTCGAGTACGTCACCGTCGCCGACACCGCGATCGAAGGCGTCGATTACTACAGGGCCTACGGCACGGTCGAGATCCCCGCCGGGCAGTCGAGCCGGACCATCACCGTGCAGATTGCCGGCGATACGATCGCCGAAAGCGACGAGCGCTTTTTCATACATCTGACCAACCCCACCGAGGCGATGATCACTGACGCCGAAGCGATCGGCACGATCGTCAACGATGACCAGGGCGGCGAGTTGACGATCGATGATGCATCCATCGTCGAACGCGACGACGGCGTCGCCGTTATGGAATTCATCGTCCGGCTGTCGGAACCGGCGATCCACACGGTAACGGTGAACTACGCCACCGCCGACGGGACCGCCCGCGCCGATGACGGCGACTACATGCCGGCCGACGGAATGCTGACGTTCAACGCCGGCGATCTATCCAAGACGGTGTGGGTGTACGTCTTCGGCGATACGGTGGCCGAAGCCGACGAAACGATCGACGTGACTCTGTCGGCCCCCACCGGCGCCACGCTGGCGATGGCCGCGGCGGTTGGCGTGATCCTCAATGACGACCCGTCGGCGCCGGCGGCGAACCTGACGCCGCAGTTTCGCACCGTAACGCTCAAGGCGCTCAACGTCCCCGGCGAGAAGGCCAAGGCCGTCGTCCGGGTGACCAACACCGGCGACCTTCGGGCCAAGGGCAGAGTCACCGTCCGGATCTGGGGCTCGACCGACGCGATCCTCGACGCTGGCGATACGCTGTGGAACGAGAACGCCGGGCGAAAGATCAACCTCGCCCCCGGCCGGTCGGCCAAGGTGACCGTGGCGCTTGCGGTGACGCCCGATACGCCGACCGGACAGGACTACTTCCTGTTGGCCGAGGTGATCGCCGACGCCGCGATCGACGAGTCGGACCTCAGCGACAATATCGCCGTCGATGCGACGGTTCGGCGGACCCAATGGCGATTCGGCAGACTCGACGGGCGGAATCAGCCGGTCACGCTGAAGATGCTCGACGAATCCGGCGCCGGGGCTGCGATGTCGCTGACCGCCGGGGGTTGGGGCGAACTGGTCGCCGACGGCGACGCCCGGCGGATCGTGCTGCACGATACGACCGAGCGGTCGATCGCGACGATCGCCGCCAAGGGAGGCGCCGAAATCAGCGTCAGCGGCGTCAGCGCCGCCGGGCCTCTCAAGGCGCTGAAGGCCGCGACGATCAACGTCGCCGGCGATGTCGACCTCGGCTACGTGCGTACGCTCAAACTGGCCGACGTTTCGGCCGGAACTATCCGCATTGGCGATAGCGCCGAGGTGGTTAGACCCGCCGCGATCAGGTTGAGACGCGTAGCCGACGTTTCACTCCTGAGCAGCACGCCGCTGCGTTCGGTCGTCGCGGCCGAATGGTTGAACACCGACGAAACGGCCGATCTTGTTTCGGCCCCCGCCCTGAGAAAGCTGCACGTGAGCGGGATGGCCGCCCGGAACGTGGCGGGCCATTTCCACGCCAACGTCGATCTGGCCGACGGCGACCTCGGCCGCGTCATCATCCATGGCGACGCCACCGGCGCCTGGACCGCCGGCCGGGCCGGGAACGTGACGATCAAGGGCGACCTTCGCAACGCGTCGATCACGCTGAGCGAGCCGCGGACCGGCAAGACTTCGACGTTGAAATCGCTGACCGTCAAGGGCGACGCCTACGGAACCGTCGTTCGCTCGGCGGGCACAATCGGCCCCATCACCTTACGATCGGCCGTCGCGAGCGACTTCCTCGCCGGGCTCAGTCCCCAAGTCGTCCGAGCCCCCGCGGCAAGCGCCGACTTCATCGAGCCGTCCGCCAAGATCAAGTCGTTCACCATCACCGGCGTCAACAGGTCGACCGATCGATTCTTCGCCGATACGAACATCGCCGCCGCGTCGCTGGGGCCGGTGCGTTTGCTGAACGCCGACTTCGCCGACGCCGGCCTCTACGCCCGGGGCTCCGAAACCGGCGCACCGATCAAATCGATCAAGCACACCGAGCGGCTCACCGGCGAGAAGTGGTCGTGGCCGACGCTCAACGGCGCCCCGTTCGCCGGCCCCGATGGTCTGATTCAAATTCTCTGAGAACCGATTCGGCGCCCCGACATGGACGATTCATGTCGAGCTTCTTCGGTAGGGCGCCGGCGAAATCCGAATCTCGAAACTCGAAATCCCAAACAAGCTCGAATACGGCAGACGGCAAATATCAAATATCAAAAGGCTCCAAACGTCATCTGGAGTTGTTTTTTGTCATTCAGTGGTTGGGGCAACTCGTACTTGCCGCCCAGTGCCCCCCCCAGTTGAGTAACCGTTCACAGTGTGTTTTCAATAATCGGGCTCTCATCCCGAAATGGTGGCGGGTATTTGTTCGGCCATG
>CBDVCA010000053.1:0-17935 GCA_965372365.1 uncultured bacterium
CTCAGCTCGATTCACATCTCGGCCGGAAGGACGGATGCTATGGAGTGCGGCGGCCGCGACGCCGCTCTTGCTTTTGCGGGGGGAATTCCTGATACTGCCGGAGGTTCAGGCAGGTCGCGGCGACGGAATGTCGCGCAAATTGCATGGTTTGGAGACAGCAAGCACATGACCGAACAGGTCCCAGTCGAGAATACATCGGACCCGTCGCCGGAGTCGCACGTCCTGGTGGTGGATGACAACGCGCAGAACCGCGAACTGTTGGCGGCGTACCTGGAGACGATTCCGGTGAACGTCGAGACGGTGGAGGATGGGGTTGTTGCGTTGGAGAGGATAGCCGCGGCTCCGCCGGATCTGATTCTGCTGGATATTATGATGCCGCGAATGAGCGGGTTTGAGGTGTGCCGCAAGCTCAAGAGCGACCCGGCCACGCGGGATATCCCGGTAATCATGGTGACGGCGCTGAACGAGATGGCCGATATCGAAAGGGCGGTGGACAGCGGGACCGACGATTTCCTGTCCAAGCCGGTCAATCGGTTGGAGTTGGTCACTCGGGTGAGGAACCTGCTGAAGGTTCGTCATCTCAAGAGCGAATTGGATCGAACGCTGGAATATCTCAGCGAGATAGAGAAGCGTCCGACCCGGTAGCCGTTGTCGGGGCGAATGCGACGAGCGTCGCGCGGCGGTTCGGCGGCGTTTTTCGCGCTGTTCGCGCCGGGCGCGTGGGTCGTCAAGCCGGCGTATCGCCGGCGCCCCTTCCATTTGTGTTGAGAGCCGCTACTGGCATGGACGCTGGGAGAGACACCATGGAACGTATCGTAATGATGTGGATCGTCCTGTTGGCGGTCGGTTGCGCCGGGCCTTCAAACGCCGTGCGAGACGACGCCGACGCCCCGTCGGCCGCCCCGACCGCCGCGGCTGCCCCGGCTGCCCCGACCGCCGCGGCTGCGACTGCTGCGACGCCGGCGGAGCCGCTGAGCGTGGTTCGTCGGGAGGTGAGCGATCGCGGCGCTACGGTCGCGACGCTTTCCAACGGGCTCACCGTGATCGTCCAGGAGAACCACAACGTCCCGGTGGTGACCGTCCAGAGCATCGTGCGGACCGGGGGGATGTACGAGGGTCCATGGCTCGGCTGCGGGCTCAGTCATCTGCTGGAGCATCTGGTGGCCAAAGGGGCCACCCGAGGCGCCGGTCACGCCCAGGCGTCCAAAGAAAGCGGCAGTCGGCTCGACGCGATCGGCGCCCAATCCAATGCGTTCACGTCCTTGGATCGGACGGTGTATTACATCAACTGCGCCGCCGGCCGCACCGACGAGGCGATCGATATTCTCAGCGATTGGATGGCCCGCCCGGCGATTACCTCCGGGGAATTCGAGCGTGAGCATGGGGTTGTGCAGCGCGAGTTGGAGATGGGCCGCGACGATACGCGCCGGCAGATGTACTACGCTCACATGGCGAACTTCTACCAGACGCATCCGGCGTCCGTGCCGGTGATCGGCTACGCCGACGCGCTGAAACGCGTTACCTACGCCGACGTTATGGCCTACCACAGCCAAACGTATGTGCCCCAGCGGATGATCTTCGTGGTGGTCGGAGCCGTCAAGACCGATGCGGTGCTCGATACGATCTGCCGATCGTTCGCCGGGTTCGAGGCCGGGCGCGTGCCGCCGGCGGTGTTGCCGGAGCCGCCGGTTCTGGCGGGGGTGCGGCGTGTGGTTCAGGTCAGCGAAACGGTGAAGGACGTCAGCGAAGAGATCAGTTTCCGAACGATCCCGCTGGTTCACGAGGATCTGTACGCACTGGACGTGCTCAGCTATATCCTCACCAACGGACCCTCCAGTCGGCTGCATCGGATTGTTCTTCGCCAGAAGAAACTGGTCACCTCCGTCGACAGCAGTTCGTGGACGCCTCAGTGGGGCGCGGGTCAATTCAACATTAGTTTCAAGGCCGACCCCGGCGACGTCGAGTCGGCCGAGGCGGAGATTTTCGCCGAGTTGAGCCGCATCGCTCGCGAGCCCGTCACCGACGACGAACTGGCCAAGGCCAAGCGTCAGAAGGTGGCCGACTACGTCTACAGCCAGCAGAGCGTGGAGAGCCAGGCGTCGACGTTGGGGATGGACTACATGAGTTCCGGCGACGTGGAGTTCTCCCGCCGGTATACCGATCGGATCCAACGGGTGACCGCCGAGCAGGTGGTTCGGGTGGCGCAGCAGTACCTGACCCCCGACGCGATGGCGATTACCCGGATGGTTCCGGCCGCGGCCGCCGGAGCCGTGACCGGCGGGGGTGTTGCTCGGCGGCCCGATCGAATCGAGCGGTTCACGCTGGATAACGGTCTGACGGTGATTCTCAATTCGACCGACTCGGTGGACCTGGTGGCGATGAACCTGGCGGTGCTGGGGGGGGTGCTGACCGAGGACGCCGCGACCAATGGGCTCGGGACGCTGATGACGGGGCTGTCGGTGAAGGGCGCCGGCGAACGTTCGGCCGACGAGATCGCCGACTTCTTCGACCGCGCCGGCGGGGCGATCAACGCGATCTCCGGCAACAACACCTTCCTTTGGTCGGCCCAGGTGCTCAAGGCCGACGCCGTCGAGGCGGCCGAGATTCTGGCCGACGTGGTGATGCAGCCGACGTATCCGGAGTCGGAGCTGGAGATTCTTCGGCCGCGGATCGTCGCGTCGATTAAGCGGACCGACGAGAAATGGTCCAGCCAGATGCAACTGAACTTCCGCCGAAAATTCTTCGGCCCCGACGCTCCCTACCACCTGCTGCCCCTGGGGGCGGTCGATGTGGTGGAGAAGGCGGATCGCGACGCGATCGCCAGCCATCACAAACGATGGGTCAAGGCGGGCTCGGCGGTGCTGGCGATTTACGGCAATTTCGATTTCGACACGATGCGAAACATGGTCGCCGAGCGGTTTGCGGTGATGCCCGCCGGCGTGAACAAGCTGGATATTCCCCCGGTTCGCAAGGTGGCGGCCGATGGGGAGCGATACGAACTGCCCACCGCCAACACCGGGGCCGCGATCATGATCGGCTGGCCGGGGATGCTGTTCGCCGAGACCGCCGACCGGGACGCCATGAGCGTGCTGGACACCATCATCAGCGGCTACCAACTCCCTCGCGGCTGGCTGCACACTGAACTCCGCGGCAAGCAACTGGTCTACGTGGTGCACGCGTACAACTGGGTCGGCCAGGCGCCCGGGGCGTTCGTGGTGTACGCGATGACCCAGCCGGCGAAGGCCGACGAGGTGGTCGGTATTATCCTGGCCAACGTCAAGCGCACGCTCAGCCACGAGTTCACGGCCACGGAGGTCGACGAGGCCGTCACCATGATCGTCACCGCCGATCTGCTGGGCAACCAGACCATGGCGTCGCTGGCGTCTCAGGCGGCGCTGGACGAACTGTACGGGGTCGGGTACGACTACGGCAAATCGTTGGCCAAGCGTTTGCGAGCCGTCACCGTCGCCGATGTCAAACGCGTGGCCAAAAAGTACCTCGCCGGCCCGGCGGTCGTGACGGTGACGACGCCGACGGCCGGGGCCGGCCCGTGAGAATGAGTTGCGGATGTGAAGGAGCACGACGTGAGCGAGAAGGATCTGACGGCTCAATCGGTGGTCGCGTTTGTCGAGGCGACGGCGTCGAAATCGACCACCCCCGGCGGCGGAAGCGTCGCCGGCGTGGTGGGGGCGTTGGGGGTCGCCTTGGGGGAGATGTCGGTGGCGTTCACGCGTGGGAAGAAGGCGTTCGCCGACCACGACGCTGATTACGAACGCATCGCCGGCCGCTTGGCCAAGGTGCGGGCGATGTTCATGCAGTTGATCGAAGAGGACATGGCCGCGTTCGATCTGTATTCCAAGGCCGCCGCAGCCGACGGCCCCGGCAAGGACGCCGCGGTGCAGGCGGCGCTGACGGCCTGCATTGACGTGCCGCGGGAAATGGCCAAACTGGCGTTATCGGCCCTTGACGATCTGGATTCGCTGACCGGCCGGTGCAACAAGTGGCTTCTCAGCGATCTGGCGGCGGCTGCGGTGTTGGCCGAGGCGACCGTCAAGCTGTGCGACTACAATGTCCGCATCAACGCCCCGGCCTGCGACGACCGGGCCGCGGCGGCGGAAGTGCTGGCCCAGAGCGAGCGAGATTGCCTGACCGCCGGCGAACGGGTCGGCCGGATCGAGGCGTCGGTGAAGGATCAGTTGTAAACGCGGCGTCAATCGCACGCCGGACGGAGGACGGTGCATGGCGGATGAGGACTACATCCTGGATATCTCGGGGGCGACCTCGGGGCCGTCGCCATCGCATGCGGATGCGACGAAACCGGCCGCGACGGGCCGGCCGTTCATCAGCGTGCATTTCGAGTGCTGCAATGTGTATCAGCGGATCTATCGCAACGCCGCCGGAACCGCCTACGTGGGCTGGTGTCCTCGGTGTTCGAAGAAGGTCGCCGCCGAAATAGGCGCCGGCGGCGTCAACACCCGCTTTTTCAGAGCGAGGTGATCACGGTCGACGCGAGTCGGCGGGTGTGGAAATTCACCGCTTCGCCGCCGTCGCAAGCGGCCCTGTTTGAAAAGGAAACAAGAGGATTATGGCGAAGGAGTTCAATATCGCCCGTACAGCCGGCCAGTGCGTCCAGTGCGAACGCACGCTGGAGACGGCCGAGCACTATATGGTCGTGGTCGTCACCGAAGGTGAGTTGCTGCTCCGCCGGGATTGGTGCCTGGCGTGCTGGGACGATCCCCAACGCGAGCCGGTCGACAATCCGTTCGGCCAGTGGCGGGCGCAGGTTCCGGCCAAGGAGGAGAAGAAGAAGGTGTTCGTCGACGACGACCTGCTGCTGAACTTCTTCCATCGCCTGGCCGACGACACCGAGCCGTCGCGGCAGAACTTCAGGTTCGTCATCACGCTGGTGCTGATGCGAAAACGCCTGCTGAACTACGAACGGACGATCAAGGCCGACGACGGGACCCAATCGTGGCTCTTGAAACAACGCGGCCGGCCCGGTGAACTGCTCGAGGTGCTCGACCCGCAACTCGATGAAGACCAGATCGCCGATCTCAGCGAGCAACTGAGCGGGATCTTGCAGGGAGAACTGTGATGGACCTCAGACGCCTGTGGACCCTGTTCGTCGCGGCCGCGGCCGTGGCGGTGGCCGGGTGCCATTCGTGCGATACCGAACTGGTCTCGCGAGAGGTGCTGTTCGACGAATACAACGGGAACGCCGACAAGATGCCCACGCTGTGGGCGATCGCCGACATCGAAGTGGAACTGGCGGGGCGGGCCGTGTTCAACAAGGTGCGGCTGCCTGACGGGCGGATCTACTTCCGTCGCGGCCCCGCCGGCCCCGAGGGGCCGCACTACTTCATGCTTCGCGGCAAAGAGGCGAGCGAGACCTACTTCGAACTGGGTATCGATGCGGCCGCCGGTGAGTTCTACTACTGGGTGAACCCGCCCAGCGGCCAAGGGCAGGCCCGCTGGGGCCGGCTGGCCGACCTTCACAAACCGGGCGCCGAATCGCTGGAGATCGATCCGACCCAACTGCTCAGCGCCCTGGGCCTGGCCCCGTGGCCGCAAGACCTCGACGCGTCGACGCAGGTGATCCTCAAAACGCCGGACAAGCCCTGCGTGTACGTGATGTCGTCGATCGCCAAACGTCCCGAGTGGGGCGGGTGGTACCTCCGGGCCGAGCAGTGGCTGGACCGCCACACAACCCCTCACCGTCCCCGGCGGATGTGGCTGTTCGACCGCCAAGGCCGCGGCGTGATGGAAGCCGTGCTGGATCGCTACCGGCCGGTGAACGCCCCCGACGCCGGCGACAACCCCCCGTCGATGCCGACCGATATTCGCATGACGTGGCCCAACGCCGAGGGCATTCGCGGGATTCGCATCCGTTTGTCGGGCCAGGCGGTCGGCAGTGATGATCGCTTCATTCCGCCGCCCCGAGCGTTCAAACGAAGAATTCCGGCCGATATTGATGACGCCCGACCGCTGCGCGCAGCCCCCGGCGATGCCGACGCAGGTGGAGGTTCGACGAAGTGAGTAACCGATTCTTGTTGGGTGTATTGGTCGCGGCCGTCGCACTGGCGGGCTCTGTGGCCGCCGCCGACGTTGACGTGAAATTGGCCGCCGACGGCGATCGGTTGTGGCGGGTTTCTCACGATCCGACGACCAACGACACCACGGTAGCCGTGCGTATCGACCGGCGATGGCGGAACGTGGCCGTCAGCAAGGGCCGGGCGGCTTCGGCGTTGGTCGCCGCCGGCCGGCTGCACGTGTTCTACACGAGCGGCAAGTACACCGAGTACGCCCGCAGCGGCAGGCGCCCCGGGCCGCTATGGCCCAAGGAATATCGCGGCCGCAAGGTGTTGGCCGCGTGCGCGGGGCCTCAAGAGGGGCTTTCGCCGACGATCTACCTTCTGCTGGGTCCAGATGCCCCGTCCGACGCCGAGCCCTCAACGCAACCGACCGACACGCAGCCCGTCGCCGCAGTGGTCGCTGCGGAGACGGACGCCGCTGCGACCGCGACTCAGCCGGCGCCGCAGACCGAGCCCGGTTCGGCTCCGTCGGTCACGCCCGCCTCGGGCGACACCATCGTTATGGTCCGGCGTGGCCGCAGGTGGAGTCCGCTGACGGTTGTGGAGGCGGCGGACCTCGACTCGGTGGGCGGGTATCATCTGGCCTCGATGCCCGAGGGCGGGCTGTACCTGCTGGTCTGCACCCCCGATGGCTGGCCGGTGAAGTTTCTCCGCTATGCCGACGGCGAATGGTCGCCCCTGGGCCAACTGGAGTGGGCCAATTCCGCCCATCGCGTTCGCTGGCTGCTGGCGGCCGGGCAAGATTTGCTCGTGGCCGGCGCCGGCTCCGAAGGGGCTTGGCTGCGACGGGTGGACCTGCCCGGCGGGGCGATAACAGAGACTGTCCCCATTACGCTTGAGGGGAAACCGTTGGTCAGCGACGGCGGGACATCGGCGGGCCTGTGCCCGTCCGGCGTTGTGCTGGCGATGGCCTGGGAGGCCGACGACTCGTGGCGGCTCGGCTCGGTCGACCCCAAGACCGGCGCCGTTTCGGGGGTCGAGGAGTTTTCGCTCGCCCCGGTCAAGCCCGATGCCGTCGAGCCCTGGATGCAGGGCGTGTACGTGCTGCTGGGCGCCGTGATGATTATCGTACTCAGCCGTCACGTCCGTCGCGGCCCCATGGGCCCGTTCAGCCTGCCTGCCGAACTGGCGCCGGCAATGTGGTTCAAACGGGTCGTGGCGTTCATGATCGACAACGTCCCCGGCAATTACATCGCCTTGGCGGTGCTGAGACTGAACGATACACAAGTGAAGCAGATGCTCCAAGATCTCCACGACGCCGGCGTGATTCCCGTTCCGCTGCAGCATTTTCTGCTGCTGGCCCTGGGGATTTACGTCGCCTACGCCATTGTGATGGAATGGCGGTGGGGGGCCACGGTGGGTAAGATGATCTTCGGCATGCGAGTGGTCGATCGCGACGGCGGTCGCCCGGGGCTGGACGGCATCCTGGTGCGGAATCTGACCAAGCCCATCGAGTTCCTCCTGTTCTCGGTCGCGCCGTGGCTGGGTTTCGCGTTTCTGTTGTGGCCCATCTTCAGCCGCTATCGTCAGCGCGCCGGCGACATGCTGGCCGGTACGGCGGTCGTCGACAAGCGAACCGGCGTAGTGGGCATGCCCGAGCGTCCGTTGGGGTCGGAGGGTAGATCGTCGGAGGAGCCCGAAGAGCCGCCGACGGATTCCGACGATGTCTGAGTACGCCGGGGCTCTGGCGGTGCGCTCACACAAGCCGCGTTCGGGGGCGCGAAACTACTCGGCGGCCGACTCCAGCAATTCGTCCTGGCCTTCTGCGGCGTCGGCATGGCCGTCAGTCGCGGCCATAGGGGCCGATCTGTGACAACCTACCGGGCCGGCGGGGCTTTGAGGGTGATGCTCTCGAAGTACAGACCCTTTTCGGTTTGGCGAAGGTAACTGACTGAGGGGCCGAAGTATTTCTTCACACCTTCGAATTCCGGCAGCAGGTTGAAGTCGCAGTACTCCTGGAAATCCTCCATGATATTCTCCATGGGGGATATGACGCCTTGCCGGCGGGAGTAGCCGATACCCACGTCGATTCTGGCTGTGTCATCGTCGCTCTTAGGGCGTTGGGGGTTGAACAAGCTGTTGGCGGCTTCGTGTTTCAGCAGCGTCCACGCCGCCTTGGTTTTCAACTGAGTGTTCTCATAGGTCCACACCCCCGCTTGGGCCGGCAGATAGCGAGCCGCGTAGCGGTAGGTGGGGTCGCTTTCGATCGATTCCAGATCGGATCGACGCAGGTCGCGAATGGCCTGGGCGACGACACTTTCGCCGCTCAAGATGAGATTGTCGCCGGCGACTGCGACTGCGACCGCCCCGGTATCGGCGTCCGGGTCTTCGGCGCCGAACATCCCGGTCAAGAGGTACATGGTGGTGTCCAGCAGTTCCCGCCGCATGTCGGGGCGGCCTCGGGCGACGAAGGTTTCGTGCAGTCGCGAGAGCGCCTCGTCGATTCGGGCCTCATCGCCAACCGAAGCGATCGCGGCGGTTCCGGCATTGGCCGGGTCGGTGTGAGGCGGTGTGAGCGTCGACCATACGACGATCGGCCCGGTGATCTGGGCCAGCACGTCATCACGCAGGTTCACGGGGGGGCGGCCGGCGGGGTCGTTCTGTGCGGTGGCGGTCATCATGCTTTGGACGATCATGCCCACCGGCTGGCCGGTGGCGGCCATGGCGATCCAGAGAGCGTTGTCGTAGATGGCGGCCAAGTCGTAGTTCAGCACGCTGAACGTCGCAACCCCCTTGGTTACCGTCGTCGGCGGGGTGGTCGGGATATCCGCCGGCGTCAGCAGCGCCGGGACGCCCCTTGGCGTTCCGTCGATCGCCAGCAGGCCCCGGAGGCGGAAATCGACGGCGCCGTCGGGGACCACCTCCATCGCGACGCCCGCCCCGGTGATGTTGGTCAGGCCGAGATTGTGGATCATCTTCTCAAACTGGCCGTCCGGAAGCTTCGAGCCGAACTCGTTCCGGAGCATATGCACAACGGCCGCGGAATTGACATAGACGAAGCACTCTCCGGGACCTTTGAGCGTTCGCAGCGTGTCGGCGTGGTTCTCGTCATCGGCCAGCGAGGGCAGGTCGGATCCGTCCATGAGGGCCAGGATATCTTCCAGGAAGGCCTCGTCGCCGTACAACACGGTATCGTCGACTTCGGCGAAGCAGTGCTTCCTCTCCTGGGGGCCCGACTCTTCGGTCGTGACCTTCGTGAGAATGTCGATGGTTCCGCCGCGAACGTCCTTCCGCCGCCGGTCGCCGCCGGTGTCGCTCCATTGGTCCAGAAGCTTGGCGTAGGTGTCCCTGTACGCATCCCTATTCTCGCCGAACTCGGCGATAATCGCCATTTCGGGGCTGCCATCGGCCTCGCCGGCTCGCAACGCCAGTATCGCTCGTCCGGTGGGGCAGGGGAATGTCTCGGGCGCATCGGGCAGTTCCATCTCCATCCAGAGCTGCTTGGCCAGCCGCTTGAGTTCCTTGACGACGGCCTTCTCGGCCGGTTCGATGAAGCTCTGCATCGCCGGGTCCACATAGAGCCCCCCCAGCGAAGTCTCTTCCAACTTTCGACGCGCGTCGCTGACGTTGGGGACCGTCACGTAGAAGACCGTCTCCGCCGGCAGCAGACTCGCGGCCTGGTTGTCTTGAGCCCATGCGACCGAGCCCGACGACATGAACGACGCGGCGGCGACGGCGACGATGATCAGGTAGGTTTGTAGATGAGACTTCATGGCTATTCCTTAGTCGTAGTGGCGGCGTCAGTGGTTTCGGTTCGCAACGTCGGCACGCGCCCAGGGTCCGGCGCGCCCGTATCCTGACGCCCGGCCGGTTGGAGGTAGCGGTGGCCGGTGTTGGGATTGTCTTCATCGTAGGCGAAGGCGTCGCGGTTGGTGATGAATCGCTTCACGACGTCGATGGGGATGGCGAAATTCAGCCCCCCGAGGTGGAGATACCCCATCGAGGTGACGCCCAGGACCTCGCCGGAGAGATTGAACAGGGGGCCGCCGGAATTGCCCGGGTTGATGTCGGTGGTGGTCTGGATGTACAGCCGGCCGTCCATGTTGCGGTTGGTCGTCGAGACGATGCCCTGGCTCACCGTTCGCGTCAGCCCCAGGGGGTTGCCCACGGCGAACACCCGCTGGCCGGTGTCGACGTCATCTATGGCGCCCAGGGGGACGGTCTTGAAACGGTCGCCTTCGCCGTCGATCTTCAGCAGCGCAAGGTCCAGGAAGGGATTCATCGCGACGATCTTAACCTTTTTGTAGTGCTTGGGCTCGAAGCCGGTGTCGTTGACGCGGAAGACCGTCGTCTTGATCCGCGTTTCGCGGGCGATGACGTGATAGTTGGTGATGCAGTATCCGTCGGGGCTGATGATGAAGCCCGATCCCTGGCCCCCCGGACTGGTCACCATCACCACCGCTTCGCCGACGCGTCCGACGTTCTTCTCGATACTGGCCGAGCCCCACGAGCCGGTGGAATACAGCCGCCAGCCACCGGCGGCCGGATCGGACGGCCGGTCGGGGGTCGTCGCCGTCTCGGCCGCGGCCGGTTCGGTGTCGATGATTCTGCTGATCTTCGAACGTGGAATGCGAAGAACCGTCACCCCAAGATCGACCACGACCGACGTGGCGTCGCTCTTGAGGATTTCCCCGGTAACGCTAGCGTCGCCGGTCAGTTCGATGGTCTCGGCCATCGCCGTCGACGCGATCAACGCGATGAGCAGCAGGGGCGCAACAACGGTCGGTTTGTTCATAGGACAGATCCCTTCATGCTTCAATGAAACGCCAATCGCACTATAGATATTTGCATTTGCCCACACAAGTCAATACTGTGACATAAGACGACGCCGACGCCGACCGACGCGCAGGCTCCCCGGGCTGTGACCGGTCGTTCGAGAAGGATTCACCTGCTTTATTGGAAAGGGGTAAGCGTGATCGCACCCTTGAAAGACGTAAGCGTAACTGTAATGGTTTCGATTCTGACCGCAGCCGCGGCCTTCGGTGCGGGGGCGGCGGATTCGGCGGTCACCACGACCGAACCGTCGGGTTTGGGCCGATTCTACGGGTTCGGGCCGATGGAGATTCTCAAACTCCAATGGGGCCTCTCGGTTCCCCACGTCGCCGACGTTAACGGTGACGGCCTCAACGATATCATCGTGATCAACAACCGCAAGTCGCGAATCGACCTGCTGCTGCAGAAGCCCGACTTCACCCCCGGCGCCGCGGCCGCTGTCGAGCCGCTCGACGACGATGTGAACGATCTGTTCGGTCGCGAGAAGACCTGGCGATTCAAGAGGGTCGGATACGATTTGGATGTGGCCGCCTCGGCGGTCGTCGTCGGCGACCTCAACGGCGACGGGCGTATGGACCTTGCGTATACGTCTTCGGACGCTCTTCGCGTGGCGCTGCAAGACAAACCGGCCGAAGGGATCGACGCGTCGACCGGCCCGGCCGAGCCCGTGTGGTCGCCTGCTGAGAAGTTCGACGTCGTCGGCGTCGTCGAGGCCGGCGACTTGACCGGCGACGGGCGAATCGACTTGATCGTCCAGGCCTCCGACCGTACGAACCTGCTCATTCAGAAGAGCGACGGCTCACTCGCTCAGCCGGTGAAGTACCACAACGCCGACGCCGTGCGCAGCGTGTGGATCGCCGACGTCGACGGCGACGGTCGCAACGATTTGGTGCTGGAGACCCGGGATGACAAGTTCCCCGTACGTGTCCGTTACCAAGGCCCCGACGGCGGCCTCGGTCCGCTGGTTCGGTACGAACTGCCCGCACCCCGGGTGATGGAAGTGACCCTTCTGGCCGGCGATACGCCCATGGCCTGCTTCGCGTCGGTGGGTCGCCAGGGCGGAAGGTTGCGGCTGTCGGCGATGACTCGCGATACGCGACGGGCCGGCTTCCCGGTGCTGACGTATCCGCTGCCGGAGTCGAAATCGGCCGATAGTCGCGATACGGTCGTCGCCGACGTCGATGGCGATGGGCTCGACGATGTGGTCGTCTCCGACCCCGCTCGCGGCGAGTTCCTGCTGATGCGGGCCCACGCCGCCACCGCCCTGGCCCCGGCCAAGCGGTTTCCCGGCCTTACCGACATGCGAAAGCTGGCGGCGGCGAACCTCGACGGCGTCCCCGGCGACGAGCTCGTCGTCTTGAGCGTGGCCGAGAAGATCATCGCCGTCAGTCGATGGACGAGCGGGCGCCTGAGCTACCCCGAATCGGTCGCCATCTCCGGCGAACCGGTCGCGATGGATCTCGCCGATGTCGACGGCGACGGACGGATCGATCTGCTGTACGTGGCTCACGAGAAGGGCGATCGGAAATATTTCCTCCGAACCGTGTTGAGTGTCGGCGGTTCCGATGCGGCCGCCGGGGGCGAAGTGCTTCTCAGTGAGTTGAAAGACAAGCCCAAGGGCCTGGTCGCCGCCGACGTCGACGGCGATAAGAAGGTCGACGCCATGGTCCTTCGCGGGTACGGCCCGCTGCTGCTGGTTCGCCGCGACGAGGCGGGGGCGTTCGTTCCCGAGACGCGAAAGGATATCCATTCCGGCCTCGTCTCCGGTGTCGATCCGGCCGGGTTGTCGCTGGCCCCCCTCGGCCCCGACGGAGCCACGGCGTTGCTGCTGACCGAGAAGAATTTCGCCCGAGCGGTGGTGTTCGATCCGCAGACCGGCTGGAAGGTGGTCGACCAGTATCAAGCGGCCCAGGACTCTTCGACGCTGACGACGGCCGCGACGTGTCGGTTGGGCGATCAGACCGCCCCGGCGGTGGTTACGTACGACGCCGCACGGCGGAAGCTGGGGATTCTCACTCGCCAGGATGACGGGACCTATCGGCCCGACCGGGAGATCGAAGTCGGGGCGGTGACGGCCCGGAAGATCCTCACCGGCAATTTCGGCGGCGCGTCGGTCGACAATATTCTGCTGTGCGGCACGCGCAAGCTCGTGCTGGTTCCGACCGCCGGTCGAACCGGCGTACTGCGAAAACTCGCCTCCTTCGAGCCGAAACTCGAACGCGTGTGGTACGGCGCGGTGGCCGTCGGCGATATCAACGCCGACGGGACGCCCGAGGTGGTGCTGTGCGATCAGGGCCGACACCACGTTGAGATTCTCGCCTTCGACGCCGCCGGGGCTCTGGTCTCGGCGACCCGGTTCAAAGTGTTCGAAAGTCCCCGCGGCCAGGAATCCCGCAGCGCCTCATCCGACCGGAAAGCTCGCGAGCCCAGGGCCGTTCTCGTAGCCGACGTGACCGGCGACGGGAAGAACGATCTGATCCTGCTCGTGCACGATCGACTCATCGTATATCCGCAGGAATAGCAGGCGCCTGCCGTCGCCGTCAGCCCCGGAAGGGCGAAGGCGTCTAGCCGTTGCCGTCAGCCCCAGGGCTGCTTCGGCGCCATTGTGCATAGCCACACAACTCCAGCGTCAGGCGTACGCCGCCTGATGATCCGGCCAGGCGCCAGTATTCCTCCGCGACGACCCCGCCCTTGACGTCCGCATGGCTGATGGTGGATACTAGCTGGATTATACAGTCAACCCCGCCACAGAGGCGGGACGTACGCAGTAGTAACCGAAGGTGAAGAGATATGCTTGGCGCTGTCGGCAAAGTACTGATCAAGTTGATGGGTGGCACGCGGAACGAACGTCTCATTCGGCGGATACGCCAGCGGGTGGTCGATGAGGTGAATCCGCTGGAAGAGCGGTTTGTCGCGATGACCGAGGAGCAGCTTCGCGCGTTCGGCGATGAGTTGATCTCCCGAATCGCCGACGGCGCCCGTCCGGAGTCGCTGGCCGGCGAAGCGTTCGCCGTGATCCGCGAAGCGTCCCGGCGCGTTCGATCGCACCGCCAGTACGACGTGCAACTCGTCGCCGGCGAAGTGCTTTACAAGGGCGGGATCGCCGAGGAAGCCACCGGCGAGGGCAAGACCGTCGCGTGTTATCCGGCGGTCTACCTGATGGCGATACAGGGCAAGAAGGTGCACATTGTCACGGTGAACGACTACCTCGTCCAGCGCGACGCCGAGTTCGCCCGGCCGATCTTCGAGTCGCTGGGCATGTCGGTGGGGTTCATCCAGTCGCAGATGGACCACGTGGCTCGCCGGGCCGCGTATGCGTGCGATATCACATACGGAACCAATAGCGAGTTCGGGTTCGATTACCTTCGCGACAACATGAAGCTGAGCGTCGACGAGCAGGTGCAGGGCCGGCTCGATTTCGCCATCGTCGATGAGGTCGACAATATCCTGGTCGACGAGGCTCGCACGCCTCTGATTATCTCCGGCCCCGCCTACGGCGACGTGAGCCGGTACGCCAAGGCCGATACGATTTCCCGACGGCTGGAGTCGCTACAGAGCCAGGCGAACCGCCAGACGCAGAGCCGGATCGGCGAGTGGAGCGACGACCCGCCCGAACGGTACGCCAACCATCCGAAGTTCCGCGAGGCGATCAAGAAATTCCAGGCCGATCCCTCCCAGAAGAGCGGTTTCTCGCTTACCGAGGACGAGGCCGAATCGCTGGGCCACGTGCAGTATTTCGTGGTCAACGCCGAGAGCAAGAACGCCTCGCTTACCCACAACGGCGTCACCGCCGCCCAGGAGGACCGCGAACTGGGGGCGATGTACCAGGATGGAGCCGAGTGGCCGCACCTGATCAGCCAGTCGCTGCGGGCGAGGGTGCTGTACCGCAAGGATCGCGAATACGTCGTCCGCGAAGGCGACGTGATCATCGTCGATGAGTTCACCGGCCGGCTCATGGAAGGGCGCCAGTGGTCCGACGGTCTTCACCAGGCGGTCGAGGCCAAAGAAGGCGTTCGGATCAAGGAAGAGAACCAGACGCTCGCGACGATTACGCTGCAGAACTACTTCAAGCTCTACGGTCGGCTCTCCGGCATGACCGGCACGGCGATGACCGAGTCGGACGAGTTCATGAAGATCTACAAGTTGGAAGTGGTGGCCGTGCCCACCCACCGGCCGATCAACCGGGTCGATTACAACGATCGGATCTACCGAACCGTCGAGGAGAAATTCGACGCCATCATCGAGGAAGTCCGCCGTTACGTGTCCCTGGGCCGGCCGGTGCTGGTCGGCACCACCAGTGTGGAGAAGTCCGAGGCGTTGTCGGAGGCCCTCACGCGTCGGTACGGCATCGAGCATGAAGTACTCAACGCCCGGCCGGAGAACGCGGCGCGCGAGGCCGAAATCGTCACCAAGGCCGGTCAGCAGCACGAGCGGAAGGTCGACGGGAAGCTCAAGAGGGTCGGCAACGTCACCATCGCCACGAACATGGCCGGCCGCGGCACCGATATCAAACTGGCGCCCGGGACAGTCCATGACGCCTGTCGCGTACCGGCCGACGACGACCTGTCGGCCGGATGCGAACCCAGCAAGCTGTACCCGACGGGCGTGTACAAGTGCTGCATCCACTGCCAGGAGTACGACGCCTCGACCCAGTGCGCCCACTGCTTCAAGCCCAAGATCGACGCCGACTTCCCCCATCGCGGCCGCAGCGACTGCATCGAAGACGTCCCCTGCGGCCTGCACGTCGTCGGCACCGAACGTCACGAGGCCCGTCGGATCGATAACCAGCTTCGCGGGCGATGCGGCCGCCAGGGCGACCCCGGCTCCAGCCGATTCTTCCTGAGCCTCGCCGACGATCTCATGCGGATCTTCGCCGGTCCGGCCGTACTGAAAATGCTCCAGTGGCTCGGCATGGAAGAAGGCATGGCCATCGAGCACAAGCGGATCAGCAACGGTCTCGAACGCGCTCAGAAGCGGGTCGAAGAACGCAACTTCGACATTCGCAAGCATCTGCTCGAATATGACGAGGTGATGGACTATCAGCGTAAGACGTTCTACCAGGCGCGACAGCGGATTCTGGAGGGTCGCGATCTGAAGGAGATTATCTCCGGGATGATCGATGAGTCGGTCTCCGAGGGCGTCGCCGAACACCTCGAAGGCCAGTACGGCCGCCAGTGCGTGGCCGAATGGGCCCGCACCAACCTCCGCATCGACGTCGATCCCGGCCAACTTCGCGGCTCGGGACCGTCGGACTTGGAGGCGATGACTGACGACCTTCGCCAGCGAGCCAAAGACGACGCCGCGGCCGATATTTCGCGGTCGATCGGCGAGTACCTCGACCCCGACCTCGACCGCCGGCAGTGGGACTTCGGCGGCCTCGCCCAGTGGGGCATGAGTCGCTATGGCGTGAAGCTCTCCCAGGGCAAGCTGAAGCGATTGGCGCCGGAGCAGATCGAAAGCGAGTTCATCGACGCCGTCTGCCAACGGCTCGATACGCTCGACCTCGACCCGGTCGCCACGTACCTGGCGGAGGATTTCCCCCATACGGCCCTGGCCCAGTGGGCTCAGCAGAAGTTCGACCTGAAGATCGACAGCGACGAACTGGCCGGCGACGTCGAGGCCGTGACCCATTCGCTGACCGAGAATGTGTTCGAGGCGTACCGCCGTCGCGAGACTCAGTACCCCGTCGAATACGCCATCCAGCGAGCCTTTCCTGACGGCGACACCCGCAACGTGTACCACGTCAAGGCCCTCACCGACTGGGTCTTGGCCAAATATCGCGTCGAGTTGGTCGGCGAGGACATCGTCGGCAAGCCGATGCAGACGATCTTCACACGCCTGATGGACATCAGTCGGGAGTATCGGCAGGGCGGTCGGTTGGCAGCCGAGATTGACGCTCACCTGGCCGCGGCGGCGACGGCGGCCGACCATGTCGACTTCGCACGCGAACGGTTCGATACCGACTTCACCGAAGAGGACTTCGATGACGTCGACGCCGGCGAGGCCCTGACAACCGCCGGGGAGAAATTCCTTCGCCGCGAGATCAACGAACTCGAACGGTTCGTCCTGCTATCGGAATACGACAGCGCCTGGAAGGACCACCTGCTGGGCATGGACCACCTCAAGAGCGGCATCGGCCTCCGCGGCTACGCCGAACAGGATCCTCGCATCGCCTACAAGCGCGAGGGGTCGCTGTTGTTCAGCGAGATGCTCTGCGGTGTCCGAAATCAGGTCGCCGGTAACATTTTTCGCGTTCGTCTGTCGGGGTCGGCGGAATTGTCCAACGTCTACCAGATCGGGCAGATGGTTCACGAGCAACTCGCCGGGTACGACCACCTTTCCCAAGAGATGGCCGCCCAGCAGGAAGCGACTCAACCCAAGAAGATCGAGACCATCGTTCGCAACGTTCCCAAAGTCGGCCGCAACGACCCCTGCCCTTGCGGCAGCGGGAAGAAATTCAAGAAATGCTGCGGGAAGAACGACTGATCGATCCCGCCGGATCTCCGTGCGGAGGTCGGGGGGAGGCGACCCGGGCGGTTTCGGGTTGCCTGTTGTGGTGAAGCCCGGATAATGCAGGAAGCGACGATGAGTGTAAGAATCGACATCCCCAAGAGTAGAATCGAGAGTTTCTGTCGCGGCAGCCGTATCCGGCGCCTGGCGTTGTTCGGGTCGGTGCTACGCGACGATTTTACATCCACCAGCGACGTGGATGTGCTGGTGGAGTTCGAGCCGGACGCGGCCGTGGGACTCATTGCTCTGGCCGGCATGGAAATCGAGTTGAGCCGAATCTTGGGGCGCCGGGTGGAAATGCACACGGCCAAGAGTGTGAATCCCCTGTTTCGGGACGAGGTGTTGGCCGCTGCTGAGGTGCAGTATGAGCATGCGTGATGACCGGGTAAGCCTCACCGATATGCTCAGCCATGCTCGCGTCGAACCGCGGGTGTGCTGGTGCGGGCAAGCGTCGGAAGTCCGATTCACTTTCGCCCGAGTTGAACACGTAACCGTTCACAGTTTCTTTCGGTTCTCCTCCCACTATGGTGGTTTGCTTGGCCTCGTGTTTCACGCTATGG
>CBDVCA010000054.1:0-17758 GCA_965372365.1 uncultured bacterium
TAACGGGGCTGGCCCGCCATGGTGTGAAACACGCCGCCAAGCACACCACCATAATGGGAGGAGAACCGAAACACACTGTTAACGGTTACCCGTACCTCACCCAACTGAGCGATTCGCCGTACCCACCTGGGTGAACGGATAGAGCAAACAGGCGCCGGGCCGATTCGACCCGACGCCCGTTTCGTTGGTCACAATGACAAACGGGCTTTCGCTGATCAACGAGATTCCGGCGCGCCGCCCGGCTTCTCTTGGGGTTTGGCTTCGGGCTTCTTGGTCGGCATCGCGGCTGCCAACTTTGTCCGCTTCTGCCCTTCGGCCAGCTTGTCCCACGACTTGAGCGACGCGGCGTTGGAGAAGCCGATCTTCTGCCCGTCGAAGGTCCGCGTCAGATGGGTCGCCACGCTCTTGCGATTGATCGCGACGCCGGTAATCGGGCAGCGGCTGTTAACCACCTTCGTAGTCGGGACGGGCTTAGCCTCGGCCGCCTTGTCCTTCTCTTGGGCCTCATGCTCCCGGTAGGTCTGGACAAGCTTGCCGGTCGGCTGAGCCGTCGGGGCTTCCTTCGGAGCCTCCGGCTTCTCCTCGGGGACAGCCTTCTCCGGGGCCGCAGGTACATCCGGCGCCTTGGGCTCATCCTTCTTGCACCCCGACGCCGAGATCACCAGCAGACACAGACACATCGTGGTGACCCAACCAAGAGCCCACAGAACGTTGCTACGCTTCATCTGGTTACCCTTTCGTGTAGAACGAAATGATGGAGGACGCATCCTCTTCCCTATTAGTTTCATTCTACGTAGGCGGCAGGGACGCCACACATGAGGGAACCGTTTTTTCCGGTGTTCTGTCTTATCCGCTTGAGAATGCGAGAGGTGCGGCGGCCGCCGGAGACGGGGATTCGCCACCCCGGGCGGACACCGGGACGATAGGGGCTATTTCGGCAGAGGCTCGATGCGGACCTCCCACCCCGAGCCCGGGGCGGGCCTGGGAATCTCGAACACCTTGTCGGCCAGCGTGACCGTCTTGTCGATGTTGCTGAACAGGGCCGTCAGGCGGACCTCGCTGTCGGCATTGTCGATGCGAATCTGCACCGGCAGGCCATCTTTGCCGACCCAGAGGTAGACCGTACGAGCCTTAAGCCTCTCGGAGGCGTTGGGTTTGGGCGTGAGGACCAACTGGACCGTATCTTTCGGGTCGCCCCGACGCAACGGGGCCGTGGCGACGTCGAACAACTCCAGCACCTCGGCCTTCTTCTGACCGAACGGCATGGGGAACCGACTCTGGTCGAGTTTCAGGGGATTGATATGCTTCCCCGGCGGCGCGACGTGGTACTGGACATACTGCTTGGTGCGGTCGTGACGCGTGATGAACCACTGGCCCTTCTTGTTGCTGAAAAACGCGTAGTCCCGATCTTCCTTACCGCCGACGGCGCCGGCCTTGAACTTGTCGAAATGAACTCGGAACCAAGCCGGGTGGCCGGCGACCGTCCCCTTGCGGTAATACACCTTCCCGGAGCGAACCGTCCGATCGCCGAAGAGAATCTCCTCTTCCGTGAGCCGCACGTCGGCGGTCAGCGTGCGGAACTTCTTACCGGCGGCCTCCATGGCGTCGAGCAGTTTGTCGACCTCCGGCGAGACGACCGACGCGGCGGCCGGAGCCGTCGTGGGCTTGGCCACGGGGACCGCCTTACCGGCAGGCTGTGTATCCTGAGCCGCGGCCGCGGCTGCGACCATAACGATGATCGTCCATGTCCACTTGTTCATCAACCTCGGCCCTCGTGCAGAAGGAAACAGCCGGTTCGGTCGACCGGTCTCCAGACATTATGACCCCCGCGCCGGCCAAAGGATAGGCCTCAGGCGACAAATAGTCCGCCGACTCAGTCGTCGCGGCTGATGATTCTCTTGACCATCGACGACGCAAGCCGCATCACCGCCACCAAGACGGCCACGCCCAGCATCGCGGCGATGGCGGTCATCGTCGTGATATCCAGCGCATACGCCACCGACGCCAGAACGGCGTACCGAATGAATCGGCCGATGAAATTGGCCGCCGCGAACAACCGGAGAGGGTAACGGGTGGTGGCCGCCATCATCCGGGCGACGTCGACGGGAATCGGGATAATGTTGAAGATCAGGATCAGCGTGAACGGGGCCTTGGCGAACCAGCCGGCGCCGACCCGCACCAGTGGGTTTTCACGCACAGCCGCGATCCGCCGGCTGCGGAGCATCAGCGTAACGAGGTGGTAGTCGTTCAGGTTGGCCATCATGCTGCCGAGCGCCCCGGCCGCGGCGACCAGCATGACCGTGGCGCCCATCGTCGGGGCCAGGGCCACCTCACGCGTGGCGATCGCCGCGACGATCCACCCGGTGGGCAGCGGGAGAAAGGTAGAGCACACCGATAGATAGATCGCGAACACCATGAGCTTCAACAGTTGCTGCCACGGAAGCTCGAACTGGCCGGGATTTCTGAACAGTTCCTGCCACGGCTGCCCCAATTGCCCCAGTAGATAGGCCGCCGGCAGGGCCATCACCAGCAGGTAGGCCGCGAAAATCGCCAGCCACCGCTTCACCGAAACGTTATCGGTCGTCGCGATGTTCACGCTGTCGGTTGCCATTGATCGGTGGATCTCCTCCCCCTCTGCTATCGTCGCTCGGGATCCTCGCTACGGGCCGTCGGTCAGCCGTTCGGGACCGCCCCGCTACCGTTTAGTATCGCCTCTGGCGACGGCCGCGGTTAGTGGGTCCGGCGCGATTGGGGCCGAGCCGATCGGTTTGGTGCTGATGCGACCGTCGGTCATAATCAGCAGCCGGTCCGCCCGAGCCGCGGCCGTCAGCGAATGGGTGATCATAACGATCGTCTGCCCCTCGACGTTAGCGGCCGCCAGCAGGTCAAGCAGTGCGTTGGCGTTGGCGGTATCGAGGCTCCCGGTGGGCTCGTCGGCCATTACGATCGCCGGCTTGTGAGCCATTGCGCGGGCGACGGCGACGCGCTGCTGTTCGCCGATGGACATTTGTGAACTCTTTCGCCTCGCCACGTGTCCGACCCCCATCTGCTCCAGCAATTCGGTAATCTGGCCGACGCCGACTTTCAGGCCGCGTACCCGGAGGCTTATGGCGATGTTCTGGACGGCGTTCACCGTGGTGAGCAGGTTGAATCGCTGGAAGACGAATCCCAGCATGCGTCTTCGCATGTGAGCGCGAACGGGCGACCTGGTGGCCAGAACGTCTTGGCCGTCGATGGTGAGCGCGCCGCCGTCGGGACGGCTCATCAACCCCAGAATGTGCAGCAGCGTGCTCTTGCCGCAGCCGCTGGGGCCCATCACGGCGACGAATTCACCGCGCCGCACCGATAGATCCGCCCCGTGAAGCACCTGCGCCCTCGCCGGCGGGCGGCCATAGCTCTTGGTCAGCCCCGTCGCCTGCAGGATCGTGTTGTCTTGATCGCCGACGTTCATTCGTAGTTCCCCAAGCTCTCGGCAACGTCGACGCCAATGGCCCGCCACGCCGGGTACAGGCCGGCCAGCAGCCCTCCGGCGGCCGCGGCCAGCAGCGCCACGCCGATCCATCCGGCCGTAATCGACACCGTCAGATCCGGTCGAAGGTGCTGGATCGCCCACGCCGAGGCCAGGCTCATCCCAATACCCACCGCGGTCCCGGCGGCCGTCAGCAGCATCGACTCGGCCAGCACCTGCCTCATGAGGAACGCCGCGCCGGCGCCCATGCTCTTGAGGATGGCGATCTCGCGCGTCCGCTGGAGCACCATGGTGTACAGCGTAACCATGATGAACAGAAACGCGATAACCAGCGTGATGGCGTTGACGGTGTCGACGTACGTGTACATCACGCCGAAGTTCTGCATCAGCCGGCCCTGGTACTCGTTCTTGGGGACAACGCTCTGGCGGGTCGCCTTGCGAATCGACGCGGAGGCCGGGCCGGGGGGAATGCCGTCGTTGAGCTTCACGAACAGCAGGGTCACCTGGTCGAGCCGGCTGCCGCAGAGATACTGGAGCGATTCCAGCGGCGCGAAGGCCCGACTGACGGCCCCGGCCTCGAAAACGCCGACGATCTTCCATGGGTGGCCAAGCGTGTAGACGGTCCGGCCGACATCGACGCCGAGTATCGCGGCCAGTTTGGTGTCGATGGCCAGTTCCAGCCCGCCATGGACACTGAACAACTCGGCGAGTTCGGCGTCGGAAACGTCGAGCATCACCGAATCGGCTCCGGCCGCGGCCTCGGCCTGATTGGCGATCCACCGGGCGAACCGACCGTCGGGGTCAGCGAGACGGCCCCGCAGCAGGCGGGCCTCGCCGGCGAAGGTGGGAAAGTCATCGGCGCGGATGCCGAACACGTTGAGCTTGGTATCGACCATCTGCACCCGAGCCAGATACACCGGAACCACCGACGACGCCACGGGCCGGCCGTCATGATGGGTTCGGAGAACCCGGTCGGCGTAGGCCATGCGGATCGCCCCCCCGCTGGCGAGTGTGACGTCGGTGCTGGCCGGGCAGACGATCAGGTCGGCGTCGACGGCCGCCCAACGGTAGAGGATCTCGTTGAGCGTGCCTCGGGAAAGGCCGGCCAGCGTAATGAGCATGCAGACGCCGATACCGATCCCCAACGCCGACAGGGCGCTGCGGAGCCGGTAATGACCGATATTGGCCAGCGGCAGATATCTCATAGCCCCACAATCCCCCCCAGTTCGCCGAGCGTCTGGATCACATGATCGGCCAGATCGGCGAAGTCCAACCGCCGGCCCCGAGCCAGCAGAACCGACGTACACCCGGCGGCGTTGGCGGCCTCGATATCGAACACCCAATCGCCGATGCAGGCCGTCCGTTCGCACCGGACGCCGAGTATGCCGCACGCCTCGTGAATGCTGTCGGGGCTGGGCTTGATCGGCCCGTCCTCGCGAGCGAACGCCACGTCGAACGCCAGGTCGAAACGCTGGAGAACGATCTCCATCGCCGGACGCGTGTTACGGGTCAGCACCGCGGTGGCCACGCCGGCCTTCTGAATCCGCCGGACGATCTCGCACGCCCCGTCCGCCGCCGGCGCTTCGCGAGCCGCGGCCATCTCGTGAGCCAGCAGCACCGCCTCCGCCGACGTACGCGCCGGGGGCGCCATTTCGGCCAACCCTTCGAGAATGCCGACGCCGTCGGCGATCCCCATCTGCGTGCGAATCGCGCCGAAGTCGAGATGCTCGACCGTCAGCGTTCCGTCCATATCGAAGATCACGCAATCGAATTTCATGCAACGCCATCCCTTCACCGGCGACCGTTGCGGTATAAACAGTAGCCGCGAGCCTACAGGAACTGTAAAGTCACTCCGGTGGGAAAACAAGAACGGGCGAGGTTTTAGGTAGTGGGCAAAACGAGGCGATTTCACCGCGCGATTGGCTATCTTCTGATTGCAGCGACGGTTTCAGCCGCCGGCGCCGACGAGTCGGCTCGTTGGCGTCTGGCCGGTTGGACGCATCGTATCGAAGCCACCGTTAGTAATGTCACCCAAACCCACCTCCCCGGCGCCGACGTGGCCGTAGCCACATTCTACACCGGGGGGATCGCCGCCGCCGACGCGAGGGACATTCGCGTCGACGCCGCCGGAGCCGGGCCGGTCGACCATCGAATCCTCCAGGTAGGGCCGGGCGACCGGCTGCGAGTGGCTTTCGCCTTACGACCTGACGTCGACAGGTATTACATCTACCTCGGCAACCCCGGAGCCGCCACACTTGCCGCCGACAAGCAACTGGACATTAAACGCGGCGTGCTCATGGAAACCTACGCCTACGCCGGGGGGAAACTCGACACCCTCGGAGATGTCCTCAAAACCTTTCGGCGCGCCACGAAGCTGCTGGGGCGGGACTTCCGAAACAATATCTTCATCGGCCATAACCCCTTCGGCGCCGAGCGGCGAATCTGCTCCCGATTCGTCGGGTATCTTCGCATCAAGACCGAAGACGACTATCACCTCGTGATCTCCAGTCAACATGCATCGTTCCTGCTGATCGACGGCGAAGTGGCGATCGCCAACGGGGGGCGCCACCGGGTGCAGCGAGATTATTCCAAGAGCGCCGTCGTCCGCCTGAGCGAGGGGCTCCATCGCATCGAGATGCTGCACGTCGTCCAAGGCGGCCATCCCATCGTCGTTCTCACCTGGCGCCCCAACGGCCGCGGCCGGGCCGTACCGATCCCGCCGATGGCGTTCGCACCGGTCGCCCAAGCCGCTTGCGGGCCTCTCCAACGCCGAGGGCGACCCGTCGAAGCCGATTTCCGGATCATGCACGCCGGCGAATCATTCGCCGGGGGGAGATACTACCAGCGATATCTCTTCCGCGAGCGGCTGACCGAGGGGCGAACGTCCGGCGGCACGTTCATTTGGGATTTCGGCGACGGGCAGACCGCCACAGGCGCCAACGCCGAACACGTATTCCTCACCGACGGCGACCGCACCGTTACGCTGACGGCCCACGTCGCCGCAGGCCGACTCGTGCGGAACCATCGCATCAAGGTCGGTCGCGACTGGGACCGCGTCACGCAGCGGAAGATCGAGCCGGCCACACGACACGCCAATCTGATCCGCCAGTACAACCCCGGTGCGATGTCCGGCCTCGACGCCGCCGCGGCCGCCGTGTTAATGGACGCCTTGGGCGCCGACGAGTACCTCCTGGCGCTGGCCGAAGCGTTCGCCGAACGGCCGGCAGCCGCGGCCTCGGTGCAACGCGATATCTTCTCGGCCGCGGCCAATGTGTACCGCCGAGCCGGGCGCATCGAAAAAGCCCTAACGCTGCTGACCCGAGCGGCCGCCAACACGGGCAACCCCGTCGCCAAGGCCCTCTTGGGCGTGCTGGCCGGCGACGTTATCCTGGCCGATCTTCGCGACGGCGACCGGGCCATGGCGGCGTACCAGGGGGTCCTGGACAGCTACGATACCGCCATTGGCGTGGGACCGGCCCTGCAAGCGCATGCCGGCGTGGGGAACGTATGGCGGCTGAGGGGCGATTACGACCGCGCCCTCCAGGCGTACCAACGGGCCCAGATGGGCTCGGCCACCCACGCCAACACCAGTACCAATACCCAAAACCCCATCCGCCGCGGCAACGTCGCGTATGAGGCCGAGGCGCACATCCAGGCCGGCGATTACGACCGGGCCGACGACGTGCTGGACCGATGGGAGATGGCCCTCCCGACCGATCGGTTGACCGGCTACAGCACGCTGCTTCGCGTTCGACTGCTCGGGGCGACCGAGCAGTGGACCGGGGTCATCAACGAGGCCGAGGACCTTGTGCGTGTGAACCCTCAAAGCCTGTACGCCCCCCACCTGCTGGGGGCCGCCGCGGGGGCGCATCTCAAGTGCGGCGCCGCCGCCGAGGCCCGTGAATGTCTGGAGCGGCTCATCGCCGAGTACCCCGAATCCGCCCTGGCCGCAGAGGCGGCCGCGAGACTGACCGACGCGGGGCCATAGTGCTCTACTCCAGGCGCAACTGTGTGCGACTTTTGATGATGGCGGTCCATAATCGGTGCTGCTACAAACAGATAAGGGCAGTTGTGTCGTCTGTTTTGTTCGTTCCTGTTGGCTGTGAGTTCGCCGTTACTTTGCGTGCTTCTTGCAATTGGGGTTCTCATCTCATTGTCGCGATCTGCTCGGTGGTGTGTTTGATGCCCTGGCGGTCCAGCCCCGTTAGGGGCGAAAGAGTTGTAGCTCGCCGCGGCGAGAACCGTAATGCCCCCCCCCGATGCAAGCCCCGACAGGGGCGACACACAGACCGTATAGCCACGGGGTGTCGCCCCTATCGGGGCTTGGGGCGCTAGGGGGCGGACCCTATCCCGGCCCTGACGGACCGGGCTACAAATCTGTCGGCCCTACGGGCCTTGCCGGCGGATTCACTCGAACGACCGAACCCCGTTCCAAGCAAGCGATTCCATCATCGCGGAACGAGTATCCACCACCCTTTCGGGAGGAGGACCGTAGTTCGCTGTGATTCGTGCCATTGGCGGAAAGACGTTGCCGTTGTTCGCGGCTGATGCCGTTGTTCGCGCCGCCCCCAATTTATGTCGCACACGGCGCAACTTCAGCCGCAACTTCAACCTTCCCATGCCGCGGCTTACGCGTTAGCATAATGCGCTTTACCTTCGCCGGCGGCTTCGCCGGTCGGAAAGGAGCGACGAATATGGCAAGCCCCCAAGAGACGGCGGCTGGACTCAAATACAACGCCGAAGGCCTTATCCCGGCGGTCATTCAGGACGTCGAAACCAAACGCGTGCTGATGGTGGCCTACATGAACGCCGACGCCGTCGCGGCGACGATCGAAACCGGCAAGACGAATTTCTGGTCGCGCAGCCGGCAGAAATACTGGGTCAAGGGCGAATCCAGCGGGCACACCCAAGACGTGCAGAGCATCCGCATCGACTGCGACCTCGACACGCTGGTGATTGAAGTAACCCAACATGGGGCTGCGTGCCACAAGGGCTACTACAGTTGCTTCTACCGGAAACTGAACGACGATTGCACGTGGGATGTGACCGACGAGCGGGTGTTCAACCCCGACGACGTCTACAAGAAATAACCCGATCCGATCGCGTCGCCTCCCGTCGCCCGGTCGAACCCGGCGACCGCGGGAACGATGACGCCGGGGGCCGCCGGTGAAAGAGACTCCCCAAACGCTTATGTCGCCGCCACGCCGGTCGCGACCCCGTGTCCAGAGATCGCTGGATGTCGGGCTGATGGTGTTTACAGCGGTCGGTCTGGCGGCGCTGCTGATCGAACATGGGTTCTACACCCTCCCCGCCGGGCTTTCGCTGGGAGTGCTGTGGGCGGTGCAGGCCGTCGCGGCCGCGGGGATGGCCGCCGATCGCGTGGCGCGATTCTTCCTGGCCCCCGAACGAGCCCCCTGGCTCCGCCGGCACTGGGTGGAAACGGCGATGCCCGTTGCCGCCCTGATCGCCGCCGGCGTAGCGACAACACCTATGGCCACGGCGTTGGTCGCCGCGAAAATCTACATCCTCGGCAATCTCCTGATCCGTGGCGTCCAGTTGTACGCCAAGGCCGTCGGCAGCGGGATCCACCCGGCTCGGCTGCTGGGAGCCAGTTTCCTGTTCTGCATTCTCATCGGCTCCGGCCTGCTGCTGCTTCCGCGAGCCGTCCCTGAAGGCGAGAAAGCCCTGTACCCCCCCGATGCGCTGTTCACGGCGACCAGCGCCACGTGCGTAACGGGGCTGATCGTTCGCGATACGGGTACGGAGTTCTCCCGGTTCGGGCAGGTGGTCATCCTGTGCATGATCCAGCTCGGGGGCCTGGGCCTCATGACGTTCGGCACCATCTTCGTCCTGCTCGGCGGCCACGGGCTCGGCCTGCGCCATACGGCCGTCGTCGGCCAGGCGCTCAACGAGGAACCCCTCGGCCGCATCGGCCGGATGGTGAAGTTCGTCGTCTTGTGCACCCTTGGCGCCGAACTGTTCGGGGCGTTGCTGTTGCGGGGCCTCTGGCCCGACCATTCCGACGGAATGTTCCGGGCGGTCTTTCACAGCATCAGCGCGTTTTGCAACGCCGGGTTCTCGCTGCAGGCCGACAGCTTCATCTCCATGCGCGACGGCTGGCGCGTGCTACTGGCGCTTCCGATGCTGATCATCGTCGGCGGCATCGGCTTCCCGGTGCTGATGGACGTTCTGGGCGGGCTTCCGGCCATGGCCCGTTACACGTTCCGCAGCCAGAGGCGAACCATCGGCGTGCCGCGTCCGCGATGGTCGCTGCACACCAAGATTGTCCTGTCGACCACGGTCCTGCTGCTGGTGTTCGGCACAGCCGGGCTGGTCCTGGTCGAACAACCGACCCGCGCCGACCGTGTGGGCAAGGCTCACCACCTCAGCGCCGACGAGGGCGCCGACCGACTCAACGACTGGCGGGTCATGCCGACCGTCCAACGGGTGCGTCAGGGCTGGTTCCAGGCGGTCTCGGCCCGAACGGCTGGTTTCAATACGATCGACCTGGACCATCTGACCCCCGCCGGCAAACTGTGGATGATCGGCCTGATGGCCGTCGGCGGGTCGCCGGCGTCAACGGCCGGAGGCGTCAAGACCGTCACGCTGGCGATCCTGGTGCTGCTGGTCTGGACCGCTCTCCGGGGGCGCGAGAACGTGGAAGTATACGGCCGCACGCTGCCGGTAGGGTTGATGAGGCGGGCGGTGGCGCTGGCGATTCTGTTCGGGGCTCTTCTGGGCGCCGCCACGCTGGCGCTGGCGATCTGTCAGGGTCCGCAGTCGAAGTTCATCGACGTATTCTTCGAAGCCGTCAGCGCCTGCGCCACTGTGGGCTTGTCGCTGGGGGAGACGGCCCGGTTGACGACCGCCGGCAAATTCGTTCTCATTGTGGGCATGTTCATCGGCCGCGTGGGGCCGCTGACGCTGCTGATGAGTTTGACCACCGGCGCCCCTTCGGCGCGGTACCGGTATCCGAGCGAAAACCTCGTTGTAGGGTGAGGGCATCATGGATCGATACGCAATCATTGGACTGGGCCGTTTCGGATATCGCTTGGCGTGCCTGCTGGCCGACGCCGGCGCCGAGGTCATCGCAACCGACCGGCGGCGCGAGGTGGTCGAAGACATCCGCGACTCGGTGCCGTTGGCGATCTGCATGGATTGCACCGACGAGAAGGCCCTGATCAGTCAGGGGCTGGACAAGGTCGATGTCGCCGTCGTCGGCGTCGGGTCGAACTTCGAAGCGAACATGCTGGCCACCGTCATTCTCAAGCAGCTCGGCGTGCCGAAGGTGATCAGCCGGGCGACGACGCGCGCCCGAGGCGAGATCCTCCAACGCATCGGCGCCGACGCGCTGGTCAACCCCGAGGAGGAATCGGCCTATCGCTGGTGCCACCGCCTGCTGGGTCCAAACGTGATGGAGCAGATCCCCCTCGCCGAAGGGCACAGCCTGGTGCAGATCCCCACGCCCCCCCAATGGCGAGGCAAATCGCTGGCCGAGTTGGACGTTCGCCGGAATTTCAACGTCAACGTCGTAGCCATCCGCCGCGGCCACTCGGTCGCGCCGCCGGTCGACCAGCCCCCGCCCCCGGTCATCGAAGTGCCCCTGCCGCACAGCAAACTGGAGCCAACCGACATCCTCGTACTCATCGGCGCCGATACCGACATCTCGGCCCTGCCGGGATAGTCGGCCGCAGCGAGCGGGCGCGCCCGAGTAGCAGAGTTCTCGCGGCCGAGGATCTGCCGTTACTAGCCCCCCGCAGTGCGGGGGGTCGCTGAAGGGATGGTGCTCGCGATGCAGATTCGGCGATGATCGGTCGGAACCGGAAGCGGGATCCATAAATGGGAAGTCCCCACGACACTCCACCCCCCGCACTGCGGGGGGCTAGTCCGCGATCGGCCGGAACCGGAACAATGCTCACGAATCGGTTGTGGATTTCACTTGCCGCCGGCGGCGACTCCCACCTGAGGCGCCGCGTGCGCGGCCGAATCGTCTACTGTTGGATGTAGGTGGCGGGGTCTTCGCCGCGTTCGATCATGGCGATCTTCTCGACGCGCCGCGTGTGGCGGCCGGCTTCGAATTCGGTTTCGAGCCAGACTTCAACGATTCGGCGCATCAGCTCCTCGCCCAGCAAGTCAGCGGCCAGGCACAGAACGTTGGCGTCGTTGTGACGCCGGGCCATCTGGGCCGTCAGTTCGTCGCTGCACAGCGCCGCCCGGACGCCATGGACCTTGTTGGCCGAAATGCTCATACCAATCCCGCTGCCGCACAGCAGAACGGCGGTATCCACCTGCCCGGCCGCGACGGACCGGGAGGCGCCGTAGGCCACATCGGTGTAGTCGCAACTGCGAGCGCTGTTGGCGCCCATATCGACGACATCGTGGCCTTGCTCGTTGAGCAGGAGGCCCATCTTTTCTTTGGCCGCGTATCCGCGGTGGTCACTGGCGATGGCAATTTTCATATCAGCATCTCGCTGTAGCGGATCAAAGATCCACGATCCGATCCATTTGGGCGCACAGCGCCCGGTGAATATGCTCGGCCGCCTGGAGGTACGTCTGCGCCGACCCTCCGATCGGGTCTGGGATGTCGTCGTCAGCGTCCAGCACACAAACGCGCTGGGCGGCTTCGGGCGACACCTCACACACCTGGCGACGGTGACTATCGGTCATGCAGAATATCAGATCCGATGAATTAATCAACTCCACCGTGACCGGCTGGTTGCGGTGGGCGAGAATATCCGCCCCGAGCCGTCGAGCCGCCACGATCGCCGCGTCGGTCGCCGGCGACCCGCCGTAGGCGATTGTTCCGGCCGAAGCGATCCGCCAGCCTCGCGACGCCAACTCCGCCGGCTGACACTCCAGCCGCCGGGCCAACTCCATCCGGGCCAGCCCCTCGGCCATCGGCGACCGGCAGGTATTGCCCGTACAAACGAACAGAACTACCCTCTGCATAAGCAGTTCCAGATCCTTGGCGCCCAGCGTCCCGCTGCGGACAATCTTGTGGCCGCCCTGAGTATCGAACTGAACAATCGTGCTGGACCGCCCAACCCGGGTCGGTCCTGCGTCGATCACCAGCTCGATTCTCCCGTCCAGAACCTTCAGTACATCCTTGGCCGTTCGCGGGGGCGGCTGACCCGCCTCGTTGGCCGAGGGAGCGACCACCGGATCAGCCATCGCGGCCAACATCTTCCGGGCGACCGGATCATCGGGAAGCCGCAAGGCGATGCTCGCTTGGTAGCAAAGCTGATCGGCCAGTGTTCCGTTCCATGATTCAGTCGCAAGGCCGTCAACGGCGGGCAGAACCACCGTTACCGGGCCCGGCCAAGCGCTTCGCATCAGCCGCATGGCCTCTGGAGGCGGGTCCGATACGTAAGCATATACTTGATCTAGAGTTCCGATATGGACCGTAAACGGACGCTCCGGGCGATTCTTCAACTCGCGAAGCCGTTCCATCGCCGTTGGCTTGGCGACACAGGCGGCCAGACCGTACACCGTCTCGGTCGGGAACGCGACCAACCCGCCGCCGGCGAGAACGTCGACCGCCTTCGCCGCCGCGATGGGCACATCGGCCGGCGAGGCCACCGTGAAAATCTCTGTCTTCATGGGATTACGGGTCCGCAGGCGACCCAACGATCATTCCAATATGCAACACATTCTAAATAAGTGAGTTATGACACACCCCCGAAAAGGTAGATCCTACAGGACACCACGTCCCAACGCCAGCGAAATCGCTGCGATGCGCCAAACGCCAAGGGGGTGGCCCGGTCGGGGAAACTCAACCTCCGTCGATCATTCCCAGTCGACCGGCGTAGGCTCCCATGACGGCGGCGCGGAGCGACTGGCGATGCGGGGCGTTCAGACCGGGGTCGGCGTCGACGATTTCAAACGCGTCGCGCCGCGCCATTCTCAGCAGCTCGAAATCCTCCGCCAGATCGGCCACCTTCAGTTCGGGCAGCCCGTGCTGGCGGGTGCCGAAGAATTCCCCCGGCCCGCGGATGCGAAGGTCCTCCTCAGCGATTTTGAAGCCGTCGTCGGTTCCGCAAAGAACCTCCAACCTCTTGACGGCGATCGGGTTACGAGGATTAGCCACGAGAATACAGTGGGCGTCGTCCTGCCCGCGGCCGATGCGTCCGCGAAGCTGATGCAGTTGGGCGAGGCCGAACCGCTCGGCGTGTTCGATCACCATGACATTGGCGTTGGGCACGTCGATACCCACCTCGATCACCACGCTGGCGACCAAGGCCTGAATATCGCCGGCAGCGAAGCGGTGCATCACGTCTTCCTTCTCGGCGCCGGTGATCTGCCCGTGGATGAGCCCGACGGAGTAATCGCTCAACGGGCCGGTCCTCAAATGCTCATACGCATCGATCGCGGCCTTCAGCTCCGAATCGGCCGAAGGGTTCACAAGAGGATAGATGAAATACGCCTGCTGACCGGCGTCGAGCCGTTCGCGGACGAACTGCAGAACCTTGGCGATCTTCCCATGGCCGACGCGAGACGTCTGGGTCCGCCCTCGCCGGGGGGGCAACTCATCGATCACCGACACATCCAGATCGCCGAAAACCGTCATCGCCAGCGTCCGGGGAATCGGCGTGGCCGTCATCACCAGGTAGTGCGGGGCGTACCCCTTGCCGCGGATCCCGCTTCGCTGGTCGACGCCGAATTTGTGCTGCTCGTCGACCACGACCAGTCCCAACTGCCTGAACACCACCTGCTCGCCCAGCAGGGCGTGGGTGCCGACGATGAGGTCGAGCTCGCCGGCCTTCAGTTGGCTGAGGATGAACTTCCGCTTCTTGGCCGGTTGACCGCCGACCAGCAATGCGATGCGAACGCGAGACCCGGCCAAGTAGCCGGCGATTTTGCGGTAGTGCTGCTCGGCCAGGATTTCCGTCGGCGCCATCAACGCCGCCTGCCGCTTGTGGGCGATGGTGGTCAACGCCGCGTAGAGAGCGACGACGGTCTTGCCGGAGCCAACGTCGCCTTGCAGCAGCCGATTCATCGGCCGCGGGCGAGCCAGGTCGGCGGCGATCTCGTCGATCGCCCGATTCTGCCCGCCGGTCAGGTCGAACGGAAACCTCGCGCGAATCCGCCGATCGATCTCCTCGGTCGCGGCCATCCGATGCGCCGGTCGCGAAATGGTCTTGAGTCGCTGTAGCGCCAGGGCGAGCTGCATCTGCAAGCATTCGTCGTAGGCCAATCGTCGGCGAGCCTGGCCCCAGTGATCGGTGTCCTCGGGGCGGTGCATACCCGCGATCGCCGCGGGACGATCCATGAACCCGCGCCGGCGGAGAAAGTCCGGATCGTGCCATTCGCCAACCAGCGGCAGCAGGACCGGCAGGGCTTTTTGGATCACCGACGCGATGATCCCGCTGGTCAGCTTCCCGCCCGCCGGGTACACCGGCAGCAGGCGATCGGCGGCGAGGTCGTCGCCGGGCCCGTCATAGAGGATCTGGAACGTGGGGTTGATCAACTGCTGCGATTCGTGGTACACGCTGACCGCTCCGCTGGCGGCCAGCATCACGCCCGGGCGTATCTGCTTCTGGAGGTATCCCCCGTGGAACCACTTCAGCGTAACCCACCCTGTGCCGTCGTCGATACTGCACTGGAAGAACGGGCTCTTGCGAGCGGGCACGTACTTGGCTTCGAGCACCTCACCGGCGACGGTGACGGCTTTCTCGCCGCCGTCAAGGGAGCCGATCGGCTGCACCTGTCGACGAAGATCGAACCGTCGCGGGAAGTACGTCAGCAGGTCGCCGGCCGTCTCGACGCCGAGGGCCGCCAACTGCACAGCCCTCGCCGGGCCGACGCCCTTGAGGTACTGAACCGGCGTGTCCAGTTCTAGAGCACTTTGCATAATAGGTGTCGTGTTCAGGCGTCGGTGAGGACGAGGCTGGCAAGGACGTTGAAGCAGCCATAGCAACGCTATGGCGATGGAAACGGACGCCGCCAACCGATGCCGCAACCAGCATGAAGACGACAGGTATTATGTAAATGCTCTAATCCGCCAGTCATGATCTGGGGCGTCAGTCGGGGATGACGATTTTCTGTCCGGCGTTGATCACGTCGGGATTGACCAATGCAGGGTTGGCCTGCACGATCTTGGCGACGTTCTCGCGGCTGGCTTTGCCGTAGTACATGCCCGAGATCCGCCACAGCGTCTCTCCCGAGCGAACCACGTGGATCCGTTGCGCCGCGGGGGCGGGGGCCGGGGCGTACACCGACGCAGGCGGGGGCGGGGGCGAATACGCAGGCGCAGGGGGAGCGACCAACTCGATCGCGACCGGCTCGGCGGGAGCCGGAGGGCCGTAGAGCCCTTCCATCGGCTGCGACGGCGGGCCGGGCGCCCCATAGGGGGCGAGGATGTCCTCAGGAGGCTCGACGGCGCCCAGTTCGATACTCTGTGACCCGGTGTTCTCACATCCGGCGATCAGGGCGGTCGCGATCATCAAGCTGACAGCTAGGGCGTTTCTCATGGTCATTGTCCTGCATGGTGAAGGTCATTGACTGGTCTGCCTCTAGCATAGCAGTCCGCCCGCCCCCGTCAAGGTTTCGTGCGGGCATCCCGCTCATCGCCGCGACCCGCCCAAAAAGGCTTCCCTTGGGTCGCGACGACCACTATAGTGCTGGCCTGCTGAGAGTGATGTTTTCTGCAATTCGGATCGAAAGGGCGGTATATGAAACGGATGAATCTGGTGATGATTGTTGCGATCGCGCTGACCGGCGCAGCCGGCGCACATGCGGACACCCAAACCCTTCTGGCCCGTACGCTTGACCGCAACGTCGCGGCGTTGGCGATGGTGCGAGCCACGGTCGCCGATGAGGCCGGGGCGCGAACGTTGGTCGGGCCGGCGGTGTGCGTGGACGATTCCGGGGTCCTGATGACGCTTGCGTTCGATCGCGGAACCAAGCCCGAGTCGATCAAGGAATGCCGGATTCTCCTGCCGGGCCTCGACGGCAAGATCCTTGCCGCTGAGTTGCTGAGCGTCGATCCTCTGACGGGCCTGGGCCTGGTCCGGGCGAACGAGCCCCACACATGGTCGGCGGTCCGCTTCGACAGCGCCACGACCCCCGCCATCGGCGGTCGGATCGTGTCGGTCGGCCTGATGACCGGCCAGCCGGGCTACCCCGCCTACCTCGGCGCCGGGTACGTCTCGGCGGTGATCCGCACGCCCGGTCGACTGGCGTACGTCACCGGCGGAAAACTCACCAGCCCGTGCTCGCCCGTGTTCAACAGTTCAGGGGAGGCCATCGGCATCGTCGCCGGCCAGGCTTCGGTTCAGTACCGGATGCAAAGCGGGCGGGACTCCGCCGAGGTCGGGCTGAAGACCTCGTATGAAACGGGTTTCTTCCTGCCGACCGCCGAGTTCGCACACGTGCTGGCGACATCGGCGAGCCCCGGCCGCCCCAGCCGGCTGCCATGGCTGGGCGTCAACACCTTCGAGGCCGCCGGATCCGACGACGTGGGCGTTCGGGTCAAGGGGCTCTTCCCCGACCAGCCGGCGGCCGCGGCCGGGCTTCTGGACGGCGACGTTATCGTCAAGCTCGACGGCCGCCCGCTCGAACGGCTGGCCACCGACCTGTTGACGACACAGAACTTCATCCGGGAGGTCATGCGGCAACCCGTGGGGCAAACGATCACGCTGACCGTGCGCCGCGATGACAAACTCCAGCACGTTCCCGTCACACTGGCGGAAATGCCGACGCTGCCGTCGGAGGCCAAGCGGTTCTATCACCCGCGACTGGGGGTAATCCTCCGTGAAGCCGTCATGCTGGACCAATACATGAACAACCCGCCCCCCAAGGGCGTGGGCATGGTGGTCGTGGCGACCGCGACCGACGGGGCGGCGGCCAACGCGGGCCTGACCGCCGGCGACGTGGTGATTGGCATTCAAGGACAGACAGCCACTTCAGCCGACAAGATTCAGAAGATCATCGCCGCCGCCGACGAGGCCGGCGCCGAGAAGGTCCAACTCGTCATCCGCCGCGACAGCAAAACCCGCAAGGTGGACATGACGCTGCCGGCGAAGACGGAGTAGCGGCCGCGACGGGACTGGGTGTGCGACAAAGATATGGGGTTCTCATCCCGAAATAGTGGCGGGTATTCGTTCGCTCAAGTGAATCTGCCATTAAGGCCCGCAGGGCCGACAGATTTGTAGCTCGCCGCGGCGAGGTAGGTCCGCCCCCATGGCGCCCAAGCCCCTATCGGGGCTTGCATCGGGGGGGGGGGGCACGGTTCCCTTGCCGTTACTAGCCCCCCGCAGTGCGGGGGGTCAAGTGACGTGTGAAGCTATC
>CBDVCA010000055.1:0-17542 GCA_965372365.1 uncultured bacterium
ATTTGGGCCTTCATCTGATTGACCAAGTTCGGATTTTCGTTTATGACCATAATCGGTCTGGTGTGGAGAATATCCCCCCCCCCCCCCATGGCGTCGGCCGTGCCGACGGCCCGTGACCCCGAGCCGCCCTCGCATGGCGCCGCTGCTTTATTCTAGACCCCTGCGATCCACGCCGACCAGAGGCCGATTCCGCCGAAACACGGCCTCCAAATCGACCCGGGGCCGACGGGAATCCTAAGAGCTATCAGCCTTGCGGATTACCCTCGCCCCGGCGGTCCGCGCGACCGATGACGATAGCGCCCACTGCGCCTGTGGCCGCGTCTGATCGGCGTTTGCTGAAACTGCGGCCGGCGCGCGGGAGACGAAAGTTTTCTCGAACCCGTCACACGCCAACCCATGCTATAATGGCCTCTTCGGTTGCGATACGCGCGTTACGCGTTTCGCCCCCCGCCGAATCGACCTCCCGAGGCGGTCACAAGGAGAACGATGGAGACACGAATCACCATCGCCATGCAGTGTGTCTTGCTGCTGACCGGATGGGCCGCGTCGAGGGCCGGCGACAATTTCACCGGCGACGGGCAGGTGGACTTGGAGGATTTTGGCATTCTCAAGACCCCTTTCGGCTTCACGACCGCCCCATAGCGATCAGCATCTTGCAATCGGACCTCATTCTGCCGATACTCTCAACGCTCCGGCCGCGGCCGGATTCGACGGGTAGGGTGGCGGAGTGGTCGATCGCGCCGGTTTTGAAAACCGGTGAGCCGCAAGGTTCCGTGGGTTCGAATCCCACCCCTACCGATGGTCTGATTGCGAATTGCGAATTGCGGATTGCGGATTGGAAGAAACGGCCGGTGGTTTCTTGGGGCCGATCTTGTTCTCACGCCCCCCCAGCAGCCTGCCGATATTGGACCGATGCAGGTAAATCACCAGAGCGGCCATCGCTACGGCGAACACCAGCAGCGGGATCACCTCACCGAGCGGCTGGGCGTTGAGCAGGCAGGCGACGACGAAGAGAATCGGAAAGGCCGTCGCGGCCACGATGCTGCCGAGCGAAACATATCGCCAGATGAGCGCGACGACAATCCAGATCGCAAACGCCGCCAAGCCTGCAAGCGTGAAGTATGGCCAGAACCCCAGAAGCACCCCGAGCGAGGTGGCCACGCCCTTGCCGCCGCGGAACTTGAGCCAGAAGCTCAGCACGTGGCCCATAATCGCCCCGAAGGCCGTGGCCAGCCACACCAACTGCTCGCCGGTGGTCACAACCCCGTCGCCGCGGAGGTACATCCCGGCCGCCAGCACGGGGACCAGGCCCTTGGCGACGTCCAGCAGGAAGCACACACACCCCCACGTGCGACCGATCACCCGTCCGACGTTGGTGGCGCCGACGTTGCCGCTGCCCCGGGACCGAAGGTTCACGCCCTTGCTGCGGGCGATCAGCACGCCGAAGGGCGTCGAACCGATCACGTAGGACGCCAGCGGCATCGCGATATAGGGTAACCAGTTCTCGGCAGTCACGATCGGGGCGCCTTCGCATGGATCGCCATCCATCAACCACACGCCGCCGCACACTCGCAGCAGCGCCGGTCGCCGGAACCCGTCCACTGCGGATCCCTGGCGCCTGTAGGGTACAACATCCTCGCAGGCATGAATACAGGCTTCTATCGAGACCGGTCGCCGACGATGGCGGAACAGGATCTTGCTACCGGCGCCCAAGTCGATACAATGGCCTCAGCGCTCGCGATGGTCGCGGCCACTGTGACCGAGAGGGTCCTATCTACTGGTTGGTTACAGAGTAGCGGGCACCGACCCGGCAGCCACGCTGCCGCAACAATCGGCGCCGGAATAGCGGTTCGCCCACAGTAAGGACGGCCTGATGCAGACAATCGGTGAATTCGACAAGGCCCTGATCGAGGCGATTGGCCGCGCGGGACTGGATACCGTCGACGGCGCGTTCTCCCACACCGGTGACGGCGACATGACCATTCCCGGATTGGGCCACCGGCAGCGATGGCGAATGACATTGGCGACCGATGATGGACGCGAATGCGAACTCTTCATGAAGCGATACGGCCGCGAGCCGCTCCTGTGGCGACTGCAACGATGGTGGACCTACGGCCGATCGGGCTCGCCGGCGGAGGTCGAATTGAACAACATTCGCGCCGCCAAGGCCGTCGGCGTCTCGACCATCCCCGCGGCTCTGGGCGGCTCACAGAAGGGGCTGTTCGGCCCCAAACGTAGTTACATCGTCATGACCGCCGTTCCGGGAACGGCGCTGGAGCAATCTCTCGATCCGTTCCTCAACCACCACGGCCTCGACAGCGACGCGGTGCGGCAATTCACGCTGGACCTGGCGACACTCGTGCGAAACTTTCATCGCGGCGGGTATGTGCATCGCGATCTGTACACCTCGCACATCTTCCTTGACGATTCGCCCCGGGGCGCCTCACTGCACCTGATCGACCTGGCGCGAGTGTTCACCCCGCGCCTGCGACGGTTTCGCTGGCGAGTCAAGGACCTCGCCCAGTTGAAGTACTCCATGCCGGAACCGTGGGTCGAAAAGTACTGGGACTCTTTCCTGGCCCGGTATTTCGACGAGCAAGACACACTGCGGGCGAAGTACGAACGGGCCATCGATCGCAAAGTGGTTCTGATCGCCCGACACGACGCGCGGCTGCGAGCCCGACGAGCCGAATGGGGAACAGACTCATCATGAAAATTGCCTTGGTCATAGAGCGAATGGACGTCCTGCGGGGCGGGAGAGAGATTTACACGGCCCGCTTGGCCTCGGCGCTCGCCCAACGCGGACATCCAACGACGATCCTGTGCCAGCATGGCTCCTGGACGCCGAACGATGAGCTCATCACGATCAAGAAGCTTGGCCACATCGGGCTGATCCGCGGCATCCGGCTGCGAGAATTCGCCGCGGCCGTCGATCGCGAAACACCGCCGGGACAATTCGACATCGTTCACGCCATGCTCCCGATCCCCAGCGCCAATGTGTACCACCCCCACGGCGGAACGGTCCCCGGTTCGGCCGCCGGACATCGGCGCCGGCAGCCCCGACTGCTTCGGCCGGCCGCGAACCTGCTGGGAAGGTTCAACAGCATCCGATCGGTTTCGGTGGGACTCGAACGCCAGATCGTCGCCGAACGCCGGGCCGTGTGCGTATGCGTCAGCGAGATGATCGCCAAGCAATTCAGGCGATACTACGGCCAGGCGCGTACGCGCGTCGCGTTCAACGGCGTCGTCACCCCCGACGATTCCGGCGACAACCGCGCCCGGTGGCGAAAACAGATACGCAGTGAAATGGGCGTCGGGGACGATGGGCTCGTCTTGCTGACGGTGGCCACGAACTTTGAACTCAAGGGCGTCGCCGAAGAGATCAAGGCGTTCGCGGCTTGGTATCACAGCGGCGGCGCCAAGAGCCAGGCGAGCCTGATCGTCGTCGGCCGAGACGCGACCGACCACTATGGCCATCTCGCTCAGCGCTGCGGCGTCGATGACATGGTTCGCTTTGTCGGGCCCACCGAGGACATCTTCCAGTGGTACGCCGCGGCCGACGCGATGGTGCTGCTGACTTGGTACGACCCGTGCAGCCTGACTGTCTTGGAGGCCGCCAAGTGGGGCATCCCCTCGCTGACAACACGGTTCAACGGAGCCGCCGAAGCCTTCGGCAGCCCCGCCGGCGCCGGCTGCCTCATCGTCGACTCGCCCCGCCACAAAGGCCAGATCGTCCAACGACTGAACGAATTGGCCGATCCGGTCGCGCGTCAACGCCACGCCCGGGCCTGCCGCGAACGGGCGGAGTACTTGAGCCTCGATCGGCACGTCGACGACATGCTCGCCATCTACGCCGAAATCACTGGCGACAATCAGTAGCCGCCGAATCGTTCAGCAATTCATCCGCCGCGGCCAGGACCATGTCCGTCGTGATCCGCTTCATGCATTGGTGATGATCGTCGCCGGCCGGCAATGGACACAACTTCTTCTGGCAGGGGGCGCAAGGTACATCCACTCGCACAATTCGCTCATGCGGGCAATCGAGCGTGGTCCAGTCCGGGTCGGTCGATCCGAACAGCGTCACCACCGGGCAACCGAGAGCCGCGGCGATGTGACGCGGGCCCGTGTCGCCGGTGATCATCAACGCCGCCCGGGCGGTCAGCGCCTTCAGCAGCCCCAGCGTGTTGTCGCGATCGGCGAAGTTAATCGCCGCCGCGCCGGCCATGGCGTCGCCGACGGCCCTGGCGATGGTCTTCTCGGCCGGGGCGGCGTTGATGACAACCTGGGCCGAACGCTGCTCGATGAGCCGATCGGCCACGGCGGCGAACCGCTCCGGCGGCCACAACTTGCTGGAGCCGAACGAGGCCCCGGGATTGATCAGAACGAGCGGCTTGTCGGAATCGACCCCCGCTTCGGCGAGTATCGCATCGGCCGCCGCGGCGTCGGCCGGCTCGACCGCCAAGTGCATCGACGAATCGGAGACGTCGCAGCCAAGCCGCTCGGCCAGGACCTGGTAATTGCCAATCGCCGCAACCACCTCCGGGCGGCCGTTGGGCTGGCGCGGAACGGGAACCCGATCGGTAAGCAGCCACCCGCGGCCGTCGCGATCGTAGCCGATTCGCCGACCGACGCCGCCAAGCCAACACACCCACGCAACGCGAAACGCATTCGACAGCATCACCGCGGCGTCGAACCGCCCCTCGCGAAGCCGACGGCGGGCGCCCCAAACGCCCTTCAGACCGCCGCCCTTGCTGGGGTCGACGAAACATTCATCCGCCCATTGGAGTCCGGCGAGCGTGGCTACGGCCGCCGGCGCGCCCATCCAGGCGATGTGTGCGCGGGGGAATCGCAGGCGTAAGGCCCGCAACGTCGGGGTGGCCATCACCGTATCGCCAACCCAGGTCGGCAGCACCACCAGAATGCGTTTGGGGTCGGAATCCACGCAGGTATTCTACCAGGAGCTGCGGATCGTTCACACGCCGGCGTTCGGCGTTCGGGCGGCGAACGTTCCATCGGGCAATGGGGTTAATTCGTAATCGCCGAAGATATTCGGAGCCTCGACCTGCATGATTCGAAGGATCGCGGCCGCGACGATGCGAATCTCGGTTTCGGCGTGTTCGTTGCACCGCAGCTCAATGAAATGCCGCAGGGCCCGGGCGTTGGCCGTCACGAAGATCTTGGTTTCAGTGGCGTTGGGCAGCACGCTCCTGGCCGCCTGGCGAGCCATCTTCCGGCGAAGCGTACGGTCTTCAACATCGGCGAACGTCTCGGCCAGCCCGGCGACCAACTTGACGTACGCATCGTGGGCGGCCGCGATGGCGTCGGTCCAAATCGTGTGCAGGGCGGGGTCGGCGGCGATGCAACCGGGCTCGACGTAGGCGCACTGACTCTCATCGACGTACCGCTGCGATAGTTGGCTGTAGGAGAATCCCACCCGATGCCGGACCAGTTCGTGCGTGAAGCTTCGCGATACGCCGGTGATAATGAAATTCCATTGGGCGTGCTCCAGCACCGACCCGTGGCCCACGTCGAGGATGTGCCCGATGTAGTCGGCGTTGGTCTTGCGGCCGGCTCCGTAGCTCATGTAGCACAGCCGACCGGCGGCCTCGACGAGTCGTTCGGCGCCGATCTCGGTATCGGTCCGCCATGCGGCCCCCTCATCGGCCAGGAACGCCTCGATCGCCGCGTCGTCGGTCTGCTGGCGGCTCAGGAGATACACGTTGGGACCGTCGGTGACGCGGCAGGTTTCAGTATTCGAACCATCCATGGTCAATACCCTCTCAGTCGGCCAGCGCATCGCGGGTCGACTGACTGGTGAATCCACTGTAGTCTCGCGGACCGATCAGCCGCTTGGCCGAAAGGATCCTCCGCGTAAGATGCGGCAATTCGTTCATCCCGAACGCGGCCATGTCCAACGCTTCGGCCGCCTCGGCGAGGTCGTCGTCGTTCCAGAACACCATCAGCAGCCCGGGCAGTTGCTCTTTGGTCGCCGGCAGCGATCCGACCACTTCGACGCGACGGCCCAGCCAATCTCGACGCCATCGCCAAGCGAGCATAGGCCCGTCGGGCAGGCCGTTGCCGACAATCCACCAGCGGAGCGGTTCGGTCTGCCCGGCCACTTCGTCGTCGACGTAGACAATCTGCACGCCGGCGGAGCGTAACTGGTGCAACGGAACCTCGTAATTGCGTTCGACCGCTGCGATGTCGACGGCCACGGTGAGCCGCTGAGGGTCCATCACGTAGCATCGACCGATGGCGGACGCCTCGTCTCCTCGGGCGTCCTGGTGACGGAAGTGTATGCGATAGGAGCCCACCGGCGTCGGAGCCGGGACCATGAACGTGGCGATCCCGTCAGAGTCGGTGTGAGCCGCTCGGTGGGGTTCGTCGGCCACGTTGACCACCACCGCGGCCTGCTCGACCGGGAAGGTGATCGGCCAGACTTCGTACCGCCGAAGCTGCGTGACCACTCGAGCCGAGCCGCCGGTGGTTACGGCGTCGGGGACCGACACGACATAGCGCCCGCCGCATCCGGCCAACATGGCGACCAGCACTATCGCGGCTAAGGATCTCGACTTCATCTGTGTACTCCACATGGCTGTTGCGGTAGCATTAGTGCGTTATGGGCGACAAAAGTCAAAGGTTCGTTGGCGCCAAACCATAGACCATTCAGTATCGAGGTGTAACGATGAGCAACAGTTCTTTCGTCTCCGAAGATCCGTGGCGCGTTTTTCGCATTATGGCCGAGTTTGTCGAAGGCTTCGAGATCATGAGCCAGATCGGCCAGGCGGTGAGCATCTTCGGCTCCGCTCGCACCCCCGAAACCCACCCGCTGTATCAACAGGCGCGTAAACTCGCCTCCATGCTGGCCGAGGAAGATTTCAGCGTCATCACCGGCGGCGGCCCCGGCATCATGGAAGCCGCCAACCGAGGCGCCACCGAGGGCGGGGGCCAGTCGATCGGGCTCAATATCATGCTGCCATTCGAGCAGGAACCCAACCCGTACGCCAACATCGAAGTGGATTTTCATTACTTCTTCGCTCGCAAGGTGATGTTCCTCAAGTACGCATGCGGGTTCGTCTGCTTCCCCGGCGGTTTCGGCACCATGGACGAGTTCTTCGAGGCGATGACGCTCATCCAGACGGCCAAGGTCGAAAACTTTCCCGTCGTCCTCGTCGACACCGACTACTGGGGCGGCCTGATGGAATGGGCCAAGAAGGCCATGCTGGTCGACCACTACATCAGCGCCAGCGACCTGAGCCTGTGCACCGTCACCGACGATCTCGACGAGGCCGTGGAGATCCTGAAGGAAGGCCGCACCAAGCAGCAGCGCCGCACCGCCATGCGAGAGGTCATCTCCGGCCCCTCGCCCCGAGCCGCGATCCGAGATCGCCGCACCGCCCACCCGGGGGGTTCGCCCACCGATTGAGGCGCGCCGGCGTTGATCGTGAGCCGCTGAAACGGTACACTGTTGCGTTTGCGGTCGGCTGGAAGGCCACCAATACGCTAGCGATTACGGAGAGCACCCATGGGCATGACCATTACCGAAAAGATCCTCGCCCGCCACGCAGGCCGCGAGACGGTGAGCCCCGGTGAAAATATCTGGGTCAACGTTGACGTGCTGATGACCCACGACGTGTGCGGACCCGGGACGATCGGCGTCTTCCAAGAGCATTTTGGAGCCGACGCCAAGGTCTTCGACCCCGACAAGGTGGTCATCATTCCCGACCACTACATCTTCACCGCCGACCCCAGATCGCACCGGAACATCGACATCCTTCGCGATTTCGTCAAGGCCCAGGGCATCCGGTATTACTACGATCCCGACTTCGTCGTCGGCGAAGGCATGCCCGCCCCCTACCCAAGCCCCGACCGGACCCCCTACAAGGGCGTGTGCCACGTGGCGCTCCCCGAAGAAGGCCACACCCGCCCCGGCGAGGTGCTGCTGGGGACCGACAGCCACACCTGCACCCATGGCGCGTTCGGTGAGTTCGCCACCGGCATCGGCAATACAGACGCCGGGTTCGTCATGGGGACCGGCAAGCTGTGGCTGAAGGTTCCGCCGACGATGCGATTCGTCTACGAGGGCGAACTGCCCCCGTACCTGATGGGCAAGGACCTGATTCTGCACGCCATCGGCGATATCTCGACCTCCGGGGCCACGTATCGGGCGATGGAGTTCGCCGGCGACGCGCTGTACGCGCTGAACATGGACGAGCGGATGACCGTGTGCAACATGGCCATCGAAGCCGGCGGCAAGAACGGTATTATCGCCCCCGACGAGTTAACGCTTCGGTACGTTCGCCAGCGGACCGACAAGCCGTTCGACCCGGTGTACGGCGACGCCGACGCCGCGTACTTCGACAGCCGCACCTACGACGCGTCCAAGCTTGAGCCGACCGTGGCGCAGCCGCATTCGCCCGACAAGCGGGCGCTGGCGCGTGAGCTTTCCGACGTGAAACTCGACCGATCCTACATCGGCTCGTGCACCGGCGGGAAGATCACCGACTTCATCGCCGCCGCGATGGTGCTCAAGGGCCAATCGGTCAAAATCGACACCTTCATCGTTCCGGCCACCACCGAGGTGGACGCGGCTCTGGATTCGGTGGCGGTCGAAGGCCAATCCATGCGGTCGATCTTCGCCGACGCCGGCTGCCGCATCGGCCCCGCCGGTTGCGCCGCCTGCCTCGGCGGCCCCCACGATACGTTCGGTCGCGCCAACGAGCCGATCAAGGTAATCTCGACCACCAACCGGAACTTCCCCGGTCGCATGGGCTCCAAGGAAGCCGGCATCTACCTCGCCAGCCCCCTGACCGCCGCCGCCAGCGCCATCACCGGCTGCATCACCGACCCCCGCGACTACTACGGCGGCGACAAGCCCGTCGGAACCGCCGAGTAGCGTTTCAACGAGGCCGCGTGGGTAACATCGCTACCCCACCCCCTCCAATTCCGCGGCGTACAACGGCGCCGGGTCCGGCTCGAATTCCAACGTGTGCGCCCCGCAAAGGTGAACCACTCGTGGCGCGTCGGCCGCGAGCCGTCTCACCATGGCTTCGGTCCGATCGTTATCAATGATCCGATCGACGCCGGCCAGGATGAGCGTCACCGGCAGAGCGAGCGACCCGGTCGCGGCACCCGAAAGCATCCAATCCATCCGCCGACTGGTCAGCAGGAACCGCGCGCCGGCCCGTTGCAGTCGCAGGGGATCGTTCTCGATGAACCGTCGGCGCTCGGGGTTATCGGTAAACAGGGCCGGGTCGCTGAGCGGTATTTCAAACGTCCGCCGCGGGCAGAGCAACACACTGGCTCCGATCGCCAGCTTCGTCGCCAACCCCACCTGCACCCGAGCGACAATCCCCGGGGCGACCAGCGTCAACCCCGCCAGACGACGGCGATCGCCAAGTGCGTAACACGCGGCGTACTTGCCGCCCCAACTGATCCCCAGCAGGTGAACCCTCTCCGCGCCCGTCTGGTCGAGCACGAACCCGACGGCCCGGTCCAGATCGTCCATCAACTGGGCGGGGTTGCGGGCGTGGCCTCGGAGGACCGTAGCGGCCCCGCTGCCGCGACGGGTGAATTGGTACACCGGCCGACCGGCCGCGGCCAGGGCGTCGGCGGAACCGACGAACCAGCCGGGATGGCTCTGAATGCCGTGCAACATCAGAATCGGCTCCCCCTCGGCGACCGCCGACGTATGGCGCCACAGTTCGGTCTCGCCGCCATCGAGAGCCAGCGTCAGCACCTGCCGATCGATCATGATCGGCGCCCCGGCGGCGCTCGCATTGAATGGCTCAGCAGCGCCCATGGGTCTTTCCAATGTAGTGAATACGCGGGTTCATCTTGCCGATAGGCGAATCATGGAGAATCCTGGGGGCACATCCGGCGACGTCGGTTCGGCGCCGCCGCTGGAGGCGTTGGCCGAATCGTGGAGCCGGTTCGCCCGAGCAACCGCCCAGAGCCGCAGCCGTCGCGTGCTGCTGCTGGTGATCGCTCTGTGGCTGTTGAATATCTTCGACCTCATCTGCACGATGTCGGTCCATGATCTCGGCCCCTTCTACGAAGCCAACCCGATCGCCCGGAGAATGCTCCAGTATCCCATGCTCGTCGTCGCGTACAAGCTGTTTATGGTCGCGTTCGCAACAACGGTCCTGCTGATCTACCGACGACGACGATTCGTCGAACTCGCCTGCTGGTGCATCTGCACCGTCTACTTCACACTCGGTCTCCTGTGGCTGCATCACCTGCGAGAAACCGCCATCTTGTCCAGCTTTCTCGACCCGCCGGGCTGATCATCCCGATATCCGTCACACGAGGTCCGGGCGTATCGCCCCTTACGATTCGGCGAACTCGAACGGCGACGGCGCCAGCGACTGGGGGCGATGACGACCGACGTTCACCAGTAAGCCCATGGCGGCGCAGTTGACCAGAAGGCTGGACCCGCCGTAACTGATCATCGGCAGCGTCATGCCGGTAATCGGCATCAGCCCCATGGTCATCCCGATATTGATGAAGATCTGGGCCGCCAGCAGCGCCAGCACGCCGACGGCCAGCAGCCGGCCGAACGGATCGCGGGTCGAAGCGGCCACGTCGGCTCCGAACAGGAAGATCACCCCGTACAGCCCCAGCACGATAACGCATCCGACGAACCCCCACTGCCCGCCGATGACGCTGAAGATAAAATCCGTGTGATCGTAGGGCAACATCCTGAAGTAGGAGTCGGCCGCTTTCCATGCCTTCCGGCCGGTCAGTTGCCCCGAACCCAGGATCATCATCGAATGATACTGCTGGTACCCCATGTGGTCGCGGATGCGAGGGTCGTTCTGGCGGAGCCACCCTTCGATCCGCTTGACCTGATACGCCCGATTCGCCTGGATCATCGCCCACAGCGATAGCGGCTGCAAATCGTATACAGCTCCGGCGCCCATGCGAAGCCGGCAATACGAAACCGGGATCTCGGGACGTTTCGACCAAGGGAGCGAGTCGTTCACGCTGTAGAACGTGATCGGCCCCAACGCCGCGGCGTTGAACCGGCCCTGAGCGTACTGCCGACCGAAAGGCTCGTCGTCGACCCTGGCCGCCACCGGCAGCAAAACCACCCCAAGCCCCAGCGCGACGACAATCAGCAGGTGCCGCAAGCGGGCGCCGGCCATGAACAACATCACCATCAGCGTCGGCGGCAGCAGCAGCGAGGTGCCGAGGTCCGGCTCCATCAGGATCATCGTCAGGGGGACCAGCGTGATCGCGAATGGGACGATCAAACCCAGCAGCCGACGGTAGCTGTCGCGATATCGCAGGTACCACGCCAGGGTGATAATCATCATCAGCTTGGCCAGTTCGGAGGGCTGGAATTTCACGCCTCCGGCGAGGGGAATCCACCGCTGACTGCCGTTGGAGGGGGCGAACAGGAACACCGCCGCCAGCAGGGCGAGCGTGATGATCGCGAGTACGTAGCTGGAGCGGCCGACGAGTTGGTAATGCACGACGGAGGCGACGAAGAAAGCAACCATCCCCGCGCAAGCGAAGACGAACTGCTTGGCCGCGTACCCGCTGAGGCTCGAGTCGACCTCCTCGGCCAAGTGGATGGCCAGGACGCCGATCGTCATCAGAGCGATCATGGCCAGCAGGATCGGCCAGGAGAAGTGTCGTGTGTAATCTCGCAGAAAGTTCAGCATGTTCGCTATGCGGCTATTCCTTTGGCGGGTCGAGGTATCCGCGTTTCTTGCATGCGATCAGAATCTTCTCGGCCAGGCCGACGCAATTGGACCCGCCGCTGCCGGCGTAGTCCAGCACGACGGCAAACGCCACGCGACTGTCGCGCGGAGGGGCGAAACCGGCGAACCACGCGATATCCGGCCGCCGCGGGGTCTGGGCGGTGCCGGTCTTGCCGCACATGACCACCTCGGTGCGTTCGGCATACCGGTAGGCCGTCTGGCTTCGAGGGTCGTTGACCACACGATACATCCCCTCACGCACCGCCGCCAGCGCCGCCGGAGGCAATGAGAGCCGACGACGCTGCTGACGGTCGCGCCAGTCGGCGACCACCACCGGCGAGAGGAATTCGCCGTCCCGGGCGATAGTGGCCATGACGTTGGCGATTTGCAGGGGCGTGGCCAACAGCAACCCCTGCCCTACAGCCATCTGCCTGGCGTCGCCGGGGTAGAACGATCGCCCGTACCGTTCCCACAGCCACTTTCGCGTGGGCGCCAGCCCGGCCGCCTCGCCGGGCAGGCCGGTTCCGGGGCGCTCGCCGATGCCAAACTGGCGCATCCAGTAGAGGAGCCGTTCGATATCCATGCGTTCGGCGACGCGGCTGAAGTAGGCGTTGCAACTATTCATCACCGCCTCCGACAGCGCCACCGGGCCGTGACCGGTCCTGTTCCAGCAGCGGGGGCGGCGAGGATCGCTGTGGCCGCGACAGTTGAAGGTGTCGCTGGTGGAGATCACGCCCTCGCCCAGCCCAGCCAGAGCCGTGATCGGCTTCACCGTCGAACCCGGCGGGTAGTTCCGCCCTATCGCCCGGTTCAACAGGGGCAGGTTCTCGGTGTCGGCGTTGAGACGCGTGAACTGCGAACCGTACGTGTTCAGGTCGTACGTGGGCTTGGAGACCAGGGCGAGAACCTCGCCGGTGGCCACGTCGATCACCACCGCGGCTCCGTTGAACGGACGGGCCCCCAGCAGGTCGGTGATCTCCCGTTGCAGGTCGATGTCGATCGTGAGGGCGACCGAACGACCCTCGACCGCCGGGAGCGTCTCCAAGGCGTCGCCGGAGACATGGGTCACCTGCCGGCCGCGGACGCCTCGCAGGCGCGACTCGCAGATCTTCTCCACACCGGTCACGCCGAGCCGATCGCTGGGCCAGTACCGCCTGAGCGGATCGTCGGCGTGAGCGTCGCTCCCGGCCGTCTCGGCCGTCACGCGACCGAGACGACCGATGACGTGGCACGCCAACTCCGAATACGGATACCACCGACGCGTGCTCGAACCCACCGACGCGCCAAGCATCCGGTCCAGTTCCGCGCGGATATCCACCGCGGCCGGTTCGTCCAAGGCTCCGACCACCGCGTGGGAGGTGATCTCTTCGCGAATCTGCGTCCCCACGACCCGGCGGATCCGCTGCACCCGGCGCACGATACCGTCGATATTCTCGCTGAGCTGCTCGCGAGGCGAGCCTGTAATGGCCGCGACGTGATCCAAAGTCCATTCCACCCGGTCCAGCAGCCCCGCTCGGGCCTCATCGACATTGCAGTCGTCTTCGCTCGCCGTCTCCTTGATCCAACTGTACAGCAGCGACTTTTCCTTGGCCGCGAGCAACTCATCGTCCACGCGAAGCCACGCTCCGGCGGGGTCGATGGCTTCGGATTCGACGAAACTCCGACTTCGTCGGCCAGCCCACTCCAGCAGCAAGGCGCCATAGGGCATGCGGAATTCGTAGCACGCCTGGTCGGTGGCCAGAATCGTCCCGTGGCGGTCGACGATATCCCCGCGGTGCGTATCGAGGTACCTGCCCGACTGCATCCGTTTGGCGGCCAGTTCGGCGTAGTCGGCGCCCCGGACCAGTTGCAGATGCCCCAGGCGGATCAGAGCGATCAGCATCGCCAGCGTGACTGCCGCCAGGAATAGGAGTAACCGTCGATTGAACATAGCGTCAGTGGCCTTTCAGACGGCGAACCGACGCCCTCATCGTCGTCGCCAGGAAGGCTGAACCATAATGAGCCAGTCGAGACGTCGCCCCAGCCCCAGCGCGATCGGCGTAACGGCCGCGGTCGCCGCGGCGACCATCAGCACTTGCACGGCATCGCGCCAGAACAACCCGGCGTCGGGTCGCACGTACAGATTCACAAACCCTCGGGCGAGCCCGTGGGCGATCAGGCAGAACGCCAGGCCGATCACCAATTGGGTCAATCCGCTCTCGCTGAACACCGCGCCGCGTGTGTGGAACACCGCCGACGCCGCCACGGCGTACGCCAACGCGTACAGGCCCAAAGGCATGCCCGGGGCCGTCAGGTCGATCATCAGCCCCAGCAACCAGGCGGCCCCGACCGCATCGGCGCTATGACGGGCGCGTAGCGCCACCAAGACGGCCGGCACGGCGAGGAAATCGATCGCCACGCACAGGCCCGAACCGCCGAGGGGAATGCGAACCGCCGCGCCGACGGAGATCTGCAACGCCGCGGCCAGCACCGCCAGGAGGACAAACGCGAGCCATCGCATCGTCAGCCTCCTCTCCGGGCCAGGGGGACTACGACGGTGACGCTCCGCAGCGACGACAAGTCGGCCGCGGGGGCAATTTCCAATGCAACGTGCTTGGGACTGTCGGCCAAGTCGACCACGCGTTCGACCACGCCGATGGTCACCTGTAGCGGCAGCCATCCGTCGTCGCCCATGGTGACGACAAAGTCGCCCGGCTCGATAGCATGGTGGGCCGGGGCGGGGGCCGAAGTCATCGCCGCCCCCGAGCCGGTGAGGTTCACCGGGATCGGCGGATCGTATACCGTCAACGCTCGTTCCCGCAGCACCGTCCGCCCGCTGTCGGGGTCGACTTCCTCGATCCGGATCAAACGCTCGCGATCCTCGTACACCACGCGGACCACGTAGGCCCGCATGTGGAAACCAGGATCGGTCACCAACTGCACATGGGCCGTCCACGCGCCGCCCGAAACGATGCGACCGATCACCGACGAGGCGCTGAGCACGGCCACCTGCTCGGGAATCGCCGTGGGACGATCGGTGAGCAGCTCCCGGGTGGTCACATACTCCCCAGCCGCGACCGGTCCGGCCGGCCGAAGCAACCGGGTGTGCCCGAATGCCGTCGGCGACGCCCCGATCACCGACGCCGGCAGCAGCATGCAAGGGAAGCCTTCGCCCACCGCCCGGCGGGCGTTGCTCAGTTCGACCATCTGCCGCTGATACTTGGCCAGGAGCTGCTCCTGGGCCACCACACGCCGCAGCAGGGCGTCGTTGATATGCTCGCTCAATTGCCGTCGAAGCGGCTCGTTGCCGGCCAACGCATCCCGCAAGGCCTGCTCGTCGGCGCCGCCGCCGGTCAGGTCGGTCAGGTTCCGCTTCACCGTCGCCGCCACATACGCCCCGCCATGACTCAGCGGAGCCAGAATCGGCGCCAGCACGGCTCGGGGCCGCTCAAACCCACGCGGCCACGCGAAACACGAGATGACCGATAGACACAGCACCCCCTTGAGCAAATGGTCTCGCGTTAGTCGGGGCGTTCGCGCCATGAACACATCCTAATCGAACGCCACCTCGAAGGGAACGAAAACGGCAGGCTTCAGGCTTCGGGCTTCAGGCTTCAGGTACGGAAACGGAAACGGCGAACAGCAACGGCAACGGCAACGGAAAGGGCGCCGGATTCGGATCTCGGATTCCCACGCGACAAGATCGGCGGCCGCAGCCGTTCGTCGTGGTCGTACCTGAAGCCCGAGGTCTGAGAGTTTGTGAATAGAATGAAATCCGGCCAGATTCGCCCCCGACCGAGGTCGATCAAGGCGGTGATCGTCGATCCTGAGGCATTTCCGCCGATCGTTCCGCCGCCCGGATTGGCCGTTCTAATTCATTCACACACTCTGAAGCCTGCCGTTCTTACGACCCTTCGCGATGCTCGTAGAAGAGTTTGACGATTTTGTCGGCCATCCGGTCGGTCAGGTCTTCGGTGAGCGTGATGCTGAAGGTGGTGCTGTCGTTGGGCGTTGGCGTGGTCTCGACCGTCAGCTCGTGGCCGTCGCGGCGGTCGGTGGGCCACATGCGTTCGCCTTCGGTGTTGATGACCCATACCCGAGCTGTGAACTTGGCTCGCCAAACCGGATCGCTGGGATGGTCCCGCAGCCGGAACTGGCGGATGTCGATGTACAGCAGTCTGTCGACGTCGAACTTCGCGGCCAGAACACTCAGCGGCGCCGGCGTCCCGTGGGCGGCCCGATACTGCCTGTCGAGTCGGGACTGATGCATCTCCAGAAGGCGGTACGACGTCGTCGAGGCGACCAAGTCTTCGGCGATCAGCCTGCGATTGATCTTATCGGCCAGGATCTCCGGCACGCTCGGGTTGGTCAGGTGATGGAACTGGGTGTCGGGCACGACCAGCACCGTGGCGTCGACGGGGAATTCGTACACCGGTTTGACCTTCGGCTTGGGGACGAAACTGGCGACGGCCCAACTGATGATCTGGCACCCGCCCAGCATGCACGCGGCGGCCGCAAGAGCTATCGTGAGCGTTCTCGTTTTGTGTTCTGTTTTCATAGTCGGTCGCATTCTTCGGTCGGTCTCGGATCAGAGCCGTATCGCTATTCTACCGGCGCCTCGTGGTCATAGAAGAACCTGCCCAGTTGGACGGCGAACGAGTATTGCATCACCACTCGAAGGGCGCCGGGGTCCCGGGCCAACAGTCCGGTGGAGGCCTCCTGCCGGATCGACAGGTCCGGTTTCCGCCAGATGCAGGCTTCGCCGTCGTCGGCTTCGGCGGCGGTGTCCCACACGGCGGCGGCGGCGGTGATGCGCCCCAACGGCAGGCTGACGCTTCCCTCCTCACGCGTGCTGAACTCGCTGAGCGAGATATACAGCACGTAGTCGGCCTCGAGCCTGCGGCCCACCTCGACCATCGCCATCGAATCCCAGTGCGGCGATCCTTCCTGGAACGCCACCACCCGGTCAGGGTCCACCACGCTGACTTTCGAGACGTTGTCGGTCAACTGCTTGCCGACGGCCGTGGACAGTTCCTCGCGGCAGAACGGGTACTCATAGAGCGTGTCCATGTTGGCGTAGATGACGATGGCCACGCTCTTGCCGACGAGGCCGTCGAATTCGGCCTCCTGATCCTTGGTGGGAATATCCGGGGCCAGCACATACAGCGGGAACGCAAGCCAGTTGCACCCGGCCAGCAGGGCCGCGAGGGCCAGTAGTATCGTCGTCGTCAGTGGTCGCATGGCGTATTCTCCTGTCGCTGCGAAGGGCTGGTCTCGCCGGCGGCGATCAGATCTCAAGTAAGGCAGGCGAGGGCGATCTTCACTCCCCAGGCGGCGAAAAAGGCCGCCACGATGAGGATCAGACGCCGTCGTCGCATGTGAATCTTGCCGAACAGATTTCGTCCCGTAACCGTTTGGATCGCCCCGGCCGCGGCCGCGGCCAGCACCACCAGAAACAGCGCCGCTCCGAACGCCTGCGCCTTCACGGCCCGCCAGGGCTGTCCGTGGGCCATGTGGGCGAAGGCGGTTGTCATTCCGCACGTAGCGCACGGCAGGCCGGTCAGTTGCGGAAGGCTACAGCCGCTCAGTCCCAGTTGGGTGTGGGTGTCGTACCCGCGTGAATCGGGGTGCAGCCACAGGGCCGTCGCCAGCAGCACCACACAAGGCGCACTGACCGCCAAGCCCGTAAGCCGGATTCGCCCCGGCCGTGCGGATTCGGCGCGGAACCTTTCATCTGGAGACACGGTCGCGGGTGCATCGACGCTATGGTTGGTTTGTGCGGTATCCGGCACGCGAAGAATTGTAGTGTCATTCGGCGGCAGATGCAAAAGGATTCACCCGGTCACAACCGGCGG
>CBDVCA010000056.1:0-17427 GCA_965372365.1 uncultured bacterium
CGTCAGAGTAAACGCATTCCCCATCAGGTTCCGAGTGTTCGCAATGTCAGGCCCGGGCCTACGTGTCCCAAACGCATATCGAACATAACCAACTTCGTTCTATATGCTTATATCATACATGCAAAATCGAGACCCAAAAAGACGCCGTCATTCTCTGTTTGCCCCGGCGAACGAAACGCTTGTTTTTCGGGCATCTTGGGCTGTTGCGCCGGCGGGAACTGATTTAGATGCGTTGGCCCTGCACTTTCGGTTCATCCGCGATTCGTGGGGAGTCCTTCAGGTGCGTGCTCGCCGTTACTAGCCCCCCGCAGTGCGGGGGGTCCGAAGGCGTGTGACCCCACACTCTATGGATCGAACCGCCGCACCCGGCCGAGCGACATCGGACCCACAACGGGCACGTCCCGCCCACCGACATCAAGTCTACAACGAGCGAATTCTCGCCCCGCGACCCCCCGCACTGCGGGGGGCTAGTAACGACAGGGATTCGACCACAAGAGCTCCCCCTCTATTCGCGGTAGAACCCAAAAAAAGCGCCCCGGCCAGGTAACCGGACGCAGGGGGGGACGTCCCGTTACGGGGATGACCGGGGCGAGGATCGTTTTGGCTGGGGGCCACACAAGGGGCCTCACATGCCAATCGTCGCTTTTGGATCATTCAAGTTATGAGCACATTGTAGCATTCGGAGTCGGGTAATCAACCGACATCCTGCGAATGCTGCGAAAAAATCTCGATCGCCGGCCGGCGAGGCCGTGGCGGTCTGTTACGCGACCGAATGCGAGGGGGGAGACTCGAACTCCCACTCCGTTTGGAACTAGAACCTAAATCTAGCGCGTCTGCCAATTCCGCCACCCTCGCGGGGCGCCGCCGGCCGAACGTTGGCGCCGACGAGAACGTATCGGAAAGAATGTACGGTCTTGGCCGGAAAAAGCAAGCCCGGGCCTTCGGCGGGCGCCCCGACCGCCGATGCGCCAACAAAGGTATTCAGGCTGCGTGGCTGCTCTGGTACCCTATCGCGCGGCGGTGGTTGCGGTTGCGGCGCCCGGTGATGTGGGCCGACCGCACGCGAGATACGCCTCAACAGAGACCCTCTGGCGCGGGAGAACGATGACGTCCGGCGACATACGATGTGAACGATGCGGCGGCCCCGTCGACGATCGAAGCGACGGCGGCGTCGGCTGCCCGGCCTGCGGTGAGGTGACGAGAGTTCCCAATGCACGCATGGGCCTGCGGGTACGCGGCGTCGCGCTGCACTCGGCCCCATGGGCGATCAGCCTGTTGGCCCATGTCGTCGTTGCTGTGGTGTTGATGTTCGTGTTCATTTTTATGGCCGAAAGCGATGACGAGGATGTGGTCGTTCCGCACGCGAGGCTCACCGATACGCCCGGCGGCAAACTCAGCTTGGCTCCCGATCCCGACGCTCCCGAGCCCGTCATCGCCGAGCGGCCGACGGTTCAGACGCCGCCATCGGCCGCGGCCGAGTCGTTGGTTCTGGCCGAGTTGGTCGAGCCGGAGGATCTGCAACTGGAACGGATGGACGACGATCCCGCATTTGGCGGCGTGTTCGCTGCGCCGGCGGCCGACGGCGGGTTGGCCGAGCCGATCAGCGAGTTCTTCGGCGACGGCGGGAACGCTCACCATATCGTCTACGTGGTCGACTGTTCCGGTTCGATGTACAGTTCGCTCGGTACGCCCGATTCGCCCGGCCCGGTGCGGCTGGAAATGCTCCGCTCGATCAGCGAATTGAGGCCGGCGCAGGATTTTCATGTGATCTTTTTCGCCGCCGGTACGCCGCGTGAGTGTTCCACGCGACGGCTCGTTCCGGCCACCGATGCGTTCAAATTGGCCGCGGCTCGTTTTATGCGGACGATTCGCCCGGACGTTTCGACCGACCCGATGCCGGCGATGCGGCGGGCGTTCGACGTGCTCAGCCGTGCCGATCGGCGCCGAAGCGGCAAACTGATCTACCTGTTGACTGACGGCGAGGATTTTCCAGATCGCAACGAGATCATGACGACGTTGGCCGCGTTGAACGCCGACGGTAGCGTTCACATCAACACTATCCTATACGATCATCGCCCCGGGACCGTCGGCGGCGCTTCTCTGCTGCGGCAGATCGCCCAAACCCACGGCGGGTGGTTCAAACACGTCGTCGAAAACGAGTGACCCCGATGCTATAGTCGTCCGACCGCGGCTTGGCCGCCGTATGAAACCGACATGGAGCAGGTATGCGAAACAGAATAACATTTGCCGCCTTGGCCGCCGCGGGCATGCTCGGAGGCTCAGCCGGTCCGGCGATTGCCGCTGACGGCGCCACCCGGAGTATGTTCCAGCAGTTCATCTGGCCAGGCGGGGGGCTTATCGGCGCGCTGCTGATTGTCGTCAACGTCATCACCTGGGCGATCATCATCGAGCATTTGGTTACGATCCGGCGAAAGAGCATTTGTCCCGCCGAGGTGCTCAAGGAAATCGGCTCGATGTTCCAGAAGCGGCAGTACCGCGAGGCGATCGAGTTCACCGCCTCGGAGGGCAGCTTTCTCTCGCACGTTATCCATATGGCGCTCAGCGAGTCGCCCCACGGCTACGTCGCCATGGATCGCGCCATGGACGAGGCCGTCGAGGAGCGAACCACGCAACTGCTGCGGAAGATCGAACCGTTGAGCATTATCGGCAATATCGCCCCCATGCTGGGGTTGATGGGAACCGTACTGGGGATGATCCTGGCGTTCAATAAGATCGTCGAAGCCGGCGGCGTCCCCGACGCCGGGGGGCTGGCCGACTCGATCGGTATCGCACTGGTCACCACGTTCTGGGGGCTGGTGGTGGCGGTGCCGGCCCTGTCGGTGTACTCGGTGATTCGAAATCGCATCGACAGCCTGGCCGCCGAGACGACCGTCGCGGCCAGTGAATTGATCGGCGCCTTCAGGCCGACCCCGCCGTCGGCGACGTAACGGAGACCACGGAGCGGCCCTTGGGGGACCGGCGACCACGATGTACAGAAGCATATACAGGTACGACAGATCGGCGGACGGATTCAACTTGACGCCCATGATTGACGTGGCGTTCCAGTTGATCATCTTCTTCATCTTGGCCGGAACGTTCGCTTCGATGGACAAGGTGAGCTTGGAAGCGCCCACGCTCGCATCCACCAAACGGCTTGACGATTTGAAACTGCCCTATAAGGCCGTCGTGCACGTACTGCCCCACACGCCCGAGGCGATCGCGGCCGATGCGTTCCTAACCGGGCAGGCGGCGACGTGGCGGATTGGACCGATCATGATACTGGCCGGCGATAGCCGGAAGTTGACTGAAGAGTTGACCCGAGCCCGGGACAATTTCGCCAAGCGGAAAGCCGGCGATGCGGCCTTGGCGGCCGCGACGTTTCAGGTGGAGGTCCGGGCCGATAAGTCGGTGTTGTACTCGCAGGTGAAGCCGGTTTTGGCGGGGGTGGCCGCGGCCGGTTTTCAAAGGGTTCATTACGTGGCCGTCGGCTCGGCCGGCAAGTGATCGAGCGAAAGGAACCAACGCCGCCAAAGGCGCAGTATCGTATGGAAAACGCACCGTTGACATCCACGAACGCCCATGGCCGGCACCGATCGCTTCGCAAGCGTCGCGGCCGGGCGAAGGTGAAGTTGCAGCCGGAACTGACGCCGATGATCGACGTGACGTTCCTGCTGCTGCTGTTCTTTCTGCTGACGATGCGATTTCAACAGGCCGAGGGGCAACTTCCGGCCGATTTGCCCAGGCCTGAGGCCGCCGCGGTCGCCGCCACCGTGCCGCTGGAGCCGGTGCGGGTTACCCTTGACGTCGATGACGCCGGGGCTCTCGCCATCCATATCAGCCAAGTCGACGTCAGTGTCGAAACATGGGGCCAACTGTACGCGGCTCTGGTGCAAGTGCGCGATCGGTTCGACTCTGACGAAATCCCCATCATCGTCGCTCCGGGCCCCCAGGCGTCATGGGAGCAGGCGCTCAACGCCTACAATGAGGCTCGGCGGGCCCGTTTTCGGAATATCGCGTTTGGAGAAAGCAGCCCTTGACGACGATTCATTCAAAGAAAATGGCGATACGCCCGGCCGTCATGGCCGCGATCCTCTTGCTCGCATCGGCGGCGGTCGCGGCGGATTCGTCTTCGGCGTCGACCCGCCCCGAGGACGTGGACGCCCGAATCGCCGCGTTGCAGAAGCGAGTGGCGACCGGAGCGGAGCCTTCATCGGCCGACGATATCCTCACGCACTACCGAGACCGCCTGGCCTTGGCCGCGGCTGTGGGGTTGGAGAAGGCCGCCCCGGTGGCAGGTCGCGTGCAGTATCTGCTCGCCTCTCCGGCTGACCTGGCCCAATTGCGGACGCTCACCGAGCAGTCCGAACAGTTGTTCGAGGCATTGGGTCGGCAGTTGAGCGATCAGGTTGAACAGGCTCGCGTGAATGAAGACATGGTCGTGCTCGGCCTTCCGGTGCGTTTGGCCGGGGTGCTGAACGAGGTCGTCTACAAGCGGGCCTGGGTGCGGTATTACCTGGCCTGCTCGCTGGGGTCGGCGGGGGGCGAGCCCAAGGTCGCGGCGCGTCGCCGACGGCTGTTCGCCGACGCCGCCGAAGACGCGGCCGAGTACGCCGCCGGCGACGCCGCCAGCGGGATCAAGTACTGGGCGATCCTGCTGCAAGGCATGGCGACCGCTCGGGCCGGCGCCGGCGCGACGGCCGAGCGGCTTCTTCGCCGGGCCGCCGAGCCTCCGGCCCAAGCGGAAGTGCGAAAGCAGGCGATGTTCGAGTTGGCCCGACTCGCCGTCGACCGGTGGGACTACGCTCGGGCTCTTCAGCAGGTGCGGAACTACCAAGATCACGCCTCCGTCCTGGACGGAGCCGCCGGCAAGCCTCGCGCCGACCTGCACGCGGCGATATTGACCTACTACCTGTGCCGCGGGCAGGCGAATGCGACCAAGACCTCCGACCCGGCGGCGTCGAGCCGGTTCCTGATTGCCGGCGACATGGCCCTGGCCCAACTGTTCGATCGGTATCCCAACGCCCTTGCGGCGCTGTCGAAGTTGATCGCGAAACCTTGGGAGGGCGTCGTCGACCTCGGGCAATTGCCCAAGCCGATCGTCTTCGCCCGAGGCATGAACGCCGCGACCGCCGGCGCCGATTCGGAGGCGATCCGGTGTTTCTCGTTCCTGATGGATCGTTCGGACGCGGCCAGCCGGCTGTTGACTCCGCACTGCCTGTGGAGGCTGGCGGTCGCCCAATACAAGCAGGGTCGCCAACAGGGCGCGGCCGGTTGGCCCGACCGGCGAGCCGCGGCGGAGCGATTCGTTCAACTGGCTGAACAGTTCCCCGACAGCAAAGGGGCCTCCGGCGCCGCCGCCAACGCCGCGAGCATTATCGGATCTCGCCTGGCCGTCCTGGTCGAGGCGGGGCGGCCGGTTCCGGAACCGTTGCGAGCGGAGTACATCCACGCGCTGACCGTGCTCGTGAACGGGGATACGCTTCACCGGCGTCGCGACGAGTTCATCTGCGACCTTGCCGGCCAGTACCGCCTTCTCGGTAAGGACGACGAGGCCTTGAAGTGGTATCGCAAGGTGAGCGAGTCGTCCTGGGCGAACGCCGCGGCGAGGGTGGCCGAGACGATGCTGCACGCCGACCGGCTTGGCCGCGTGAGCCCGGGCGCTCGCAAGAAGGTCGCCGAAGGGATCGTCGCCCAACTGGTGGCGCTGTCGGTGAAGGCGGGCGGAGACGCCGACGCGATGGACGATCCGCGCCGGAAGGCCTCGCTGTACCGCGCCGGCGCCGAAGCCGATTACCGGGCGGGCGTGCTGATGGCGTCGGAGATGGGGCTTGGCTCCAAAGCGGCGGCACACACGGCCAGGGTGGCCAAGCGGTGGGGCGGGTGTGACGACATCGTCCAGGCGGCCACGCGGCTGCACCTGAAACTTCTGATCGCCGACGGGCGTTTGGGCGAAACCGTCGACGTGCTGGAGCCATTCCGCACAACCCATCCGGACGCGGCCTCGCAGGCGATATTGGCCGCGGTTCTGGAGGGCCGAGATCGCGTCGATCTGTTCCGATTGGCCGGCGACGGCGCCCAAACCCATTGGCCGGTCGCCTACCTTCGTTTGGCCGAACTCGCCCAGCGAGAGATCGCCGCCGGAAGCCCCGACCAGCAGTATCCCTACCGGCAGATCCGGGCCGAGGCCCTCGCCGAAGCCGGACGGGTCGCCGAAGGGCTCGAGCTTTTCGCCCGGCTCGCAACCTCCAGGCCCACCGATGCGAAGAATATCCAGGGTATGGCCCGATGCGACTGGCTCGCCCGGCGGTACGGGTCGGCGATGAAGCGATACCAGCAATTACTGGCCAAGTTGGACCCCGCCCAACACCCGGACTTATGGTGGCGTGTGCAGTTGTCGCTGGCTCGGTGCGCCTTGGACAACGCCTCAGGCCGCCGGAGCGAGTGCGGCCGGCTGCGGGTGCGATTGAAGCAACTGAAGGGGCGCAGCAGTACGTACGGCGGGTATGCAGAGTACTTCGAGCGTCTTGGCGAGCGGGTCGCCGAGGCCGCCGCGAAAGAATGATCGCCGATGTTTGACAACCTACCGTGCATTCGTATACTTAAGGCCCTGATCGTGCTCGGCCCCTTTGAGGGGGCAGAGCGGCCAACGGCGGCATGGCGAAGTGGTTTAACGCGGCGGATTGCAAATCCGTTATTCGTGGGTTCGAATCCCACTGCCGCCTTTTTTTGTGTGTTTGCAGGGCTATCCCGCAAAGCTCTCGTCTGTCTACAACGATGGGCCGATGGGTACGTGGCGCCGATAGATTTAGGAGAACTCTGATGAAGCGTGCAATCCTTGTCAGCGTCGCATCGCTGATTTTGCTGACCGTCGCGGCCACAGGTGTCGCTCAGACCAAGAAGGTGACTCGCAAGTCCGGACGAGCGCTGATCGGCACGGTGACCAAGACCGACGATGGCTACGATGTTCGGACGAAGGCGGGCGTCGTTCAGGTCCCCGCCGACGATGTCGTCTCGATTGTGGCGTACGTTTCCTTCGAGCAGGAGTATTCCCGTCGCCTGCTGTTGCTCAAGAGCGACGATGTCGAAGGTCACTACCGACTGGCCCTCTGGTGCCGCGGCCAGAAGAGGCGCAAGGAAGCCGGCGACGAACTGCGAACCGTCCTGAAGATCAAGCCCACCCATGAGAACGCCAAGTTGCTGCTCCAGTTGATCGAAGAGGAACTGGCCGAGGCGGCCAGGTCCGATCGTCCGACCCCCGGCAGGCCCGTCAAGCCGACCCCCGGCGTCCTGCCGGCCGGCGAGTTGATCGGCGAGGAGGACATTTACCGCGTTCGTCTGGCGGAATTGCGAAGCGCCGACAAGGTGTCGATTGCCTTCCGCGAGCGGTCCGATCGGCGGTTCATCGCCGAGATGCGAGGGTCCGGCCCGTTCGCCGAGCCGGGCTATGACAGGGTGTTCCTGCGGAAGTCGCCGGTGGCCAAAGCCGTCGATATGCTGGATCTGATGCCCACGGCCGCGGAGTTGCATGACGATATTCTTGTTCGAACGAACCCGCAGTTCATGTCGACGTTCAAGACCCGCATTTGGCCGATCGTCTCCAAGCAGTGCGCGACCACACAGTGCCACGGGAGCAAGAATGGCGCCGGCCGGCTGAAGTTGTACAACCTGCGTCGCAACGCCGATGCGGTGTTCTTCACGAATTTCCTGATTCTGGACGCCTTCGAGACCAACCAAGGGCGGATGATCGATCGATCCCATCCCTCCCGGTCGCTGTTGTTGCAGTACGGCCTTCCTCAGGATATCGCCAGCGCGGTCCACGAGGAACCGATCCCGATCGTGTACCGCAGCGCCGATGTTCCCAGGTACCGTTTTGTGTTCGATTGGATCAGCAACGAGTTGCTACGGCCGCACCCGAAATACAACCTGAAATTCAGGGTTCCCGGTCAGGTCAGCAAGAAGTTGTTCGCCGCCGAGCCTACCGAGACGCCCGAGGACGCCAAGGGACCCGCGGCGCCCGCCGGCGAGTGACCGCTCGGCGATGGGGTCGTTCGCCGAGCCGTTCGCCAGGCCGTTCGCTAGAGTGTTGTGAACGATAATTGCGATTACGATTTCACCTCGTTGGGAGGGATTTCACATTGGCGGCGCTGCTGATTGCGATTCTGCTGCTGTCGTCTCTTGTGCTGACGGGGATGGGGTTCCGCCGATGGCGCCGTCGCGGCCGGCTCACCCGTCTCGCCCACCAGTGCGGTTTGCGGTTCTCCGCCCGAGACACCTTCGGTCTCGCCCAGCGATACCAGGGATGCTACCTGATGCAATCCGGTCACAGCGCCCACGCCGCCAATGTGTTGTTTGGCCAGTTCGGCGAGTGGCGGCTTCGGCTGTTCGACTACCACTTTGAAGTCGGCCACGGCCCCCGGCGCGTCGCCCGCCGGTTCAGCGTGGTGGCCGCGGATATTCCCGAGGCCGGCGCCGGGGCGTTCTGTTGGCGCGACGGCCCGGCCGGAACGTTGGGATTGCCGTTGAGCGGAGCCGAACTCTCCCCCGACCGGTGGTGGCGGGCGGGCGACCGAACGCTCGGCCGACGGATCACAGATTGCTGGCCGGGAGGCGAACTGGAGTCGGTCGGAATCGAAGTGGTGAATTCGACCGTCTTATTCGCTACGGCCGATCGTCTGCGCTCCGATGCGCTGCACCGCTATCTCCAAGTAGCGACCGATTGCCTCACGGAATTGGAAAATGTCTTTCGTGCGGATGGTTGAAACGGCTTCGCGAATGTGTTACAAAAGCGCGGCCTAGAGAAATGCTTACGGATACTCAGGAGGTCCGACCCGTGCGGAATGTGACGTATATACTTGTATTCGTGATGGTTATGACGGCGATGGTGGGCTGTGGAGAATCCGCCGAGCAGAAGGCCGGCTCCCAACTCCAGAGCAAAATTCAAGAAGCGACCCGCCACTTTGGTCGAGCGGCCGGGCTTCTGGGGGTTACTCCGATCCCCGCTGACGTGACCGAACCGGTTCCGACGATCAATCCCAAGGTTCTCCCGGCGCTGGCCGACGCGGCCAGAACGCTCACCGAGGCTCTTTCGGAGGCTACCGACGCTCCCGACAGCCCCAAGGCTACGGCCCACGGCCTGCTGGCCGAAATTCACCTCGCCGAGGGCGCCTATCACGGCGCCGTGGCGAACGACGCCACATCCGGAACGAACGACCTGATTCGCTTGGCCGAACGCAAGATCGATCTGGCGACGAACATGACCTCCCTCGAAGCCTTCTGCGGCGAATTGGCCTCTCTGGACACCGCCGCGGCCGCGGCGTTGCTGACCCGGATGCGATCTGAGCGTGAGACCGAAGCCGCCAAGGTGGGCCAGTTGACCGAACGCAGTGCGAATCTGGCCGCTCGGTCCGAGCAGATCCAGAAAGTTGGCGAGGAGGCCCGCCAGGGGGGGGGCGAACTCCGCATGAAGATTCGTACGGCTGTGGGCGTGGATAAGTTGGAATTGGACGCCCGCGCCAGTGCGATGGAGGCCAAGTATGAGCAAGCCGGCTCGGAATTGGGCGCTGTGCAGGTGGACCAAGCGAACGTGGCCGAGGAACTGAAGATCGTTTCCAGCCGATTGGCCCGTCTCTCAGAGCGCGCCGACCTGTCGGCCCGGGGCTTGGCGTCTTTGCAGACGCGCTCGCAGATGCTTGAGAAGCGTCGCATGGAATTGCTCGTCCAGCGCAAGGCGGTATGCGAGGAATTGGCGGCGTTGGCTACCGAGGTCGGCGCCGGGTTCGCAGGTAGCGCAAAGGCCTTCGACGCCGGTCTCGGCAGCTATCGAAAGGCGAGTCGGGCCAACGACGCGTCCCTGCGCAGCCTGCGTGACCTCAAGGCCAAAGCCAGGGAAATGTCCGGCCGGGACTCGCCGATGAAGTCGATCATCGATGAGATGAGCGGACGCGGGATGATGGCGGCCGCCACCGCACGCAAGGGCGATATCGCCCTCGCCGACGCGGACGCCCAGCGACGATTCCTGATGGCCTACCGTCGCGTGGCGGGCTTCACCAACCGGGCCAAGGCGACATGCGCCGCGGCCGGCGTGACGGCCGCGACCGAGTTACAAGTTGCACTCGCTGCGGTGGATGATCTTGATTCGCGTCAAGAAGAGGCCGATGAGAAGTACGGCGTCGCCGCTGACGCCTATGCTGACGTGGCTTCCAAGATGCTCACCGGGGCGCCGGACAACACCCGGGCGACGAAATGGATGTACCAGGGGTTCCAGGCGAGGGCCTTGCTCGGTCGGTATCGGTTGACCGGCGACGGGGTCTACCGCCAGGATGGACTGAAGTTGGTTACGGAAGTACTGACCGACCACCAAGGCGATCCCGCCTTCGCGCCGGTCCGGCAGACCGCCAGAGATCTGGCGGCGGGGTAATATCGACGATCCGATGGTCGACCATCGAGTCGCTTGGGGTGGCTCGTCGCTGAACGCTGGTGTAGAGTGGTGTGGGTGACCAGGGGCTGAGTGCGCCTATCTGTTTGTACGCCCGATATTTATTGAAATCATTTCTTGCAGGGACAGTTGGTTTGTGGGATAATAGTCGTACTATGGTGCGAACTGTTGTCCTGTGTGCGACAAGCAGAAGTACGGGACAGGGGTAGCGTATGCGAGCTTACAAGAATCGTGTGATGGGTGAATTGGCCCGGCAGTTGTCGATGGGTCTGCTGCGGTTGCGGATGGGGTATATCGACGCGGCCGAGGAGTTGATCGGCATGATCAACCCCGATGACGACTATCCGTACGAGTTCGTCGTCTTCCGGCTGACCGGATACAAACAGACCAAACCGGGGGGCGAGGACGAGTCGCTCCGGGGTGAATCGCTCGGGACGGACCTGCAGACGCTGATCCTCGATGTGTGCGATAGTTTCGACTACGGGGTCGGCCTTTGCACCGAGCCGGTCTTCGATACCGAGAAGCTGGCCAAACATTTCAATGTGGCCACCAAGACGATCCAACGCTGGCGAAAGCAGGGCTTGGTCGCCCGACGTATGATTTTCCCCAACGGCAAACGACGCGTGGCTTTCCTCCAGAAGAGCGTCGCGGCCTTCAAGGCGTGTCGTCCCCAGCAGGTCGAACGATCGGCCCGGTTCACCCAACTGAGCGGCGCCGAGCGAGACGATGTGATCCGCCGAGCCAAGCGAATGGCCAAGTCGTGCGACTGCTGCCTCAACGACGTCGCCAAGCGAGTCGCCAAGAAGACCGGCCGGGCCGTCGAGACCATCCGCTACACCATCCGCGGCTACGACAAGGGCCACCCCGAAGACGCGATCTTCCCCAAGCTTACCGATCCGCTCGACGAAGTGACCAAGAACGTCATCTACCGAAGCTTCCTTCGCGGCGTCCCGGTCACCGAACTGGCCACCCGACACAAGAGAACCCGAAGCAGCATCTATCGGGTCGTCAACGAGATGCGGGCTCGGCACCTGCTGTCGCTGGAGATCGACTACATCTACAACGAGCAATTCGACGACGCCAAGGCCGAAAAAGAGATCATCGCGCCGACGCCGGAGTCGGAGAAGAAGGTCCGCCCTGCTCGGGCCCCGAAGGATTTGCCGGCCTACTTGTCCAGCCTCTACAAGGTTCCGCTGCTGGAGGCCCCCCAAGAGCGGCATCTGTTCCGCAAGTACAACTTCGTTAAGTACAAAGCCGACATGCTCCGCAAGAAGCTCGACCTCAACCATGTCCGCATGGCCGATGTCACGAGGATCGAAGCGCTGCTGGTAAGGTCCAACGCCACCAAGAACCAGATCATCCGAGCCAACCTGCGGCTTGTCGTCTCTATCGCCCGCAAGCATCTGCCCAGCGGGGCGCAGAACCTCTTCGAACTGATCAGCGACGGAAACCTCTCGCTGATGCGGGCCGTCGAGAAGTTCGACTACGCTCGCGGGTACAAGTTCTCCACCTACGGGTCGTGGGCCATCATGAAGAACTTCGCCCGTTCGGTCCCGCGAGAGCGGTATCGCCTGGGTCGGTTCATGACCGGTCAGGAGGAGGCCCTCGAGATCGCCGCCGGATTGGCCACCTACGATCCTCACGAGGGGTCGCTGCCGGAGATTCGCGAGAGCCTCGACGCGGTGCTGGCGCAGTTGTCGCCGCGGGAGAGGGCCATTCTCGTCGGCCATTACGGCTTGGCCGACATGGGCGACTCGGCCACGCTGGAGGAACTCGGCCGAAGGCTCGGCATCTCCAAGGAGCGAGTCCGCCAGATTGAGATTCACGCCCTCAAGAAACTCAAGGCGATGCTCAGCCCGGACCGCACGTTGCTGATGCGTTCCTGACCGGACACCGCTGTCGGTTCGACGCTACGAAGGGCGCAAGGAGTGTGATGGTGCGTTTGGCATTGCGCTGGTCGCTGACCGCCGTGATCGGTCTGGCGGCCGGCTGGCTTATCGCCGAAGGGGCGCACCCGAGGGCCATCGGGACGGCGACCGATGCGCCGCCGCCCGCCACTCGCCCGGCGACCGCATCGCAACCGGCCACGTATCCGACCGCCTCTGTCGTGCGCGCGACCGAGCAGGTGGCCGCGGCGTTGACCGGGAAACTCGACGGATCGTTCAAGATTCTCATCAAGCCGCCGTTCGTCATCGCCGGCAACCTTTCGGAGGCGGATCTGCGAAGCTACGCCTCCGGGAGTATCGTTCGCCCGGGGCGGGCGATGTGGAGCAGCTACTTCGACCGCCGCCCCGACAAGGTCATCACCGTTATTTTGCTGGCCGACGCCGACAGCTACCGCACGTGGGCCCAGAAGCTCTTCGGCGATACCGACGTGTCGTACTTCGGCTACTATCGCCCGACCGACCGAACGCTGGTGCTCGATATCCACACAGGCACCGGCACGCTGGTCCATGAACTGACCCACGCCCTGATCGCCTTCGACTGGCCCGACGTCCCGCTGTGGTTCAACGAGGGCCTCGCCAGCCTCCACGAGCAGTGCCGCGTCGGCGTCAATCGCATCACCGGCCTGCCCAACTGGCGCCTCCGCGGCCTCCAGCAAGCCATCGCCGACAATCGCCTCCGCCCCCTGGCCGACCTCATCGCCGACCCCGACTTCAACGGCCCCCTCCGCGGCCTCAACTACGCCCACGCCCGCTATTTCTGCATGTACCTCCAAAGCCGGGGGCTGTTGACGCAGTTCTACCGCCAGTACCGCGCGTCAGACCAAAAACCCGCCACGGCCGTCAAGCTCATCGAGAAGCTATGCGGCCGGCCGGTAGGGGAGGTCGACGCAGGGCTGCGGAAGTACGTGGGAACGCTGAAGTGGGATTGATGCGTTTTGCTACTGGCCCCGACAGTCTTCGGGCAGATAGCGGAATACGATGTCGCGAATCCGCCTCGCGGCGGCCATCGCTTCGGCGGCTTCGCCCCGGGTGACCTCCGGTCCGGAGACCGGATATCTCTCCTGGACGGCGTAGCGAGTCAAGGGCTCGGCCTTCTCGCGAATAAGGTCCAACTCCGGCGCGTGCTGGATCGACAGGTCGATCAAGTAGCGGATGATGTGGACCTTGTCAAACTCGGTCTCATGGAACAGCAGAAGTGATTTGAGCAGTTTCTCGGTCGCCTGCTGTGAGTGGAAGCAGACGATATCGGCCAGCGGCGGTTCAGAGGCGAACAGCCGTTCAGCCGCGGCAAGATCGCGGACGCCTTTGGTTGCCCAAGCTCGCACCCATTGCGATTCATGCGGCATACAGTAACCTCCCCTTCTTTGCGATCTCGTTGGGCAACGATGACATCCACTGCCTCTGCCGCTCGAATTCCTGCGATGTGAAGATAACCAACTCGGCGGGTAGTCCCGTTCCGCGAAGGCACTTCTCGGCCCGACCGTACATCTCTGTCAGTCCGGAATCGGAGCCCGGCATAATAATCAGGATGTCAATGTCGCTGTCGGCGTGAGGTGATCCGTCGGCGTGAGAACCATACAAGTAGATCCTCTCCGGCTGCAGACCGTCTACTAGGCGGCTGACGATATCCTCAAGCTGGTCGGTGGTGATCGATTCCATCTATCGCGTCCTCGCTCGCTGTGCAATTGTAGAGACAAGCCGGAGCGTTTCAAGGGATTGCGGGAACGGACCGTGGGCGCCCATGGCGGTTCGCTTCACTTGGCGAGTCGTTTCTGCCCCGCCCCCGGCGGCAGGAACATCACCATCGCACACACCATCATAATCCCCGAGACCGCCAACAACCCCCGTCGCGTTCGCGGCTGCTGCACGCGGCGGCTTATGCGGTCGATCGTCGACTCGCGACGCGGCTCGGCGGTCTGGCCGGCGATCATCTCGGCCAAGGGAATATCGGCGGGGGCGTCGGTGATGAGGAATCCGGCCTCCCCCGGGCGGCGGCAGTTCTGCTGCTGCATCAGCAGCCGCCGGGTCTGCATGGGGTCGGTTCGAATCGATTCGGCGAGGCGCTGCTTGTAGTCGATCAGTTCGTCGTACGTCTCGACGCGCCGGGCGAGGGCGTCGCGATCGGCCCGGGCCGCCAGCAGGCGCGAGACCGCAGGCGACAACACCACCGTGGCGAGGACGGCCAGAGCCATCCCCGCCACGACGGCGAATCCGATCATCCGCTTGGCGGCGGCCCCAGCCCCAGGGCCGCCGGGGCGGTCAGCTTTTGTTCCACGTGCATGAGCCATAGACTGCTGCATCGCCCAGCTCTTCTTCAATTCGCAGGAGTTGGTTGTACTTGCATACCCGGTCGGTGCGGCTGGCCGAGCCGGTCTTGATCTGGCCGGTGTTGCAGGCCACGGAAATATCGGCGATCGTCGCGTCTTCGGTCTCGCCGGAACGGTGGCTCACCACCGCCGACATGCCGTTACGCATGGCCAGTTGGATCGCCTCGAACGTTTCGGTCAGCGTGCCGATCTGGTTCACCTTGATCAGGATGCTGTTGGCCGAGTTTTCCTCGATGCCGCGTTTGAGGAATTCGGTGTTGGTTACGAACAGGTCGTCGCCGACGATCTGGATCTTGTCGCCGAGTTTGGCCTGGAGTTTCGCCCAGCCGGCCCAGTCGTCTTCGCCGAGGCCGTCTTCCAGCGAGCGGATGGGGTACTTGGCGACCCACGCGGCCCAGATGTCGATCAGCTCTTCGGAGGTGACGATCCGGTCGGGGTCGCTCTTGAAGAAGCAGTAGCCTTCTTTGCCGCGAGCTCTGGCTTCGTTGGCCAGCTCGCTGGCGGCCGGGTCCAGGGCGATCCAGACATCTTCGCCGGGCTTGTAGCCGGCCGCTTCGATGGCTTGGCAGATCAGCTCGGGGGCTTCTTCGTTGCTCTTGAGGGAGGGGGCGTAGCCGCCTTCGTCACCGACGGCGGTGTTGTAGCCCTTGGCCTTGAGGACGGTCTTGAGGGCGTGGAAAATCTCGGTGCCCATCCGCAGGCCTTCGCCAAACGTCTCGGCGCCCCAGGGCTGGACCATGAATTCCTGGAAGTCGACGGTGCCGTCGGCGTGCTTGCCGCCGTTGAGGATGTTCATCATCGGCACCGGCAGCACCTTGGCGTTGGTTCCGCCGAGGTAGCGATACAGCGGCAGTTCGCACGCATCGGCGGCGGCCCTGGCGACGGCCATCGAAACGCCCAAAATGGCGTTGGCGCCGAACTTGGCCTTGTTGGGCGTACCGTCGGCGGCGATCATCGCCAGATCCAGCTCGGCCTGATCGACCGCGTCCATCCCGACCACGACGTCGGCCAGTTCGGTATTGACGAACCCGACGGCCTTGAGCGTGCCTTTGCCGAGGTAGAGGTTCTTGTCCCCGTCACGCAGTTCAACGGCCTCGTTCTCGCCGGTGCTGGCGCCGGAGGGGACCGCCGCACGGCCCATCACGCCGCATTCCAGCAGCACATCCACCTCCACCGTGGGGTTGCCGCGGGAGTCGAGAATCTGCCGGCCCTGGATTGCTTCGATTCGTGTAGACATAGTCTTGCCTTTCCTTGTTTATCGGACCCCATTCGGGGAATCCGTTAACCTTAATGCATCCACTGCAGTCGAACCGCACACTATACGCGCCACGGCCAAAGATGCAAGGGAGCGAGAAGGGGAAGGGATTGTTGATTGCGGATTGCGGATTGCGAATTGAACGGCGAACGGCCAACGGCCAACGGCGAACGGCCAATGCACAATGTCCCCGGAGAAGCCCCAACGGGGCGACGGCGTTTAGCCGGGGTGCGTAAGCCCCCGGATAGGTGGAGCGCTCACCGGAAAGCCCCGAAGGGGCGAAGGCGTTTAGCCCGCCGCGGCGGGAAAAGGGGAATTATTGTGCCCAAAGCCCCAACGGGGCGACACAGTGACCGGTGAAAGGCATTCAGCCCTTCTGTTCTTGTGTCGCCCCGCTGGGGCTTGCTTGTAAGTGACTCACGTACCCGGGGGCTTACGCCCCCGGGTAAATGCCTTCGCCCCGTTGGGGCTGACGGCAACGGCGGCAGGCGTCGCCCTACATCCCCGGATCGTCCCGGTCGTCATCCTCACTGGCGGCCATCAGTTCAGCATGCCGCTCGGCGTAGTGGTCGCGAAGCTCCCGGAGGCTGGACAGCTCCAGTTCGTTATGGATTCCGACGTTGGCGTTGCCGGTAATCCGCCGCACCGCGGCCGTTTCGGCCCGGCTCAGCGCGACCCCGCATATCGCACCGACGACAATCACAGCCGCGGCCAGTATCCCCACGCTGCTCCGCAACAGCGTCCGCCGGAAGTGGGCCAACTCGCCCCGAAGGCGACAGAGGTACACGATCTCGCGCACGCCCCATACGAGAGCCAGCAAGGCGATGCCGGCGGCGATAAACCAGCCGGTCAGCGGGAAAGCCCATGTTCGATAGATGTTGTTCGGATCGGGCGCGGTCGGGCCGAAGATACGCAACTCGCATCCCACGACGTACACGATGATGACCATCGCCGTCACGCCCGCGGCCGCGGCGAGTATCCGCCGGTTTCGCACACGTAGCGGTGGGGGTACTGTGATGCCGGCCCGCCCCGCCGTCTGCCGCACGGCGCCATGGGTGAGGTAGGCCAGCAGGCCGATCATGATAACGCCCAGAGCCGCGAACTCGATTACTACGCGTACGCTCGTGTACCAGAATCCGAAGCGATGGGGCGAGAACCACGCCAGCCGCGTGTAGGCCAGGTACATTGCGATCGGGGCGACGATTGCGATCAGGCAAATGCGGCCGATCCGCCCCCACCCGACGAACAGCAGCTTCGGTCCGTCATCGGCCCGCCGCCGCCGGATGATGCTCAGGCCCGCCGCGGTTCCGAACAGCAGTAAGAGAACGAGCACTACCACGAGAAGGCAAAGCATACAGGCTCGTTCAATCAACGCGTATTCGGCGGTACGCATCGGTTCGGGGTTGATCCCCGCGCTTGCGGGTTGCAGCCATTGATAGGTGCTCAATAGACGCTGGCGTTCTG
>CBDVCA010000057.1:0-17382 GCA_965372365.1 uncultured bacterium
CCGGCGACGCTCACGCCTTCGGCTTGGTCGCCTGGATCGTCGCCGAGCAGACGTAGTCGCCGACGCTCTTACCGAGCGCCCATTTGTCCAGGAACTCGCGGGAGGCGTCCTTCAGGTCGATCTGAATATCCACGAACCCGGCCTCGGCCATGATGGCCTTGAGGTCGTCGACCAGCGCCGCGCCCGAGATGCAGCCGCAGAGCAGGGCGAGGTCGTTGCGGACCGCCTCGGGCATCGTCTGGGTGGCGACGATGTCGGAGATGGCCAGCCGGCCGCCGGGGGCCAGAACGCGGTAGGCGTCGGTGAGGACACTGCGTTTATTGGGCGAGAGGTTGATCACGCAATTGGACATGATCACGTCGACGGTCCCGTCGGCGATGGGCAGGTGCTCGATCTCACCGAGGCGGAATTCGACGTTCTTGTAGCCGCCGTCGGCTGCGTTCTTTCGAGCCTTGGCCAGCATCTGCGGGGTCATGTCCACGCCGATCACGCGGCCATCGGGGCCGACCCGCTTGGCGGCCAGGAAGCAGTCGATGCCGCCGCCGGATCCGAGGTCGACGACCGTCTCGCCGGGCGCCAGAGCCGCGATGGCCCCGGGGTTGCCACAACCGAGGGCCATGTCGGACCCTTCGGGGAGTTCGGCCAAATCCTCGGCCGAGTAGCCCAGTTGCACCGACCCGGAACCTGACCATGTGCCGCTGCAGCAGCCTGATTCCTCTTGGACGGGGGCCGAACCCCCTCCACAACAGGACGCGGCGCCGTTGCTGTCGGCGACCGCCGCGTAGTTGTCGCGGACCGCCTGGCGGATTTCATCACGCTGCTTTTCCGTCTCGGACATTCTGTTCACCTTTCCGGGCGTCTGTAAAGAACATCGAACCGATGGTCGCATGAATCAAGTACCATCCTCACAAGCATACCGCAACCAGCGACAGTGTGACAAACGAGGCTTTTCTTATCCTGCGGAACTTTTTATCGAAGACCGCGTTGAATAGATACGGCATTTTAGTATGCTAATACCATAATTCAACTGAAACTGCTTTTTCTCCTGGAGTCCGGCATGACCAAGAGCATTCGAAAGATTGTAAAGATTGACGAAGACAAATGTAACGGTTGCGGGCTCTGCGTGCCCAGTTGTGCTGAGGGCGCGATCCAGATCATCGACGGCAAGGCGAAGCTCGTCAGCGAGACCTATTGCGACGGCTTGGGCGCGTGTCTTGGCGACTGCCCAATGGACGCGATCACCATCGAGGATCGCGAAGCCGACGCGTTTGACGAAGCGGCCGTCACTGAGCATCTGGCCCGGACGCAGGCTGAACCGAAGGCCCCCGCCCCCACCGGCGGATGCCCCGGGGCGGCTCTGCGTGTGCTACAGCCGGTGGCTCCGGCTTCGGGCGGATGCCCGGGCTCGGCAATGCGGAACCTCACCCCTCCGGCCGCGGCCGACGCCTCCGCGGCGCCCGACGCGGCCGGTGATCCCCCACCGTCGATGCTCGGGCAGTGGCCGGTGCAGATTCATCTGGTTCCGCCTCACGCGCCGTTCCTGGCCGCGTCCGATCTGGTCATCTGCGCCGACTGCGTCCCGTTCGCGGTACCCGATTTCCACAGCCGCTACCTCGCCGGGCGTTCGGTCGTGGTCGGATGCCCGAAGTTGGACGACCTCGCGGCCTACCGCGTGAAGCTGGAGCAAATGTTCGCCGTCGCCAAGCCCAAGCGGATAACGGTGCTGCGTATGGAAGTGCCCTGCTGCGGCGGCCTCGCCCAAGCCGCGATCGAGGCCCGCGCCGAGACCGCCGGCCAGACGCCGCTGGAAGTCCACACGATCGGCATCCAAGGGAACATCGTGAAGGAGGAGGTGACGATGGTGTAAACGGCAAAGGCAAATACGAAATACGAATCTCGAAATACGAAACAAATACGAATACGGCAAACGAAAAAATGACCGAAACGCTTGCGCCCCCGGCTACACGGGATCCCACATGGGGGCTCTACAGAAGGCCACAGGCGTTTCGAGCTTTCTGCCGTTTGCCGTATTCGTATTTGTTTCGTATTTCGAGATTCGCATTTCGTATTTGTCGTACCTGCCGTACCGGTTCTTCCGTCACCCTAGGGACTCACCCCCCCCCATTGGGCCTTCGCTTCAGGCGCTCGGTCCGATTCTCCAGACCCCGGCCCGCGAGTCGGCCGACGACGGCCCCCCTGATATCGGGTTGCCGACGGGAACGGGCTCCCGTTCGCCGTATCGACCGGCGGACGATGCACATTCGAAGTCGATCAGCCCGGCGCTGGCCAGCGACTGCACCAGCCGCCTGGCGGTGGTCCGATTGACCTCCAGCGCCTCGCTGACCGCCGTGACCATGCGTCCGAACCCTTCGGCCCGACTGCTCCGCAGACTTCTTCCGAACCGTTGCATCAGCGGGGAGAGAACCTCTTGGGGGTTGTATCCAGCTTGCACCATGACATCCCTCGTAAAAGGCGCGACTAGAGCAATTGTAGAGCCGGTATGGACGTCGGAATCAACACAACCGGCAAAACACCCCCAATCCGATCCTGACCCCCGCGTCGGCCGCCGGCCCCAAAACAGGCTAACCCTCTACATGCCTCAGACGTAGGCGTTTTTCCAACAGGTCGGCTCGCGTCTTCTGGGCCCGGGCAAAAAGATCGGCCAATCCGTCGCCGTCGGCGACGTCCAGCAGGTCACAGAAGCTATCCATATGCTCGCGAAGCGCATTGACGGCCTGCCGCAGGGCTTTGCGGTTGTCCAGGCAGATGTCGCGCCACATCACCGGGTCGCCCCCGGCGATACGGGTACTGTCGGCGAACCCGGAGCCGGACAGGTCCAACTCCTTTGGATTCTGAACGTTAACCAACAACGCCGCCAACGCGTGGGGCAAATGGCTGACCCGAGCCAAGGCCCGATCGTGGTCGCCGGGGGAGAGCTTCGTGGTGCGCATCCCAATGGAGCGCCAGAATCGCTCGACCCTCCCGAGGGCCGTCGGCGACGTTCGCTTGGTGGGGGTCAGGATGCACGTCTTGCCTTCGAATAAGTCGGTTCGCGAGAAGGCGACCCCGCGGCGTTCACTGCCGGCGATGGGATGGCTGCCCACAAATGCGTTGCGACCGGCCAGGATGCGTTCGGCGTCGCCAACGACCTTGCCCTTGGTGGAACCGACGTCGGTAACGACGGCCCCACGTTTGAGGACGGGGGTGATCTGCTTGAGCAACGGGGCGAACAGTCCTACCGGGGTGCACAATACGACCAAATCGGCCGCGGCTACGCCCGTTGGCGGATCGAGGGTCACCTCGTCGACAGCGCCAATACGGAGGGCCTCGTCGAGGCTCGACTGGCGATGGCCCACCCCGACGATCTTCACCGATGGCTGGGCGGCCTTGATGGCCAGGCCGAGGGAGCCGCCGAGAAGGCCGACACCGACAATCGTTATCGAATCGAATCGCTTGTATTTCATGACGTTACAACACACCTGTCGTCCATGCACCCACATCGGTTCAAGGCATGGGAAGATAGCAGGTTCGTCCGTCGAGGTCAAATTTTCCTTGCCTCATCGGCCGCGACGGAGATAGGCTACTGGTGCTGACGAACAGGAGACAGGACGCTTGCGGCGTCCTTTGTTTGCTTCATGGGCGCCCAGACGGCGCCACCGACGCCGCGATCGGGAATCATACGATGGCCACAGACAATACGTTAACCAACAGCGACTACTCTCTTCCGTTCGAGCGACCGATCGCAACGCTCGCTCAGCAGATCGAGCAATTGGACGCAGTCAAGAAGGATTCCGGCCGCGACTACTCGGCCGAGGTGCGTCAACTGCGCGTGCAATTGGTCAGCCTGATCAGAAACACCTACGGCGGCCTGTCGGCCTGGGAAACCGTCCAGGTGGCCCGCCATCCCAAACGGCCCCTGTCGGGTGATTACATCGAGGCGTTCGTGAAGGACTTCGTCGAAATCCGGGGCGACCGGACCTACGGCGACGACAAGTCCATCAAATGCGGCTTCGGGCGGATCGGACCGGAAAAGGTGATGATCCTGGCCCAGCACAAAGGCCGCGACACCAAGGAACGCATCGAGTGCAACTTCGGCTGTATGATGCCGGAGGGCTATCGCAAGGCCCTGCGAGCGATGAAGTTGGCCGAGAAGTACCATTTGCCGGTCGTCTCGCTCATCGACACCGCCGGCGCCTTCTGCGGGCTCGAAAGCGAAGAACGCGGCGTCGCCGAGGCCATCGCTCGCAACCTGCTGGAAATGAGCCGACTGAAGACGCCAATCCTGTGCACCGTCATCTCCGAAGGCGGATCCGGCGGCGCGTTGGGGATCGGCGTCGGCGATCGCGTGGCGATGATGGAGTACGCCTACTACTCGGTGATTACCCCCGAAGGCTGCGCCGCGATCTTGTGGAAGTCGGGCGAGAACGCCCCCGAGGCCGCCGAGGCGCTGCAGTTGACGTCCCGCAAACTGATGGAACTGGACATCATCGACGCGATCGTTCCCGAACCCCTCGGGGGCGCCCATCGTAATCGGGGTGAGGCCACCAACAACCTCGAACGATTCATCACCCGAAGCCTGCGTGAACTGAAACGCGTGAGCATTGACAAGCTGTTGGACCACCGCTACAAGCGATGGCGCCGCATGGGCAAGTTCCTGCGGCTGGACGCCGCCGTCACGACCGCCGGCGGCGCCGACGACTGACGCCGCGACGGGCGACCGGTCGACGACGACGAGGAGCAGCACCATCCTTTTCACACAGAAATGCCAATACGCCATTCGAGCGACGTACGAACTGGCCCGCCATTACGGCTCCGGCCCGATCAAGATCAGTCAGGTCGCCGAGGCCCAGGCGATACCGCCCCGCTTCCTTGAAGTGATCCTCGGTCAACTCAAGCAGGCCGACTTCGTCGCCAGCCGTCGCGGCAACGCCGGGGGGTACTACCTCATTCGCGACCCCAAGGACCTCACCATCGGCGAGGTGATCTGCTTCATCCAGGGACCGGTCACCCCGGTCGATTGCGTCGCCCCCGGCGGCGACAAGAACTGCCCCCTCCAAGCCGACTGCATCTTCACCCCCGTCTGGGACAAGATCCGCGCCGCCGTCACCGACATCTACGACAGCACCACCTTCGCCGATCTCATCGAAGAAGCCGCCAAACGACGCGACGGCTACACCCCCGGGTATACGATCTAGAAATGGCGGCGGGTATTCGTTCGGCCATGATGCAAGAGCGCGCTTGTCGTTACTAGCCCCCCGCAGTGCGGGGGGTCGAAAGACGTGTGAACCCACAATCTATGGATCCAACTGCCGCTTCGGGACCATCGACATCGAAGGCGCCGCGGGAACACCATCGGTCCAGCGACCCCCTGCACTGCAGGGGGCTAGTCACGGCAGACCCTTGGCCACGAGGATCCCCGATCCTCCGCCATGAACCAAACACGAAAACCTGTCCCCTTTGAGTCATTACATCAGCGGGGCCGCCAGTTCTTTCACGAATGCGCTGGCGGCGGCGACGATGGCGTCGGGGGTTTCATTTTTCATTTCGGCGAGGCGCCGCACGATGGCCGAGCCGACGATGGCGGCGTCGGCGACGGTGCAGACGCTGGCGACGGTCTCGGGATTGGAGACGCCGAAGCCCACGCAAATCGGCGTATCGGTGTGCGTGCGGAGCTCGGCCACCCCTTCGATCGTCGCGGCCGGCAAGGCCGTACGCTCGCCGGTGACGCCGGCGACGCTCATGTAATAGATGAACCCACGCGCGTGGCGGGCGATCTCGACCCGCCGGGCCGCCGACGTCGTCGGGGCGATCAACTGCACCAACGCCGCGCCGGCGTCGGTGGCGATACGCTCGGTGTCGGACGATTCCTCCAACGGCAAATCAGGGATGATGAACCCGTCGAAACCAGCCTCGCAGGCGCCCTTGACAAACGCCTCGACCCCGTGTCGGTACACGATGCTGTAGCTGACCATCGCCACCAGGGCCAGCTTGCCGCCGGCGGCGCGGAAGCTGCGAACCATATCGAAAATCTTCGCCGACGTCACGCCCGCGGCCAACGCTTCGGTATAGCTGGCCTGGATGACCGGACCATCGGCGATCGGGTCGGTGAACGGGAAGCCCAACTCGCACACCTTCAGGCCCATCGCATCGAACGACGCCAAAAGGGCCTCGGTGACCCCAAGGCTGGGAAAGCCCGCCGTCAGGAACGGAGCCAGCGTCTTGCGACCGCAGCGGCGAAGTTCGGCAAACGCCTCGACCAATCGATTCTTATCCAACGCCATGTTCAATTCCTATCGCTACGGCTAGCCGTCGCGGCGTCTCAATGTACCGCAATCTCTCGGCAGTCCATGTCAACGCCGTCATCCGTCGCGCCTCTTCAACAGTTCTTCGATTTCGTTGCAGTCTTTGTCGCCGCGGCCGGAGAGGTTAATCAGGACGATCTGGTCCGGTTTCATCTCGGCGGCGCGTTTGACGCCCTCGGCCACGGCATGGGCCGATTCCAACGCCGGGATGATCCCTTCGGTTCGGCTCAAGGTTTCGACCGCCGCCAGGGCCTCGTCGTCGCTGCAATGGGTGTAGCTGACGCGGCCGCTGTCGCGCCAGTACGCGTGCTCGGGGCCGACGCCGGGATAATCCAGCCCGGCCGAAATGCTATGCACCTCGGCGGTCTGCCCGTCGGGGTCTTGCAGAACGTAACTGAGCGATCCGTGCAGCACCCCCGGCGACCCTTGGCAGATACTCGCGGCGTGTTCGCCAAGCGACATCCCCGTCCCGCCGGCCTCGACGCCGACCATGCCGACGTCGGGGTCGTCGACGAAAGCGACGAAGACGCCCGCGGCGTTGGATCCGCCGCCGACGCAGGCGACGATCACGTCGGGCAGTTTCCCGGCCTGATCGAGCATCTGCTGACGCGCCTCGTCGCCGATGCACCGCTGGAAGTCGCGGACCATCGTCGGGAACGGGTGGGGGCCGACGACCGAACCGATGATGTAATGGGTGTGCTCAACGCTGCCCATCCAGTCGCGCATCGCCTCGTTGGTCGCATCCTTCAGCGTTCGCTGCCCGGACTCGACGCTGATGACACGGGCGCCGAGCAACTGCATGCGGAACACGTTCAGCGCCTGGCGCCGAATGTCCTCGCTGCCCATATAGACGTCGCACTCCAGCCCGAACACAGCCGCGGCCGTCGCGGTGGCTACGCCGTGCTGGCCGGCGCCGGTCTCGGCGATGACGCGCTTTTTTCCCATCCGCAGGCACAGCAGCGTCTGGCCCAGCGTGTTGTTGATCTTGTGAGCGCCGGTATGGTTAAGGTCTTCGCGTTTCAGGTAGATCGTCGCCCCGCCGGCCTTCTCGCTGAGCCGGTCCGCCCGGTACAGCAGGCTCGGCCGGCCGGCGATCTCGGTAAGGCATCGCTTGAACTCGGCGATGAAGGCCGGATCGTCCTTGGCCGCGGCGTACTCGGCGGCGAGTTGTTCCAGGGCGCTTTCGAGCGTCTCGGGCACAAACCGGCCGCCGAAGGCGCCGAAGTAGCCCTCACGTTCTATCTGTTGGTTTCGGTCAGTCATTTTACACCTCACCCCTCTTGGCAATCGTCGCATTCGGCAGGACGAACCGCCGCCGGCGTTATTGGGCGTCGGCGGCCGCGGCGATATGCTTGTACTCATGCAGACGCTGGCTGATCCAGTATCCGCCGACGGCCCCGCCGGCGCCGGCGCTGAGCCAGTCGATCGGCAGGATATGGGCCCACACGTCCACGTGCGACCACGTCAGCGGCGGGGTCGCCACCGTTCCGCTCACCCGGAGGTACACCACAAACGCCAGCACCAGCGGCGCTAGCCAGCACGGCATGGGGAACCCCGCCGGGAAGAAGAAATTCGCAAACCCCGCTCCCACCAGAAACGAAACCGCCAGCGAGAACAGAATCTGCCCGCGATCGGTGCTGCCGGTGGTCTTGAGCGTAACGATCATCAGCAGAAGGCCGACAATCAGGGTAATTCCGAACGATGCCGCCATCGAAACCGCTCGTTCGCTCATGGTCGGGGAGGCCTTGGCGGAGCCGGCCTTCGGTCCTGACGCCGCGACAAACAGATCCGCCGGCCGCATCCATTGCGGGCATATCGACCCGAGTCCTTTGTGCACCACGCGAATGATCAGCATGGCGATCATCAGGATGACCACCATCGCGGCGACCTCACCGGCCAGCGCGCCCATCAGACCGGAGAGATTGTCCTCGAACCGGTTCAGCAGAAGTCGCATCGGAGCGGTGCGAAGCGATCCGCCGGCGACGCCGACCAGCAGCGAGAGCATGGCCCCTTCGAGGCGCGACGAAATGGTCAGCACCGCGCACACCGCGGCCAGCGTCCACACAATCAGGGCGAAGTTCACCAGCGAACCCCACGCCCCGATCGGCAGGAAGACCAGCGCGCCGTCCGCATTCGCCGGCCGAAGAATCGGCCAGGCGGCGTAATACATGATGGCCAAGGCCGCGACGGCGGCGATTTCCACCTGAATCTTTTCAATCACATGCCAACGTTCATGACTCATATGCCGATATCGATTATAATAGACCGCCCAGGCTTGGGGCCGACCTCGTCGCCCCGCCGGCCGCGTGCTGAAATCACACCGAAATTCCGTAACAAGGCATGTTACTCGCTGCTGTAAGTAAAGGCAATGCAATGGCAGACGCCGCCGTCGAGAAAATCACCCGCCGCGCCATGGCGCTGGGCGCCCACGTCGTACTCCCCGAAGCACACGACCCCCGGGTCGTCCAAGCGACCGGCGAATTCCTCGCTCGTCGGCTCGGTCGCATTACGTTGTTGGGCGACCCGGCCGCCATCGCCGCTTCGGCCGCCGAGCAGAACGCCGACATCCGCGGCGCCGATATCATCGACTATCGAACCGACGCACGCCGCGAGGGGTTTGTCGAAGATCTGTGCGAGCTTCGCAAGCACAAGGGCATGACGGCCGAACAGGCCGAAGCCCTGCTCGACAAGCACCCCAACTATTTCGGCGCCCTGATGGTCCGCAACGGCTCCGCCGACGGCATGGTCGCCGGGTCGGCCTGCCCCACCGCCCTTACCGTACGGGCCGCCATCTACTGCATCGGCTGCACCCCCGGCAACAAGACCGTCAGTTCGTGCAGCCTCATGAACACGATCGTCCCGGACATCGGCGTCCACGGCTCGCTCATCTTCGCCGATACCGGCGTCGTCCCCGAGCCGACCGCCGCGCAGTTGGCCGATATCGCCGTAGCCGCGGCCGCCTCGTGCAGGGCGCTGCTCAACGTTCGGCCCCACGTGGCGATGCTGAGCTTCTCGACCAAAGGTTCGGCGTCCTCGCCCGATGTAGAAAAAGTGGTCGAGGCGACTGAAATCGCGCGCCAAAAAGCCCCCCACCTCGATATCGACGGCGAGTTGCAACTGGATTCGGCCGTCATTCCGTCCATCGCGGCCAAAAAGTGCCCCGGCTCCCCCGTCGGCGGCAAGGCCAACGTACTGGTCTTCCCCGACCTGTCCTGCGGGAATATCGCCTACAAACTCGTCGAGCGCCTCGGCAACGCCACCGCCCTGGGCCCGCTGCTGCAAGGGCTCGCCAAGCCGGTCAACGACCTCTCGCGCGGATGCTGCGTCGAAGACATCGTCCTGGTCGCGGCCATCACCGCCTGCCAGGCGCACGCCAACCAAGAGTGAACGCTCTCGGCCTGTCAACCCATAGGTTGTCGCGCAAGAACCGGGCGCCATGTTCACGTGAGGCGTGAGCATGGCGCCCAGTATGACGCCCATCCCTTGCGGTGAGTCTATTCTTCCCGCGGCCAGTCATCGGTCCTGAAACCGCTGGCGGGCAGGCCGGCGGCGTTGACGAGGTTGCAGCCGACCGGATCACTGCGCCACCCGTACCTCGCGGCGACGGGAGCGGCGACGGCGTCGCTCCACACCACGACGGCCTGACCGTCGACTCTGGCCTTGGCGGGGACGAAGACCTTGTCGGCGCCGGCGATGACGAATCCGCCGAGCTCGGCGCCGGCTTTGGCCGCCAACCCCTTGGCGTGGCCGAATCGAATACGGATCTTCCCGCCCTCAGCAGCCATCGACTTGTACAACGGCCCCGAATACGCAATCTCGCGACCATAGTCTTTCACCAACGCCCACAAGGCCAGCCGTGCGCCGACGTCCTGCTTGTTCTTGGGATGGATGTTTTTCGAATCCCCGATATCAAGCGTGACGGCCATGCCGGTGTTCGGCAGCGACAACGTCGCGGTCTGGGCCTCACGCAGGTAGGCCCAGTTAGACGGCTCCCAGCGCTTGGGCATGGTGAAGTTGGCCAACTGCACGAAGTAGAACGGGAAGTCGCCTTGGCCCCACCGGGTTCGCCAATCGCGAATCATCAGGGGAAACAGCACGTGATATTGTTCGGCTCGCCCCGCGTTGGACTCCCCCTGGTACCAGATGGCGCCGCGAATGCCGTACGGGACCACCGGTGCGATCATGCCGTTATACAACGTCGAGGAGTGATGCTGGCTCTTGAGGGGCGACGGTCTGGGGCGGGGCTTTCTCGGGGCGGTCGTACCCATCTCGTTGGCCTTGGCGACGGCGATATTCCATTGCGCCAGCAGTTCGGCGTCACGAGCGACGGCCGCGTCGACGTCCCAGCCGCGAACCTTGCGGTCCCACTGCTCGGGGACATCTTTCATCACCGCATTGGCCTCCAACGCCGGTCGGCTCGTCCAGGCTTCGGCGGTTGTGGCGCCCCATGAACTGTGGATCAGACCGATCGGAACGTTTGGTAGTTCCTTGTGCAGTTGTCGGCCGAAGTAGTAGGCCACGGCCGAGAAATCACCCACCGTCGCCGGGGTGCACACTTCCCATTGACCTTCGCAGCGGTCGAGCGGGCCGTCATAGGACGTGGCTCGCTTGACGGTGAACAATCGCATCTTCGGGTAGTCCGCCGCGGCGATCTCGCCCTCGGCGTCGTCGGCCCACTTCACCGGCCACCCCATATTCGACTGGCCCGAGCAGATCCACACCTCGCCGACGAGAATGTCGGTGACGGTTTGGGTCGCATCGCCGGTCGAAACGGTCATGTCCAACGGGGCGTCGCCGGCCGGCAGCGGGTCCAGTTTCACACGCCACGTACCGGCGCCGTCGGTCACGGCGGTTTTGCTCTGACCGGCGATCCGACAGGTCACTTGGGCGCCGGGATCGGCCCAGCCCCATACCGGAACCGCCGCCTGCCGCTGCATCACCATGTGATCGGTGAACATCGACGACAGTTCCAGGCGATCGGCCGCGGCCGCCCAACCGGACACGGCGGCCAAGACAAGAATCAGCGTGTACGTGGAAAACTTTCGCAACATCATCGTTATCCTTTCCTCAGAAACGGCCTCACCGGCCGCGATGGCTATACAAACGGTGGTGCTTGCCGGCGGCGATATCGTCCACCTCCAAGCAGAAATGCCGGCACCCCATCTCTTCGGCGGGGTCGGCGTGCTCGCCAACGAACAATTCCAGGAACGTCCCGGCGCCGATGTGGAAATACCGGCCGAACCATCGGCCCTTGTCATCGCGGAACTCGAAGGCCTCTTCGAAGCCGAGTCTATCCCGGTAGAAAGCCACCGAACCGTCGAGGTCCCGGATCACAAAACATATATGCGCCAAACGAGTTACCACGTTTGCCTCTCTTCAGGAGGTCTAGCGCCCAACGGGATACGAGCAAGCACGCACCCGCGGCGGCATTGTAGCGAGAAATCGCCAGAGCCGCCACAAAATCGGCTCGTCGGCCGGCGACAAATACAACGGTTTTGCGACAGAAAATAAAACGGCCTTGAACCTTGGCGAGTATCTTGCATAATCAGGCGTTGGTTCTCTCACAACATAAGAAGGACGCACTATATGGGACCGGTTCTGGCCTCGCTCTACAAATTGCAGGGCATCGAGCATGATTTGGCACACGTTCGCCGGCGGTTGCGGAGCAAGCAAAATGCGGTCCGCCTCGTTCAGAAGAAGATCGACGACTTGCTGGCTGAGCAGAAAGCTCTCACCGAGCAGGCCAAGGTTCAGCAGATCGAGACCGATTCGTTCGAGTTGGAACGCGCCAGTCGCGAGGAGGAGATTACACGTCTCCGCGCGGCGCTGAACGTCGCCAAGACCAACAAGGAATATGCGGCGATCCTGACGCAAATCAATTCCTACAAGGCCGACAACTCCAAGCTCGAGGAACAGATCCTCAAGATTATGGAGAACGCCGACGGTTCCAACGGCCAGTTGGAAAAGATCGACGCCCAGGTCGGAGCCGAGCAGAGGCGCCTCGACGCGGCCACGACGGCCAACGCCGGGGAAGTGGACAAACTCAACGCGCTGCTGAATGATCTACAGGCCAAACGCGACGACGCCGCCGGCGGGGTCACCCCCGAGATGCTCGTGGCGTTCGATCGAATCGCCTGCAACCGCGACGGTGAGGGCATGGCCCCCATCGAGGTCGTCGACGCCAAGCGCAACGAGTATATCTGCGGCGGCTGCTACATGGGCCTGTCGGTCGAGCATTACAGCGCCCTGCTGAGCAAAGACGAAGTCCGATTTTGCGACAGTTGCGGCCGGATTCTCTACATCGCCGAAGAAGCCGCCGCCAAGGGATAGCCGTCCGTGCGAACGTTCCATCGGGCGTCCGCAGCGCCAGCCATTCAACACGGAAGTCCGCCATGACAACCCCCCGATCCAGTGATTACTTCACCCTGTTCACCGACGGGGGCTCCCGCGGCAACCCCGGTCCGGCCGCCGCCGGCGCGGTCATTACCGACCCCGACGGCCGCACCGTCTTCGCCGGGGGCTACTACCTCGGCAGAGCCACCAACAATGTCGCCGAGTATCAGGCCCTCATCCTTGGGCTCCGAAAAACCGCCGAACTCGGGGTGCAATATCTGACCGTCCGCTCCGACAGCGAATTGATGGTGCGGCAGCTTTCGGGGCGGTACAAGGTCAAGAACGCCGGCCTCAAGCCCCTGTACGCGGAGGCGATCGACCTGATCGGCCGGTTCGACGACGTGCAGGTCGAGCACGTGTACCGCCAGAACAACGTCGAGGCCGACCGAATGGTGAACGAAGCTCTCGACGCACGCGCCGACGTGGGCGGGGCGACCACAGGGGAGGCCCCGATCGGAGCCGACTGGCCACCGGAGCGGTTCACGGCGACATGCACCGCCGACGGATTCGACGACTGCCCGGCCGTGATCTCCGCCGGAGGCGTCTGGGTCTTCGACGGCGCCACACCCGGCGGCCTCTGCGTCCACGCCGCCGCCGGTATTCTCGCGGCGGTCAACGCCGCCAAGCCAGGGGCGTCGGCCATCAAGGCCCAATGCGCCAAGGCCGGCTGCAAAGCGTCGTTCGATGTGTCGCTGGCCGATGGCGAATCCGGCGGCTGATGGTTGTCGGCCCCATGCTCGACAGGTATAGTGCCACTCGGAGGCTACCGAATCAGTATATGGCGATGTTGCCAGAACAATTTATTCACCAGGTGCAGCAGGCGACCGATATCGTCGACCTGATCGGCCAGTCGGTCACGATCCGGCGGAAGGGGAAGGACTACACCGGTCTGTGCCCGTTCCACCAGGAGAAGACGCCGAGCTTCTCGGTGAGCCCGACCAAGCAGATCTTCAAATGCTTCGGCTGCGGAGTCGGCGGCGGGGTTTTTCAGTATATCATGCTCCAGCAGAAGGTTCCGTTCCCCGAGGCCGTCGGCATCCTCGCCGAACGAGCCGCGATTCCTGTACCTACGCCCGACGGACCGCCGACGGAGGCGGGAATGGGTCGCAGCGAGCTGCTGCGATTGACGCGATTCGCGACGGATTTCTACCGAGAGCAACTCCAGACGCCGGCCGGTAAATCCGCACTCGATTACGCCTATAACCGACAGCTAACCGACGCGAGCATCGAGCGATTCGAGTTGGGCTACGCCCCCGACGCGTGGGACGGCCTGTACGCCTCCGCTCGCAAGGCCGGCTATCGCGACAAGCAGTTGCTGGCCGTCGGCCTGGTCGCCGAACGTCAGAGCGGGGGCTGTTACGATCGCTTCCGCAACCGGCTGATGTTCCCGATTATCGACGCCGCCGAACGCGTGATCGCCTTCGGCGGGCGGGCCCTGGCCGCCAACGAACGGGCCAAGTACCTCAACAGCCCCGAAACGATCCTGTTCGACAAGTCGTCGAGTCTGTACGGCCTCAGTTGGGCGCGCAAGGCGATTTCGGCCTCCAACAGCGTGATCGTCACCGAGGGCTACTTCGACGCGATCATGCCCGCCCAGTTGGGGGTCGAGAACGTCGTGGCCACCTTGGGCACCGCCCTGACCGAACGCCACGTCCGCATGCTATCGCGACTGGCCTCGGATGTGACGCTCGTATTCGATTCGGATTCGGCCGGAGCCGCGGCCGCCGAGCGAGGGCTGGAACTGTTCATCGCCCAGCAGATGAACGTCCGCATCGGCGCGGTCCCCGACGGCAAAGACCCCTGCGACTATGTATTGGCCGCCGGAGGCGAGGCCTTCGCCCAATTGGCCGCCGACGCGCCCGACGCGTTGGAGCACATGTGGCGAAAGCGGTCGGCTGAATTTCACGCCGGCGGCAACATCGTCGCGCAACGCCAAGCGGCCGAAGAGTTTCTTCGCATCGTGGTCAACTCGGCCGCGTATGGGGCGATCGATCCGGTCCGCCAAGGCATGCTGGTTAACCGGCTCGCGCACCTGATGGGCGTACCGGTCGAGCAGTTGGGCAGGCAGGTTCGCGACCTGACGCGTCGGGTTCCCACCGCCTCGGGGCGCAGGGAGGTTGAGTATGAACCGCGCCGCCCGGAACCGACCGGTCCGGTTCTGGGCCAGGCCGGGTCGCAACGGCGGATTCTGGAGGTGCTCATCGCCGAGCCGGACCTGTTCGAGCACACCGCCCGTCACGTGGGGGTCGAGGATTTCACCGACCCGCTGCTGGCGTCGATCGCCCACCAACTGTGGCGGCTCGGCAACGACGGCGATCTCAGCCTCGAATCGCTCCTGGCGCTGAACGCCGGTCCGGATTGGGGCCGGCTTGTGACCGATCTTTCGGTCGCCGGCGAGCGTAGAGGAAACTATGCCGCGACCTTGGCCGAAGAACTTGAGTACATCGAACATCAGCATGCACGCAGCGAGCTGGAGGCCCTCAAGCAGGCCGGTCGCGCCGGCGATGATGAGTCGCTGCGGCAGTTTACCTTGCAGCGTCGCCGGCCCGACGCGCGTCGAATGCCCCGATAAAATAACCCCTTCGGCCGACTTGACCTGGGGCGCCATCTGGGCCCGAGAGGTCAATCGTCGCCTCGTACGATCCGTAACCGATCGCAATTACAGACGTTACGCGTTCTTGCCTTGGGGATCGCACCGGGAGGGTTGATTTGTGAGATTTGTGAAAAACTCGTTGATTCATATGCTTCAGTCGTACTAGAATGTACAATTCATGTAACTGTTGGAAGCCAAAAGACCAAACCTTCGGAGTCCCACCTATGTCCGACACGATGGCCGCGGTTCTTACCGCCCTTGTCGCCAAGGGTTCCGCCCAAAGCTATCTGACGTATGAAGAGATGAACGAGCAGATACCGGACGATTTCTCGCCCGATGCGCTCGACGGTCTGCTCATGGTCCTGGATGAGAAAGGCATCGAGCTGATCGATGAGGCCGACGCCCCCGCCAAGGATCGGTTCGTCCAGGAACCGCCGGCCAAGCCCAAGCGCGCATCCAAAACCAGCGCTGCTCGGGACTTGGAGCCTGACACCCGGCGGATCGACGATCCGGTGCGGATGTACCTGACGCAGATGGGCGAGATTCCCCTGCTCACCCGTCCGCAGGAAATCGCCCTCGCCAAAAAGATCGAAATGACCCGAATGCACTTCCGGCGCCGGGTCCTTGAGAGCGATTACTGCATGGCCCAGGCCGTCGAGATTCTCCAGATGGTCGGCGACGGGCAACTCCCGTTCGACCGGACGATGAAGATTTCGACCGCCGAGAACCTCGCCAAGGAAACCATCTCCGAGCGACTGCCGATCAACCTGATCACGGTTCGGGCGATTATCGACGCGAATCTGGCCAACTGGGACGATCTGTACAAAGCCGAAGCCGACGGGCCCGCCTGGCGTCATATTCTCAAACGCATCTGGCATCGCCGTCGTCGCGCCGCCAAGCTGCTGGAAGAGTTGTCGCTGCGTACGAGCAAGATCCAGCCGCTGATGAAGAAGCTTCAGCACATCAGCGAGAAGATGGCCGAGTTGGAAGCGGGCATCGCCAACGCCAACGCCAACCATACGCCTCCTGAGGACGTGGACGTGATGAAGGAGGAACTGGAGGGCCTTTCGGGGTTGGTGCTGGAGTCGCCCGAGGTGCTCCGCAAGCGCGTCAAGGCGATCCAGAAGGTGTACAACGATTACGAGCAGGCCAAGCGCGAACTCTCCGGCGGCAACCTGCGCCTGGTGGTTTCGATCGCCAAGAAGTACCGCAACCGGGGCCTGAGCTTCCTGGACATCATCCAGGAAGGCAACACCGGCCTGATGCGCGCCGTCGACAAGTACGAATACCGCCGCGGCTACAAGTTCAGCACGTACGCCACGTGGTGGATTCGCCAGGCGATTACCCGGGCGATCGCCGATCATGCACGAACGATCCGCATTCCGGTGCACATGATCGAAACGATGAGCCGGCTGCGTAACATCTCCAAACGGCTCGTCCAGGAACTGGGACGCGAGCCGTCGATCGAGGAGATCGCCAAGGAAGCCGGTATGGGCGTCTCGGAAGCTCGGCGCGTGATGAAAATCTCCCGCCACCCCATCAGCCTCGATCGGCCGGTCGGCGAGAGCGAAGACAGCTACTTCGGCGATTTCATCGAAGACGAGTCGGCCGAAAGCCCCGTCGAATCGGCCGGCGCCGAGATGCTCAAGGATCGCATCGAGGAGGTCCTCAAGACCCTCACGTACCGCGAACGCGAGATCATCAAGCTGCGCTACGGCATCGGCGACGGCTACACCTACACGCTCGAAGAAGTCGGCCGGATCTTCAAGGTCACACGCGAACGCGTGCGCCAGGTCGAAGCCAAGGCCATTCGCAAGCTCCAGCACCCCGTCCGCGCCCGCCGGCTGGAAGGCTTCCTCGACGCACGCGTGTTCAGCCCCAGCTAGTACTCCGTCCCATCGAACAAGTTGGGCGCCGTTACTAGCCCCCCGCAGTGCGGGGGGTCAAGAGACGTGTGGAGCCATCATATGACATGTGACCCATCACATGTAGATAGAGATCCCCTTTCCCTCCGATCGACATCGAGTATACAGCGGGAACACCATCGGTCCAGCGACCCCCTGCACTGCAGGGGGCTAGTACCCTGTCCCAGCA
>CBDVCA010000058.1:0-17253 GCA_965372365.1 uncultured bacterium
TGCCGTTGAGGCCCGCAGGGCCGACAGATTTGTAGCCCGGTCCGTCAGGGCCGGGATAGGGTCCGCCCCATAGCGCCCCAAGCCCCGATAGGGGCGACACCCCGTGGCCATACGGTCTATGTGTCGCCCCTGTCGGGGCTTGCCTCGGGGGGTGCATCACGGTTCCCGGCCCTTACGGACCGGGCTACAAATCTTTCGCCCCTAACGGGGCTGGCCCGCCATGGCGTGAAACGCGCCGCCAAGCATACCACCCTAATCGGAGGAGAACCGAAACAAACTGTGAACGGTTACCGTCTTTCCATTACCCATTCCTCGGGTATTGGAAATGGCAGGATGTACTGTGGATTCTCGCTGTCCCGCCCGTCAGCTAGCGCCATTGACAACCAATTGTCAGGAAGCGGTCGTCTCCACCAATTGCGTTTTTGTGTATCAATGTGCCTGCTCCTCGCGGGTCCATCTTGCGGGTATAAGCTGTTAGCTTCTGCCCTCCATTGTGCCATGAGCTTATTCGGCGGACAAACCTCTCCTGCTCCAATCCGCCGGTTCCAAAGAAAGCCGTCAAGAGTGGCCAGTATCTTGCTCTCAGGCACTTCAAGGCGATATGCCACCTTACCATTGTGCGGCCTGCACTCCCTGCTGGCCCAGATGAATTGATCCTCCTTCAGACGCTCGGCCAGTTTCGCAAGGGCATCCAAGTATTTTGGAAAGAGACCGGCGTATTCGCCTTTGCTCGGGTCAACCCTTCCACTGTGAAGTGTGAAACCCTTTCCTTGCCATGTCCACAGTTGCATCAGTTCTTCCCTTTCGGCTTGCCGGTCAGCTGGCGTTCAGACCCGCGCCATCGCGCGTTGTGCTCGTGCTCCGTTAGCTGATCTGCCGGCCGATGAGGTTGAGGAACTCCATTCGCGTCGCCTGGTCGTTGTGGAAACTTCCCAGCACCGACGACGTGGTCATGACGGAGTTCTGCTTCTGGACGCCTCGCATCATCATGCACAGGTGTTGGCATTCCATCACCACGCCGACGCCGTGAGGGTTGATGGTTTGCATGATCTCGTGTGCGATTTCGGCGGTGAGCCGTTCCTGGATCTGCAGCCGTCGGGCGTAGAAATCGACGATCCGGGCCAGTTTGCTCACGCCGATGACGCAGTCGCGGGCGATATAGCCGATGTGGCAGCGGCCGAAGAACGGCAGCAGATGATGCTCGCACAGGCTGTACACCTCGATATCCCTCGCGACGACCATGTTGTTGGCCTCGGAGTGGAAGATGGCGTCGTTGACGACCTCGTCCTTGTCCATGCGGTAGCCGCTGGTGAGGAATTTCCACGCTTCGGCGACGCGACCGGGGGTTTTTTGTAGCCCCTCGCGTTGGGGGTCTTCGCCGAGTTCGATCAGCAGTTCGCCGATCAGTTCTTCCACTCGCTGAGTGTTCATCGCATCACGCTCTCAATCAGGTCGCGCGTCAAATCCAGCAGCGGCGTCATTGCCTCCGCCTCATCGACAGTGTGTGTACAGGATAACGCTTCGGGCTCGCCGGGCAAGCGCAGGTTCGGCGCCAACTCCAGCAGGCAGGCGGTGATGAACGGTCTGCTGATGTCGGGATCGGGAATCGTCAGCCCCGGCTGGTCGATTCTGGCCTCGCCATACAGCAGCAGGTCCAGGTCGATCGGGCGCGGCGCGTAGCGATCGGCGGTGCGAACGCGCCCCAGACGGGCCTCGATATCGCGCAGGACGTCGTACTTCAACGCTCGGGGGCCGATCTCCGTCCGCACGCGGCAGACGCCGTTGACGAAATCCCCCCGACCCGCCGGGCCGATCGGCGCGGTTCGGTAGAAGGTCGACATGCCCAGAAGATCAACTCGCCGGGCCAATTGCGTCAGCGCGCAAGCGATATTCCCCGGCGGGTCGATGTTCGACCCCACCGAGACAAACGCGATCACAGGTTGTGCCCGCTGCGCCGCCATCACCAACCCCCCGGGCCGTCGCCGGGCCTTACCGGCCGCGGACTTCGGCTGCTTTGTCGGCTTGGCCGAGCTTCTCGTAGCTGGCGGCCAGTTCTTCTCGCACCTGGTCGTTGTACCCGTTGACGGCCAAGGATCGCGAAAAGGCGCCGGCGGCCTTGTCATAGTCGGCGCGATCGGCGTAGATCCTCCCGATCGCCGCGTGGGCCGACGCCAACTCGGGGTCGGCGTTAACGGCCTTGTACAGCAGGACGAGGGCCTGGTCGGAGTCGCCTTCTTCGATCAGAATCTCGGCGTCGACGTACAGATCGACGGCCGAACCGCCGCCGGAGCAGCCGCCGAAGATGAAGGCCGTCGACAGGGCCAGTGTCAATGCGTATTTCATTGGAACACTCCTTGACTTGAAAGAATCAGCAATACGAACGCCATTGTGCGCCCTTCGGTTCGGTTTGCAAGAGCCTTCGCGAGGATTGAGGCTCGCCCTTGGCGTTGGCTCGGGGATGTAGCTACCAGCCCGTTGAAAAAGCTGTTCCTGCTGCGATCGGCTCAATGGCCTGTGCGTCTGCGTCAGAAATACTCGGCAATGCTAAGGCATTGCCTGTGTTTTCTTCCTTGATGCTCGCCCATTCCGCTCGATCTCGCGACGGAACCCATTTTCCAACGGACTGCTAAAGGCCTCGGTGGGATAAGGTCGATTGCGGGTATTGGCAGAGGGGGGGCGTTCGGGTATGATCCTGACCCTTCGTCGGGGCGTTCGGTGTTCGAACCCGGCATGATCGGCCACCACCACCGGCAGATAGGAGTCGCGTAAACCATGCAAGAGTCACGCAGAACGACCGAAATTCGTCCCTTCAGGGGCTGGCGTTACGCCGGCGACGTCACCGGGCGTATCGCCCCGCCGTACGATATTCTGGACTCCGCCGGCAAGACGGCGCTGCTGTCGGGGAACCCGGACAATATCGTGTCGGTCGACCTGCCTCACGTACCGCCGGTCGGCGTGGGGCCCCAGGATGTGTATGACGCCGCGGCCGCCAAACTGGCCGAGTTGCAGAGCAGCGGGACACTGGTTCAAGACGACGGCCCGGCCCTGTACGCCTACAGCCAGACGTATGCCTGGGGCGATCGCCAGTTCACCCGTCGTGCGATGATCTGCGGCGTGCGAGCCACGGAACTGTGCGAAGGCGTGTGGCCGCATGAGCAGACCTTCGCCGGCCCCAAGGCCGATCGCCTGAAGCTGACCGAGGCGACGCGGCTTCAAATGTCGTCGATTTTCGGATTCTTCGACGACTCCGCCGGCGCCGGCGACGCCTTGTGGGAGGCCGTGGGGTCGACGGCCCCGACGGTGGCCGGCGAGTTGAACGGCGTTACCGAGAAGTTGTGGGCGATTACCGATCCCGACGTTATCGCTCGCGTCGCCGACGCGATGGCCGATTCGCCGATCTTCATCGCCGACGGTCATCACCGCTATACGACGGCCCTGAACTACCGTAACGCCCTGCGCGAAGCCGGCGAGATCGACGACGACCACGAGGCCAATTTCGTGCTGTTCACACTCGTGGCGATGGACGACCCCGGCCTGCTGGTTCTGCCCACGCATCGGCTCATCGGCGGGATTACCGACGGATTCGATTGCGAAGCCCTCGTGGCCGAAACGGCCGAGACCGTTGTGTGGGAGAAGGCCGATATTACCGACCAGTTGTGGGAGGATCCCGACGCCTTCCTAGCTCCGTTCGGTCCCGGCGCGATCGCCTTCGTCGACGGCGACCTGGCCGCGGCCTACGTGGGCCGGCTGGCGAAACCCGAGACGATGGTCGAACAGGCGCCGGACGAATGCGACACCTGGCGCGGGCTGGACGTAGCGATTCTTCACACGTTCTTCCTCGACGCCCACATTCTACCCCACGTGTCGGTCACGCAGCATCTCGGCTATACCGCCAAGGGCGACCAGGTGCATGATGCGCTGACCAGCGGCGCCTGCCAGATGGCCGCGATTCTGCCCGGTACGCCGCTGGCGGCGGTGCGAGACATCGCGTTGGCCAAGGCCGTGATGCCTCACAAGAGCACGTATTTCTTCCCAAAACTCGCTACGGGGATGGTGTTGAAGCCGTTGGAGTAGTCGGCGGCGGCCATTCGTTCTTGGGCTCATGTCGGATCAGCAGGGAGTGGGTCGGAGGCGTGCTTGCCGTTACTAGCCCCCCGCAGTGCGGGGGGTCGGAAGACGTGTGACCCCACAATCTATGGATCCAACCGTCGCTTCGGGACAATCGACATCGAAGTTGCCTCGGGAACACCATGGGTCCAGCGACCCCCTGCACTGCAGGGGGCTAGTAACAGCAGGCCCATGCCCACGAGGATTCCCCGCGAATCCGTCATGAACTCGAAGTAAGGGGGGACGTTGCCGCTCGACTTCCGCGCACGCAAACGGAGCGTCCGGGACAGGTCGGACGCTCCGCTTTGCGCACGAAGGCACATGGCAAGGCAAGGCGTTTTGCAACGGCGTCACGGGTTCACTGTCAGACAGCAATCGTCGCTGACGTGGAGCCCGTTCAGTGTGCGGTATGGCGGTAGCGCCGCTTCTATACGATGACAGGCAGGTCATGAGCGGCGCGACCGGTTGGCATGTCCCCGACCGCACTATCGTTATCGGCCATACAGACGGCGACTTGAGTAAGGGTCGTGTTGATGTTTGGCAACGATGTTGATTTTTTGAAACATCCGGGCGGTGTTGGTCGATACAGAATGCATGCACATTCGCCCCTACGAACTCGCCGACATTGCCATCGAGGCGCTGCCGGTGGCTGTGGTCGTGGTCGATCGGGCGGGGAGGGTGGCCAGACGTAACGCCGCGGCTTCGGCGTTGCTGCCGGCGGGGGCGACGCTGGCCGATATCCTTCCTTGTCGCACCGAGGACGACTGCACTGTGGATTGGTCGGCCGATCTGGCCGGTCTGGCCGGCGCCGGCGGCCGGATTTCCTACCAATCGCTCCGCCTGGCGGGCGATTCGCCCGGGGCCAGGCTCGTAGACGTGCACCTGGCGGCGGTGGAACACGTCGCGGCCGCGGCGGTGGTGACGGTTGAGGACGTGACCGATCGCCAGAGCCTCCACCGTCGGCTGGCGGCCAGCGAGCGGATGGCGGCGGTCGGCAACCTCGCGGCCAAGGTGGCCCACGAACTGAACAACCCTCTGGACGGCATTCTCCGCTACGTCGGTCTCGCCGAGCGGACCCTTACCGATGGCGATGTCGCCAAGACCCGGACGTTCCTGGAGCGTGTGCGAACCGGCGTGGGTCGCATGACCGGCATCATCGCCGATTTGCTGAATTACTCGCGGGTGTCGGGCAGGCCGACGGAGATGACGCCGATTCGCTCGCTGATCGAGCAGTCGCTCGATGTGATGGCCCCGCACCTGGAGGCTTCGGGCGTGACGGTGGTGTGCGATCTCGACGACGGCGATTCGCGCCAGGCGCCGGGAGACTTGTTTCAGGTGATGTGCAATCTGGTCAAGAACGCCGCCGACGCGATGGCCTCCGGCGGGAGGTTGACGGTGGTTTTGCGGGCCGGTGAGTCGATCGTCGTGACCTTCGCCGATACCGGGGACGGTATTGACCCTGAGCGGATGGATGATATCTTTCGCCCGTTCTTCACCACCAAGGCCGCGGGCAAGGGCACGGGCCTGGGCTTGAGCATTTGTCGTGAGATCGCCCAGAGGGCCGGGGGCGATGTGACCGCATCCAATCGTCGCCAGGGCGGGGCGATTTTCACTCTTACCGTGCCGCGACATCGTTGCGTAAGCCGATCGACCCGATAGGCGAGTTGGACCCGCGGCTGTGGAGCACCTACCATGAGCGATCAGAGCGAACCTCCCAAAGAACGACTGCTGCTGGTCGACGACGATCAGATCATCCTCGATTCACTCGGCGAGTTCCTTCGCGCCGAAGGCTATCACGTCACCGCCTGCGAGAGCGTTCAGGAGGCCTTTGGCGCCCTCAACGGCGAACGCTTCGAGTTGGTGATCTCCGACGTGAACATGCCCGGCGCCGGAGGGATGGAACTGCTGCGGTACGTGCGGAAACATTTTCCCGATCTGGTGGTGATTCTGATCACCGGGTACGGCACCATCGAATCGGCGGTCGAATCGATCAAGCAGGGGGCCTACGATTACCTGACCAAGCCGGTGATCGACGACGACGTTCGCTGGTGCGTTCGCCGGGCCTGTCAGCAGCAGCGGCTGCTGGCGGAGAATCGCCAGCTTCGCGAGCAGTTGACCGAGCGGTACAACTTCGACAATATCATCGGCGGCGACCACCAGATGGTCAAGATTTTCGAGTTGATCGAGGCCGTCGCCGACAGTCGATCGACGGTGCTGATCACCGGCGAAAGCGGGACCGGCAAGAGCATGATCGCCCGGGCCATCCACGCCCACAGCAGCCGGTCGACCGGTCCGTTTGTGGAAGTCTCGTGTGGGTCGCTCCCCGAATCGCTGCTGGAAAGCGAACTGTTCGGCCACGTCAAGGGCGCGTTCACCAGCGCCGTGGCGGCCAAGGACGGCAAGTTCGCCGCCGCCGACGGGGGGACGATCTTCCTGGACGAGATCGCCACCGCCAGCCCCGCACTGCAGGTGAAACTGCTTCGCGTGCTCCAGGAGCGGCAGTTCGAACCGGTCGGCTCCAACGAGACTCGGTCGGTCGACCTCCGCGTGGTGTTGGCGACCAATGTCGATCTGCCGGCGGAGGTGGAGGCCGGGCGGTTCCGACAGGACCTGTTCTACAGGGTCAACGTGGTGAATATCGAACTGCCCCCGCTGCGGCATCGCGATGTCGATATCCCGCTGCTGGCCCGGCATTTTCTCAGTAAGTACATCGCCGAATCCGGCAAGCAGGTGACCGGTTTCGACGACGACACGCTGCGTCTCATGCGTCAATACCCATGGCCGGGAAACGTGCGCGAGCTGGAAAACTGCGTCGAGCGGGCCGTCCTGCTGTGCCGCGGCGGACGAATTGTGCCGTCCGACCTGCCCCCGACGCTTCTGGAGGCTCCCGATCCGGCCCAGATCCCCACGATCACCGTCGACCACGAGACCAGCCTCTCCGACGCACTCGCGGCGCCCGAGAGGCAGATCATCGTGGACGCACTCGAAAGCAACGAAGGCAACCGCCAGGACACCGCCGCCCAACTGCAGATCAACCGAACGACGCTCTACAAGAAGATGAAGAAGTATCAACTGCTCTGATCGGGGCCGGGAGTGGGGGCTCAAGCCCCCGCCTCAGGGGGCGGTTGTTGCCGGGAGTGGGGGCTCAAGCCCCCGCAGCAGGGGGCGGTTGTTGCCGGGAGTGGGGGCTCAAGCCCCCGCAGGGGGCGATTGTTAGTAGCCTCGGGCGCAAGCCCGTGGATAGCGATTCGACGATAGGGAGGAGCCCCCGCAGGGGGCGATTGGCGGATGTTCCGGACGCGCGCCCGTGGCTTCGAGTTTCAGTCGCCCCCTGCGGGGGCTTGGCGCGAAGAGGCGCCTCATGATCCACGGGCTCGCGCCCGAGGCTACTAACAGACGCCCCCTACAGGGGCTAACAGAAACGAACAGACGCCCCCTGCAGGGGCTAACAGAACACGTCGGCCATTTCCCCCCGCCATCTCATTGTGCTCTTCCGTCGTCGCGATCGTACGCGCCGCCGGGCTGTTGTTCGCCTTGGATCTCGACACGCTCGATGCTGTTGGCCTTGCCGGTTCGCGGGTCGAGGTTGATCAGGGCGCCGCACATGCGGGGGTCGCCGGCGGCGACTTCGAAGTAGGCCGGCATGTTGGTCAGCAGCGCCCGCAGAACGCGGTCTTTCCTTCGGCCGAGCACGCCATCGTAGGGGCCGGTCATTCCCAGGTCGGAAACATAGGCCGTGCCTTTGGGCAGAACGCGACCGTCGGCGGTGGGGATGTGCGTGTGGGTGCCGAACACGATGCTGGCGCGGCCGTCGAGATTCCAGCCCATGGCGATCTTCTCGCTCGACGCCTCGGCGTGAAAGTCCAGAATCCGAATCTTTACCTCGGCGGGGATCTCTCTCCAGACGCGATCGACGGCCGCCCACGGCGAATCGGCCGGCTTCATGTACATCTGCCCCAGCATCACGACCACCGAGACCTCGTACAGCCCGTTCTTGGTCGGCACCACCGTCCATCGCTTGCCCGCGGCTCCGATGGCGAGGTTGGCCGGGCGGACGATCTGATCGCTGGTTTCCAGCAGCGGGATGACTTCCTTCTTGCGGTAGACGTGATCGCCCATCGTGATGACGTCGACGCCGTACTTCAGCAGGCTCTTGAAGATCTGCGGCGTCATTCCCGAGCCGCCGGCGGCGTTCTCGGCGTTGCAGACGACCAGTTCGACCTCGTTGTCTTCGATGTACTTGGGAAGATGATCTTTCAGCACGGCGCGACCGGCTTTGCCGACCACGTCGCCGATGCACAAAATGTTGATACTGCCCACCAGTGACCGCCTTTATGCCCGAACCGCGTCAAAGCATTGCATTCGCCCCGCACAGCAGAGGGGCGCCGCCCGGATCGTCCGGGACGTACCGACGGCAAACCATGTGTCGGGTTCTCCATGGCTTGGGGCATTATAGGCGCCGGGGTCGATCGGTCCAAATGAAACCGACGCGGAAAAAGTCCGTTGCAGGCGGGGCTTAGGCTCATTTGGGCGCTCCGCCGTGCCGATGATAGTTGGGTCGCAGGTGATGCCTGCGACTTAGGATAACGCTGTAATTGGACAGGAAAGGACTGCGATGATAGTTGTTCACGCGACGCACGAGGCGGTAGAGAAGATCGGCGGTATCGGAGCCGTTATCAACGGGCTCGTCACCACCAGGACGTACAACGAGAAGGTGAGCCGAACCGTACTGGTCGGCCCGCTGCTGAATAACGATACGTTCGGCGAAGCCCGCCTCGGCGCCGACGCCAAGGTGCTCTACTCCAGCCTCGACGGCATCGACACCGACGACTACGCCAAGACGTTCCGAGCCATCGAGTCCAGCCACGACGTGGGCGTGATCTACGGGCGAAAGACCATTACCGACGTCTACGGGCAGGTGCCCGCCGAGGTCGAGATTCTGCTGGTCGACGTATTTCACATCAACCACGAGCGGCTCAACCTGTTCAAAGCCGAACTGTTCAGCAAGTTCAACGTGCCCTCCGTCGCGTTCGAGAAGGTGTGGGAATATGAAGAGTACGTTCGGTTGGCCGAACCGGCCTTCGAAGCGCTCAACGCCATCGGCGTCGGCGGCGGCAGCGAGCAGCCGGTGATTTATCTCTCGCACGAGTACATGGGCATGCCCCTGGCGCTGAAGGTGGTGCTCGACGGGGCGCCGAACTGCCGCACGGCGTTCTACGCCCACGAGGTGGCCAGCATCCGGCCGCTGGTCGAAAAGCACCCCGGCCATGACGTGATGTTCTACAACGTGCTCGATAAGATGATCGCCGACGACGTTGTCGTCGAGGATGTGTTCCCCGAAGTGAACGCCAACTACAAGCATCCGCTCGTGCGAGCGGCGAGGTATCTCGATCATGTGTTCGCCGTGGGCGATTACGTGGAGAAGGAGCTGCGTGTCCTCGACACCCATTTCCGGAATCTTCCGATCGACCTGGTCTACAACGGCATTCCCGCCAAGCGGATCGATCTGGCCGTCAAGCGCGCCAACAAGGGCCGCATGGCGACCTACGCCCAGAACCTTCACGGCCATCGCCCCGACTGGATTCTCACCCACGTGGCCCGGCCGGTGCTGAGTAAGGCGATTTGGCGAGATTTGCGAGTGCTGCACGAAATGGAGCCGCTGCTGGCCGCTCGCGGCGAACGAGCCGCGTTCTTTATGCTGGGTTCGCTGGGCGGCCAACGACGGCCGCGGGATATCCGGCAGATGGAGCGAGTCTACGGATGGCCCGTCCACCATGAAGTCGGCTACCCCGACCTCTGCGGCGGCGAAGAAGGGCTGATGGGCCAGTTCGAAGCGTTCAATCGCGATCACGAATACGCTCGCGTCGTCTTCGTGAACCAGTTCGGCTGGGATCGCGAACTCTGCGGCCAACGGATGCCCGAGGATATGTCGTTCGCCGATATCCGCCAGGGCACCGACGTCGAATTCGGTATGAGCGTGTACGAGCCGTACGGGATCAGCCAGTTGGAGCCGCTGAGCTTCGGGGCGATTTGCGTGCCGACCAATATCTGCGGGTGCATGGGCTTCGTCAACGCCGTCTCCGGCGGCGCCCCCGGCCCCAACGTTCTGGAAGCCGACTTCACGCGGCTGCCCGGCGAAGTGACCATCGGCGAAGCGCTGCGGATTAACGATGGATTCCGAGATCCCGTCGAGACCATCGAAGCCAAACGGCTGGCCATCGCCCTAATGGAGCGGCTGCCCCGTAACGACAAACAGATGCAAGCCCTCATGGACGCCGGCGCCGCCCTCGCCGATAAGATGGCCTGGGAGAACGTCGTCGATGACTTCCTCATGCCCGCCCTGACAAAGACCCGCGATTTGACCAATCTGGACCTGTGCGCAACGTAGCAGCGCAGGGGACTGGCTCCGAGTAGCGCAGGGGACTGGCTCCGAAGGCGTTTGTTTGCCGAAGGTGCCTGTACCCGAAGCGTTCGGCGTTGGCTGGGCGTTAGCGTTGGGAGAAGCGTCCGGAGCTGGCGTTCGGCAGCGACCGCGGCAGGCAGAGCCCCGCAACACGCGTACTGCCAATCGACCGGGTACAGGCACCTTCGGCGAACGGGCTCCTTCGGAGCCGGTTTGCCTTCGGAGCCAGTCCCCTCGACCAGTCCCCTCGGCCAGTCCCCTCGATCTCACGCCAGCGACGTTGGGTCGACGTCGGCGAGCAGTTCGGCGGGGATTTCGCGTGTGAGCTTGTCGATGAGGGGGCGGAGGCGGCTTTGGATGAAGCCGGGGGTCTTGCAGGTGAGCAGGATGTGCCAGCGGAACTGCTTGCGGATCCGCGCGATGGGGGGGATCATCGGACCCATCATCGCAACGCCGGAACTGTCGGGAAAAATCACCCGAAGCCGCTCGATCAACTCGGTCGCGGCCTGCTCGCATTGGGTCGCGCTGGTGTGGCGAACCAGCAATCGCACCATGCGGGTGTAGGGGGGCAACCCCACCTGCTCGCGGGACGGCAACTCACCCTTGGCGAACCCCTCGTAATCATGCTCGACCGCACGCTGGATGGCCGGTTCGTCGGCGTGCAGGGTTTGGACGATGACCTCGCCGCCGCGTTCGGCGCGTCCGGCTCGGCCGGCGACTTGGACGATCAGTTGGAACGTTCGCTCGGCGCTGCGGAAATCGGGTATCGTCAGCGACGTATCCGCCGAGATGACCCCGACCAGCGAGACCCGGGGGAAATCCAGACCCTTGGCGACCATTTGCGTGCCCAGCAGGATATCGATTTGCCCGGCGCGGAAATCGTCGAGCAGTTTGATGAACTGCCCCGGCGTGGTCATCGTGTCGCTGTCCATTCGGACGGCGCGAGCGGTGGGGAACTTTCGCCCCAGTTCATCTTCGATCCGCTGGATGCCCATGCCGAACAGCAGCAGCTTCTTTCGGCACGAAGGGCAATACTCCGGCAGCAGGGCCGTTTGCCGGCAGTAGTGGCACATTCCTAACTGCGTCGCCTGATGGTACACCATCGCCCGGCTGCAGTCGGTGCATTGCATCTGCCATTGGCACGAAGGGCAAAAGACGAAGCTGGCGTAGCCCCGGCGGTTCATCAGCAGGATAATCTGCTGGTCCCGATCCAACGCCGCCGCCACTTTCGCCGTCAGCGTCCGGCCGATCAGTTCGACCCGCCCGGGGGTGAGGTCGCGACGTAGGTGGACGAGCTTGAGCTTGGGCATCGGCAGCCCTCGCACGCGATCGGGCAGCGACAGCAGTTGGTACCGACCCCGCTGTGCGTTGGCGAAACTTTCCAGGGACGGTGTCGCCGACCCCAGAACGATGGGCACGCCGGCCGCCTGGGCGCGCTTGACGGCCACGTCGCGACCGTGATAGCGAGGGGCGTTGTCCTGCTTGTACGAGCCCTCGTGTTCTTCATCGACGATGATCAGCCCCAACTGCCGCGTCGGGGCGAACACCGCCGACCGGGGGCCGATGACGACCAACGCGTGGCCGTCGCGGATCTGCTGATACTGATGCGCACGCTCGGCGTCGGTCAGTCCCGAGTGCAGCACCGCCACACGCGGCAGCCGCTTGGCGAGCCGCTGGAAGGTCTGGGTGGCTAGGGCGATCTCCGGAGCCAGCAGGATCACTTGCTTGCCGGCGGCGGCCACTTCGCGGATCGCGCGGATGTACACCTCGGTCTTCCCGCTGCCGGTCACCCCGTGCAGCAGGATGGCGGCGAAACCCGAATCGAGCTGGTCGATAATCGCCGCCGAGGCCGCCTTCTGGGCGTCGTTGATCTCGAATTCATCGGCTTCGGCGCCGTCGGGCTCCTCGGCGAGAACCACCTTTCGCACCTCGGTCCGGATCAACTCCCGCTTGATGAGCCGAGCGATCGTATCGGCGCCGGCCCCGCTGTGACGGCGAAGGCTTTGCAGGGGCAGCGGCTCGACCCCTTGCTTGCGAGCTTCCAGCAGCTCGTCGAGCACCTTCTTCTGACGGCCCCCCAGGTTCACCGGCCAGTCGCCGGGCGCCGAACTGAGATAGACGACCGTCTCGGTCCGGGGCGGATGCTTGCCGGCGGCGGTTGGGATCATCGCCGGGAGAACCAGGCCGAGGGGGGTGAGGTAGTACGACGAAATCCACTCGGCCAGGGCCATCAGCGGCTCATCGAGCAGGGGGGCGGGGTCGATCAGTTCGGCCACCGTCTTGAGCTTTCGTGTGGTATGGCTCTGCCCCGTGCGGACCACGAACCCCAGCGTTCGGCGGTCGCCGCGTCCGAACGGCACGCGCACCCGCTGGCCCCGGCGCGGGGCGCCCCATGCGGCGGGCCACGCGTAATCGTAGTCGCACCAGACATTAGCGCCCACGGCGATGCCCACGGTTTCGCCGGCGGGTTCGGCGGCTTCGGCGGGTCCGGAAGGATCTTCAAACAACCTTGCCATGACTGCATCGTAGAGGTTTCGGGCAAGAAAACAAAGATCTACCGGTCTGATGTGCCGATAGTCACTATGGGAGTACATCGACGTAGATGACCTTTCGGGGTCGGGGTTGTGGAGTGGAGTTATGCGTTTGTTTTGCCTCGCGGCGACCTTGGCGTTCCTCGGGTGTCTGCTGGGATCGACCCAGTCCGCCTGTGGCGGCGATTGGATTCGCCCTGACTGGACGGACAATCCCCGGACCGGCTTCCCGTCGGCCTACGTGTTCGGCAAGTTCGTCGATAACTCTCCTCACCTCTACCGGGCGGTTATCGACGTCCCCGACCGCTGCAATCGCGTTACCGCCATGCTGCGGACCACCGACTGGGCCTACGTCTGGGTCGACGGCCGCCAAGTGCTCGCCGCCGGCGACGACTTCAGTTACCGCAACACGCGGGTGCGGCAGGCCGCCCGCAACCGAATGCAATGGCTCGATCTCAGCGAGTACCTCACCCCCGGTCGCCACGTACTGGCGATCAGCGCCACCGATCGCGGCTTCGTGCTCGACGGCGGCCTCTACGACGGCCTCCGGCGCCTGGCGCCCCTGGTGAGTTCGACGCAGTGGACCGTGACCCCCATGGCCCCGGCGACGGTTCCGGCCGACCATGCGATCATGACCATCGATTACGACGGGGAGGCGATCGAAGGGGTCTGCGGGCCGGCGACGGCGGTGCAGGCCGTGGACGAGTGGACCGTGCGTGAAGATACCCTCGCCAGAGTTCACTATCGCAACGCCCTGCGAGGCTATCGGCGGCGGATGACCGAACTGCGATGGCGACTGGCCATGATGGCCGACAAAGGCGTCTATATTGTCGACGACCATGCCTACGCGTGGGGCGGGCCGCAGCGATTGGACGACCGGCTGGCCCCCCGAGCCGGCAAGATGCTCACCGAGGCCGCGACGCTCGCCACGCATCTGCGGACGCTGGAGATGCGACACGTCGGCAATGTGGCCGACTTGGTCGCGGTTTTCGACGATCTCAGCGAGGCGGCCGCCGCTGTTGAACGTATCGACGAGTGGACGACCCGGGCCGCGGCCAAGCAGTTGGCCCGCGATGACGCCAAGGCGGCGCATCTGGCCGCATCGGTGCTGCCGTCGGCCGGAAGCGACGACGATTCGGTCGCGGCGGTGCGAGATCGCATCGAAACCCTGACAGGCTTTCCGCTCGGCCGCCTCAACAGCAGTCGCCACGACCGGCTGGGATGGCTTCCGATGGCCGAGTTGACCGACAGCGATCTTCGCCGGTGGGGCGTTCGCGTTCAGCCGGTGGCCGATACCGATCAGAAGACCGTCGCGACCCGGTGGCGGTTCCGCCCCGACCCGACCGACGTCGGGACGGCCGAGGTGTGGTCGGATGTGAGTTGCGCCATGGACGATCGCTGGCGCCGGGTCTCCACCCCGCACAACTGGGCCCGTGACACCGAATCGAACGTGGCCGGCTATCACGGCTCGGCCTGGTATCGCGGCACGATCGGCGTACCGGCTGGGTGGGCGGGGCTGCCGGTGCAGTTGAAACTCACCACCAGCGGCGGCGAACGCCTGTGGGTGAACGGTCACGAAGTCACCTCCGGCGGAAGCGGCTATCGCAGGCGGACCTACACGCTGCCGCCGTCGACGATCGCCTACGGCGGCGAAAACGTCCTGGCGATCCGGATCACTTCCGACGCCCCCGGTCGCGGGCTGATTTCCGACGCCGTCGCAACCTGCCCGGCCCTTGGGGCGTGGGCGGGGTTGGAGACGCCGCCGGTCGATGTGCTCGCCAGTCCGCTTTCGCCGTGCGTGGTGCTGACCCCCGGGACCGACCGGCTGCAGATTCGTCACGGGGGCAAGGCGGCGCTGGCGTTGCCGCGTGGCGGCGCGATCCAGCCGAGTGGGTCCTACGCCGCCGACAGAGACGGACGGCTCGGCGCCAACTGGGCGCTGCTGTGGCTGCGGCCCAGCACCCCCCTGGACGTGCTTCGCCCCATTCTACTGGTGTTCGAGGCCAACCCCAGAAGCATTCGATGCACCGACGGCCTCACCGAAATCGAACTGGACCAGCCCGGCCGGCGAATCATCGCCGTCAGGCCATGGGCCGACCGGCGCCTGACGACGGCCGACGATCGCAAGGATCTTGTCGAACGCGTAACGATGTGGAGCCGCGCCGCCAGGGCCGTCCCGATCAACTACATGACCGTCACGCAGATTCGGGCTCCCGGCGTCCCGACCGACGAGATCTCCGTCGAGGCCGTCGGCTCCGGGCCGACCCTGTCCCAGACGGTCGTCTACGACTATCTGCGAACCTCCGACGAGTGGGCGACCGAGCCGCTGATGCTGGCGCCGCTACCGGCGCTGGCCGTATACGCCGAGGCGACCGGGTACGACGGGTTGGTCGTGGAGGGGGGCGATCAGGTCGCCCAGGTGCACGACGGGGGCGTCGCAGGCGGGTATTTCGCCAAGGTCGGCGTCGATCGCGTGAGCTATGCCTATCCCATCGAACCGTGGCCGCGAGCGGTGGGCGTTACCGCCAGCCGCCTCAATATGGCCGGCGATCGCGGCGTCGCCCTGATGGCCGCGTTGGGCGCCAACAGCCTCCGCACCGCTCATACGTGGAGCCCGTCGACCGACGAAACCGACCGGATGCTCCAATTCGATTCCGCCCGTCACCCGGCGACCCTGGCCGCGGCCGGGGGGCTCGCCTACGTCCACTCGCTGGTCGAGAATCCCGACGACCGGTCGAGTTCCCGAGGGCGGGCCTTTGAACTACACGTTCAGGCCCTCGCCCGTCACTACGCAATCGCCGGCCGGCGCGCCGAAGCCATGCCGTTTGACCAAGTTCGATTCGACCTGATCGATTCGCCCGTCGCCCCCTCCCCGGCGGCCTACCGCCAAGGGTTGCAGACCATCACCCAAAGCCTTCGCACCGTCGACCGCCGGCATCTGCTGTACGTTCGACCGGCCGGCGCTGAGGCGACCGCCGCCGCCCTTGGCGAGATGGAACCGACGGGCGACCCGCTGACGTTGTATGGATTTCGCGACACCAGCCTCGCCTTGGCGACCCCCAAGACCCGATGGCCGTCGGCAACGGCCGACATCGGCGACGTCTGCCGCTCATGGTGGCCGGCGATCGCGTTCTCGATCCGCAATCAGGTGGGGCTGCATTGCTCGGCGTTCGGCGATTTCGGCCCTTCGGCCGGCGATTCGCAGTCCCAGGCGATTCTGCTCAACGATCTATTCGCCCTGTTCGACCAGTTCGGCATGCACGCCTATTACGACGCTCCTCAGCGGCTGTATCGCATCCAGCACGACGGCGGGTTACGAACGACGCACGCCGCTCGGGCGTTTGGCGACAACTGCCGCGACCGGGAGTACAACGTCTGCTACCAGTCTCGCGCCAAAGCCCCCGACGGCTCGGCGGTCGCCGAGATCGAGCAGCCGGTCGAGGAGTGATTTGTTGGCGAAATAGGGTATTGCATTGCCACGCGGCGGTTTACTACTATGATGCCTGTTCGGCGGCCCATGGGGGCCGTGGCCTCTTGTACCTACGAGGAGTAACCAATGGCTTATAAGATTACGGATAGTTGCATCTCTTGCGGCGCGTGCGTAGATTCCTGCCCCGTCGAGGCGATCAGCGAAGGCGACCCCTGCTACAAGATCGACGCCGACGCCTGCATCGACTGCGGCTCGTGCGTAGACACCTGCCCCTCCGAAGCGATCGTCGAAGGGTAAGTTTCTCGTAAGTAAACGGTTAGAGGCCGCGACTGAACGCATATTCGGCCGCGGCCTTCGCTTTGCGCTCTCGTCGGGAATTTTGGGATCCGCGCGGCCGGACGCTTGCCGTTACTAGCCCCCTGCTGTGCAGGGGGTCGCTGGACGGATGATGTTCGAATTGTTGATCTGATGTTGATCGGCGGGAACGGCAAGCCTGATCTTCAGGGGTGAATTCGCACCACTATCGACCCCCCGCACTGCGGGGGGCTAGTACGCGATCGGTCTGATCGGAGTCATTCCCCTGTGACGGGCATGAATCTCCGCCCCCCCCTTTGCGTTCTCGTCGGGAATCCGGGGTTTCGCACCGCCGGACGCTTGCCGTTACTAGCCCCCTGCAGTGCAGGGGGTCGCTGGACGGATGATGTTCGAATTGTTGATCTGATGTTACTCGGCGGGAACGGCAAGCCTGATCTTCAGGGGTGAATTCGCACCACTATCGACCC
>CBDVCA010000059.1:0-17067 GCA_965372365.1 uncultured bacterium
CCCCGCACTGCGGGGGGCTAGTAACGACAGGGCTTCGGCCACAAGAACTCCCCACTATTCGCCGATGAACCCGAACTTACCGCAGTCGCCGTCGTCGTCGGAGCGGGAACTTGCTGCCCAGCGTGCGACGGACGGGCGCGGGGGCGTCTTCGCCTGTGTCGTGCAAGGGAGCCTCCAGCCGGCTGACCACCGGTGGGGCGGTCGACCTGGCCTCGACCTCTCTGGAGGGCGGATCCGATGGCTGAAAACCCTCGACCTTGGCCGGGAAAATCTCGGTGTTGATGAGCATCTCGATGTCCGTCAGCAGCCCGCCCTGCTCGGGGGTGACGAACAGGAACGCCCGGCCGGTGGTGCCCATTCGGGCGGTGCGGCCGATCCGGTGCACGTAGGCCTCGGGGTCTTCGGGGGCGTCGAAGTTGATGATGTGCGAGATATCGTTGATATCCAACCCCCGACTGGCCAGGTCGGTGGCCACCAGGACGTGGATCTTGCCGCTACGGAAATTGGCCAGAACCTTGTCACGCTTCTTTTGGAAGAGATCGCCATGAATTTCCTTGGCGTTGACGCCCTTGTCGGCGAGGTACTGGGCCACCTTGGTGGTCGTGCGCTTGGTTCGCGTAAATACGATGGCCAGTTCCGGGGCTTCCTGCTTGAGCAGGGCCGCCAGCATGCGGCGTTTGTCCCAGGGCTGAACCGAAATGTAGAACTGTTCGACCTCATCGACGGTCAGCCGATCGGGGGCCAGGAAAATCTCCTCCGGGTCGGTCATGTACTTGCGCGCGAGGCGGTTGATCTCGTCTTCGATTGTCGCCGAAACGAAGATCGTCTGATGCTTGTGCGTGGCCGCTCCGAGAATCTTGCGGATGTCGTCGCGGAAGCCGATGTCGAGCATTCGGTCCACTTCATCGAGCACGGCGAACCGGATCTTGTCCAGGTGAAGCATCTTGCGCTTCATCAGGTCCATGACCCGCCCCGGCGTGCCCACGACGATCGCCGGGTGCTGCTTCAGTTCCATCGCCTGCTGACGCATTTGAGTACCGCCGTAGGCGACGGCGATCTTGAACGGCGTGAACCGACCGAGTTCGCGAAAATCGGATGCGACCTGGGCGGCCAGTTCGCGCGTAGGCGTCAGCACCAAGCAACTGACGTCCTCGCTTTCGCCTTCGGCGAGCCTCTGGAGAATCGGCAGGGCGAACGCGGCGGTCTTGCCGGTGCCCGTGCGGGCCTGGCCGAGAATGTCCTTGCCGGCCAGCGCGACGGGGATCATGTGGGACTGAATCTCGCTGGGCTCCGTCCACCCCATTTTCGTCAGGGCTTTCAGAAGCGGTTTTTCCAAGCCAAGTTCTACAAAGGCTTTAGGGTACTCAACGTCCGATGGTGTATCCATAGTGGTCTTTCTCTTACTCTTTTCCAATTCGATGATTATAGCAGCAGTACTCCCAAAGAGCAATTGGGCGACGAACATATCGTCGTAATTGCTTATGGGGACGTATTGCATTGTGGCGGCGGATACTTACAATCGAGTCGTCATGAGTCATTACCTGAAGGCAGAAGTTTCACTGGCGGCGATCTCGCACAATGTTCAGCAGGTGCGACGACGTTTGCCAAAGGGTTGTACTCTCTGCGGCGTGGTCAAGGCCGATGCGTACGGTCATGGCGTCGCCGGCGTGTGGGAAACCCTCGCGGCCGCGACGGACATGCTGGCTGTGGCCACGATTGCCGAGGCCCTCGAGCTGCGCAGCCTCGGCTACAACGGCCGGCTCCTGCTCCTGATGGCCCCCGGAGCCGCGGCCGGCGGTGAGCAACTGGAGGCCGTCGCCGAGGCCCTTGCCGCAGATGTGCAACTGATGATCACCGATCCGGCCGACGCCCCTGTGCTGGCGAGGCTGGCCAGAAAGCTACGCAAGAAGCCGGTCGTTCACATGAAGATCGACACCGGCATGGGGCGGTCGGGCGTCGTCGCCGCCGACGCGCCGAAGCTGCTGGCGGCGATCGTCAAGGCTCCGTCGGTACGGCTTGCGGGCGTCTGCACGCACTTCGCCGCCAGCGACGCCGCGGATAAGACGCACGCCGACGAACAGTTCGCTCTGTTCACCGAAACACTCGCCCAACTCACCCTCCCCGACGGCGTCGTTCGTCACGCGGCGGCGTCGGCGGCCGTCAGCGATATGCCCCACACCGCACTGGATATGGCTCGGGTGGGCTTGGCCCTGTACGGGTACCACAGCAGCGACGAACTGCTCCACCCCATGGATCTGCGGCCGGCGCTGCGACTCACCGCCCCGATCATGCAAGTCAAACGCCTTCCGATCGGCGCCACCTGCGGCTACGGCTGCACCCGCAAGCTCGAGCGCGACAGTCGCGTGGGTATCGTTCCGGCCGGCTACGCCGATGGCGTCTCTCGCATTCTGTCCAATCGCTGCCCGGTCGGACTCGGCGACGCATTGACGCCGGCGTTGGGGCGGGTGAGTATGGATCAGATCATGATCGATCTGACCGATCATCCCGAAATAGGCCTGGGCCGGCGGGTGGAGTTGATCAGCCCGGACCTCGAATCGCCCGCCAGTGTGGCCAACCTGGCCCGCCTGGCCGGAACGATCCCCAACGAGATCATCTGTCGGCTCGGCAGGCGGATCGATTACGTGACGGTCGACGATTTCAGCCCGTTGTCGGTCAGGCGGTAGAACGCTCGTCGGCGCCGGCGGGGCTCACTCTACGATCAGCGTCTGATCCTGTAGCCGCAGCGATTGCCGTCGTCGCCAGGCGGGGTCGGTCTGGGGGTAATCGCTTCGGTAGTGCACGCCGCGGCTCTCGGTGCGCCGGATGGCGAATTCAATGACCAGGCGGGCGACGGTCAGCATGTTCTGCAGTTCCCAGCCCGAGGGGTGAAAAAATCCCTTGTCCAGGACGTACCGTCCCCAGAAATTCGTGATCTCGATGGTCTCGCTCAGCAACTGCTCGGTCCGCGAGACGCCGGCGTTCCTCCACATCACCGCACGAAGGCTGTTGCGAATATCCGACAAGTCCAGTTCCGTCCGCCGGATCGATTCGAATGCGTACTGCATGTGGGTCACCGCCAGCGATCCGTCGCCGGCCCGGGCGGCTTCGCCGGCCAGGAGGCCGCAGCGTGTGCCCAGGACGAGGGCCTCGATCAGGCTGTTGGAGCCGAGGCGATTGGCGCCATGGAGGCCCGTGGAGGCGCACTCTCCGCAGGCGAACAGCCCTTGGAGATTCGTCCGGCCGTCCAGGTCGGTGCGGACGCCGCCGATCATGTAATGGGCCGCCGGGCGGACGGGGATCAGGTCGACGGCCGGATCGATTTGGAACTTGTGGCATTGATCGGTAATCGCCGGGAACCGCTTGGCGAACTGCTCGCCGCCGAGGTGGCGGACGTCGAGGTAGACGTTGCCTCCGGTGTCGGCGATCTGGTCGAGAATCGCCCGGCTCACGACATCCCGCGGCGCCAGTTCGGCGTCGGCGTGGAATCGGTCCATGAATCGCTCGCCCGTCTGGTCGACCAGATGGGCGCCCTCGCCGCGGACGGCTTCGCTGATCAGGCTGCGACTGGCGCCGGCGATGTACAGCGCCGTCGGGTGGAACTGCATCATCTCCATGTCGGCCAGCCGGACCCCCGCCCGAAAGGCGATTGCGTGCCCGTCGGCGGTGGCGCTGGGGGGGTTGGTGGTCTCTCGCCACAGCACCCCGGCGCCGCCGGCGGCCAGAATCGTCTGCCGCGCCCAGATCATCTGCAGCCCGTACCGCTGGTGCCAACACAGGGCGCCCAGGCAGGTGGAGCCGTCGCCGCCTTCAGGGGGGTCGGTCAGCAGGTCGATGATGAAGCAGTTATCGAATATCTTGATCCGCTCGCTGGCGTCGGCGGTGCAGTTCAGGGTCCGCACGATCTCCAGGCCCGTCGCGTCGCCGTGAGCATGCACAATCCGTCGCCGCCCATGCCCGCCTTCACGTGTCAGGTCAAGTTCGCCGCCGAGGCGGTCGAAGTCGGCGCCCCATTCGATCAGTTCGTGGATATGCTCGGCCGCGTGGGCCACCACCTGGCGAACGGCGGGCTCATCGCACAGATTGGCGCCGGCGGCCAGCGTATCGGCGACGTGCTGATCTTGCGTGTCGGCCGCGTCCAGCACCGCGGCGACCCCGCCTTGGGCGTAGGCGGAGTTGCAGTCCTGGCGGTCGCCCTTGACGATCATGAGCGTCTCGCCGTGCTTGGAGGCCTCGATCGCGGCTCGCGACCCCGCCGCCCCCCCGCCAATGACCAGTACATCAGTGAAGATATGCCCCACATTGTGGGTTTCAAACCTGACCAAGTAACGCCGCTGAAGGTAAATCGGGTCCATGGCCCAACTGTAGCGCAGTAGCAAGAAAAAGCAATAGGGCAGTTGGGGCGAACGGCTAACGGCGAACGGCTAACGGAAGGCTTCAGGCTTCAGCCTGCCCGCCGTGGCGGGACCTCAGGCTTCAGGAACGGCGAACGGCGAACGGCTGACGGCGAACGGCTGACGGCGAACGGCTGACGGCGAACGGCTGACGTTACTAGCCCCCTGCAGTGCAGGGGGTCGCTGGACCGATGGTGCTGCCGCTGTATACTTGATGTCGATCGGAGGAAAGGGGAAGCTCCATCTATATGCGATGGGGTCACACGTCACATGATAGGTTTGCACGTCTTTTGACCCCCCGCACTGCGGGGGCTAGTAACGGCAGGCACTTGTCGTCAGGCCAGCTCCCCGACAGTCCGTCATGAACCTTCTCTTGTTTCGTTCGATCAGGAGCGAACTCGCCGACCTATGCGTGTGCCCCATCATCCGGGGTTTGGCTGCTGTTCGCCGTTCGCCGTTTGCCGTTAGCCGTTGGCCGTTGGCCGTTGGCCGTTAGCCGTTTGCCGTTGGCCGTTGGCCGTCAGCCGTTCGCCGTTGGCCGTTCGCCGTTCCTGAAGCCTGAGGTCCCGCCACGGCGGGCAGGCTGAAGCCTGAAGCCTTCCGTTCGCCGTTAGCTGTTCGGCGGTCGGGGCCGCCGTAGGCGATGTCGATGGGTTCGACGCCTCGGCGGTCGAGAATGCGCCACAGCAGGGCGAACAGCAGTACGCCGGCGATCGCGGCGAGGGTGTGCTCGCCGAGGCCGGCGATGTTGATCCGGCCGACGTCGAGCAGGCGGATCAATTCCATGCCGGCGGCGGCCGCTACGGCGATCGCCGCCGCGGCGACCATGCGATGGCGGAGCCGCCAGGGCTTGGTCAGGCTCAAGTAGAACGCCACCAGGAAGCTCATCCCCGCCATGGCCGCCCACCGGCGAATCATGCTGTAATAGCCCCAGGCGAACTCATGCTTGTACAGCCCCCATAGCGGTAGGGGGGTTCCGCCGCCGCTGGAGAGCCAGCCGATATGAGCGGCGAGGATGACCGCCGCGCCGGCGCAGACCAGCACCAGGATGGGCAACTCGATCTGGCGCTCGTGCAACCGGGGGGCGATCAGCGCCGCGACGCCGGCCGACATGGCCGCCAGGGCGATCGCGGCGACATTCGGCGGGGGTCCGGGAATCAGCATGTGCATCGCTTCGATCGTCGTCGCCAGCGCGACGGCGACAGCCATGGCCGTGACCACGCGAAGCTCACGCATCCGGCGGGTCCGACGCGTCGCCGCCAGCATCAGCGTCAGCGTGGCGTACGCGGCCACCGAGCGAATGGCCCACTTGTGCCACGGCCAGGCGGCCAGGCCATCGCTGGGCGACCAGATCGTGGTCGCGTATTGCTGCGTGAGCAGCGAGAGGCTCGCCTGCATCTGCCAGGCGGTTCCGGCCAGCAGTGCCGCGGCTATAACCCCTGCCGCCAGCAGAGCATGCCGGCCTTTGGCCCGTTCGGCCGCTTTGCACCATACTGACCGCATCTTTCCGCAGAAGAGCGACTGACCGACCAGGGCGCCGATGAGACCGCCGCTGGTGTTGGCCCAGATATCGTGGATTCTTGTAAATCGGTTCGCTTCAATGAGTTGCCCTGTTTCGATCATTGCCGAGATCGTTGCCGACAGGCCGATCGCCGCGGCCATGACCCACCGCCATCGCCATCGCCCGGCATAGGCGGCGGCCAACAGCCCCCCGACGGGAACGAATAGCAGCACGTTCAACTGCACGTCGCCGTTGTGGAGGAAATCTCCCGGCCGGATCGCGCAACTATCGATCGCTTCGGCCCATTCAGCCGCGATCGCCGGCCGATCCCACGCAAACTCCAGCGGCATCCAGCCTGCGTACAGCAGGATAGCCACGTAGCCGGCAAGCGTTAAGAGTATTACTGTTCTGGACATACAGTACCCGATCCCACGTGAGTCGCCGCTATGGCCGCGGCACGCATGTTGGCCAAATCAGGCGCGGTCATTACACGTAAGATAAGGTACAGACCTTAGAGGAGCAAAGACGAAGTGGGCGCGGATGATTCGCAAGATCGCAGGAACGGACTCCCCGGTGAATTATCAGCCTCCCGGCGCCTCGGCCAACCATTGTCGCAGCGAGGGCGGGTCTGGTATAGTTTGACCGGTCGGAGCGCCTGATGCAAGGACGCCATCGCGGCTCCGGCGCAAAACCGTTGAACAGGAAGGCTGTTGGTTATGAAATCGATCCATATCGTCGAGCCGTCGCTGCCGCTGGCGTGGGAGAAGGCTGTCGTCGCGTGTTGGGAAACGGGCGAGGAGTTCCGCACCGAGTATGATCGGCCGGGCGACCCGGCAAGCCGCGACGTGACGGCGACGATCCACGTCACGGCCCCTTTCTGCGAGCCTCGAATTCACCGGGCGTTCCCCGGCGGGCTCGACGACCTGGAGAAGTATCGCAGCGAGGTCCTCTACGGCGTCCACGACCACTGGGTCGACCCGTCGGTCGGCAAGTGGGAATACACCTACCACGAGCGGCTGTTCGCCTACGACGTCCCCGGTCGCGGCCTGACCGATCAGATCGCCGGCGTGATCGCCAAGCTCAAGGCCGTGCCCTTCACGCGTCGCGCCCAGGCCGTCACCTGGCAGGTGTGGAACGATATGAACATCAGCGACCCCGCCTGCCTGCAGCGGCTTTGGTTCCGGATCGCCGACGGCAAGCTGCACATGAACATTCACATGCGGAGCAACGACGCCTTCAAGGCCGCGTTCATGAATATGCACGCCTTCACCGAGTTGCAGAAGATGGTCGCCGACGCTCTGGGCGTGGCGCCGGGCGAGTACATCCACATCGCCGATTCGTTCCACATCTATGGCAGCTACTTTGATGAATTCGAGGGCTTCCTTAATACTGTGGCCGCTCGCGACGAGGCCGATCGCGTGTACACCAGTGAGTTCGCCCGTGAGTTCTTCCTCGACGGCTGCGACGTTCTGCTGGCCGAGGACGACATGCCCGCCGATAAGAAGGCGATGGTCGAGCGGCGTAAGGCCGAGTTGGCCGGTTGAGCGGCCGCGTGTGGGTGGAGAGGGCGCCTCATGAGTGACGCCGGAATGGATTGTTCGAGGCTGGGCAGGCGATACGCCTTGGCCGGGTTGCTGACGGCTGTGGGGGTGCTGGGCTCCCTGGCCATGCTCCACGCGGCGATACGGAACCAATTCGCGGTGCAGTTTATCGCCCCGCCGGATAAGGTCGTCCGAATCGACGCGCCGGGTGAGTATGTGCTGTGGCACAATGCGGTCGTTACGTTCGAGACGATCGCATACGACAATCCGCCCAAACTGCCCGGCGCCCGGATCGCCGTGATCGATGTGTTGACGCTCGAGCCTGTGGCGATATCGAACTGTGAAGAAACGCCCACCGGTTCCGACGTCGCCAGCTACGCCCTGTTCGCGTTCGAGGTCGATAAGGCCGGGGAGTATGCGGTTACCGTTTCGGGCCTGACCGCTCCGAGGGTGTTCTCGATTCGCGAGTCGAACCGCCAATGGATCTCCAAGAGGATGCCGCCGGCCTTGGCGCCGGGGGCGATTCTGGCTGCGGCGGGTCTCCTCCTCGCGGCCTGGACGTTCGTCCAATCGCGACGCGCGCCCTCCGCTGCTCGCGGCCAACAAAAGAAAGATGAGTCATGACGCACTCGGCGCCGGATAGGGCCGTTATTTTCGATCTCGGCGGCGTACTCGTCGACGTGCAGTCCGACCAAACCCCTCGCCAATGGGCCGCCGCCTGCGGCGCCGATCCGGCGGCCGCGGCCGAGGTGTTTTGGGCCGATACCGACTACCATCGTCTGGAGCGAGGCGAGATCACGCTGGCCGACTACCATCAGATTATCGCCCCTCGCCTCGGAGGGACGATCACGTACGAGCAGTTCGCCTTCGGCTGGGTTAACATCTTCGGCGACGTGCTGGACGGCATGGGTTCGCTCGTCGATCGGCTCGCAGGCCAGGTCCGGCTGGTGTGCCTGTCGAACACCAACGCCGTCCACGTTGACGCATGGCGACCCATGTACGCCGAACTGCTGTCGAGCTTCGAACGCGTGTTCGTCTCCAACGAGATGGGCTCCCGCAAACCCGAACCCGCCTGCTACCGGCAGGTGCTCGACTACCTCGCCCTGGAAGCCGAACAGGCGATCTTCGTCGACGATCGGCCCGAGAACGTCCGCGCCGCCGAAGACCTCGGCGTCCGGGGTATCGTGGCTGTCGATGCGGCGCAGATCGAAGCGGATCTTCGGGGCTTTGGCGTGGAGGCCTGAGGCTATTCGTAGGGGACGGGCTCGGCAGTCTCGCCGTGGGCGAGACGAACGTGCCTGTACCCGGCCTGTGGGGGGGGTATTGGGGGGCGATGGGGGGGGCTTCGAGATGTCCCTGATCGGTCCCGGCGACGCCGGCGCTACGGGTACAGGCGCCTCCGCTCCCGCTTCGCCCTTCGGGCGGCGAGTCGCTGCGGAGCCAGTCCCCTGCGCTGATCGGTCCCGGCGACGTTGGCGCTACGGGTACAGGCGCCTCCGCTCCCGCTTCGCCCTTTGGGCGGCGAGTCGCTTCGGAGCCAGTCCCCTGCGCTGATCGGTCGCCGCGGCATCGGCGCTACGAGTTTGTCGATCATGATGTGACCTTCTTGGCCGCGGCCATCTTGGATGCGATGAACGAGTCGGTGATCAGTTGGAGGAAATGGAACACGATACACACGATAACCCCCGCCCCGACGTTGGTCCCCAGCGCCGCCAGCACGCCCAAGGCGACCGGCAGCGTCTTCTGGGAACCCAGGAACATCAGGGCTCTTCGCTCGTCGGGTTTCAGTCGCAAGGGGAAGCTGGCGCCCAGGCAGGCGAGCATCAGCAGCAGGTGAATCGTCATGGCCGCCGCGGCGATGACGGCCAGCGCGGCCGGCCTCAGCGAGAGCAACTGGCCGCGTTGGGCGATGCAGGAGATCCACACGGTGAGGATGACGCACGTCGACGGGATGTATTTTAGCGCCGGGATCAACTGCCGGTCGCCGAGGAGGCGCCTGGAGAACCCGCCGATCAGGAACGGCGCCAGCACCCACAGGGCGAGCTTGGCCAGCAGCTTGCTCGATGAGACTTCCACATCGGCCGCTTGCAGGCGCCATGCGAGCATGAACGGGACGGTGAATACGCCCAGAACGTTCAGGCCGATCGTGAGGATCAGGGCCCACAGCGTATTGCCCCCGGCCACGTCGGTCAGCACGATTCCCGACGACAGCGTCGACGGGACCGACGACATGACGATCAGTCCCAGGGCCATCACCGACGACATCCCCAGCAGCTTGCCGACGCCCCATCCGAGCCAGGGGGCGATGAGCAGCGTTAGCACCGCCGCGAAGGCGAACGCGCCGATGAACCGCGCGCTGCGCGGGGCGTCGCGAAGGCGGGTCTGGTAGCCGTTGATCAGAAAGATCGTAATCACCAGCCACGGCTTCACGGGCGCGAGCAGTTCGATCGCCCGTTGAGGAATCGCGACCAGCAACGCCGCGGCGATCGCCAGGATCAGTCCCGACGGCAGGAACAGTTTCTTGAAATTCATAGCGGCTATCTCACTTCATGCGGCGATGAGGGTTCTGGCCACTTGCCGTGTGAGAGTGTAGGATCACCTCACCGGCAAGGCAAGGTGCGGTCGGACCATCTTTGGATTGAAATAGATCGAGGAGAGCGAGCATGGAAGAGATGATCACCAAGCTGAAACAGTTGGGTGTTATCGATTGGGCTGTGAATATTATCGGGGCGATTCTGATTTTCTTCATCGGTCGCTGGGTGGCCAGGCTGGTGCGTCGGATCGTCGAAGGTATCATGACCAAGTCGAAGCAGGAGGAGACGCTCGTTCGCTTTGTCGGGAACTTGACCTACATCGCCGGCCTTGCGTTTGTCATCATCGCGGCTCTCGAACAGTTGGGCGTCAAGACCGCCTCGTTCGTCGTCGTGATCGGCGCCGCGGGCCTGGCCATCGGCTTGGCGCTGCAGGGCTCGCTGGCGAATTTCGCCGCCGGGGTGCTGCTGATCATCTTTCACCCGTTCAAGGTCGGCGATTACATCGAGGCGGCCGGCGTCGAGGGCGTGGTCGCCGATATCGAGATTTTCACCACGACGTTGCTGACGCTGGACAACAAGACGATCGTTATCCCCAACGCCAAGGTCAGCAATGAGAATCTGGTCAACTTCACGGCCGAGAAAAAGCGGCGTGTCGATCTGGTGGTCGGCGTCAGCTACGACGCCGATATCGATCGCGCACGCGAGGTCATCGCCGAAACCCTCGCCGCCAACGACAAGATCCTCGCCGACCCGCCGGTGCAGATCGCCGTCAGCGAACTGGCCGACAGCAGTGTGAACTTCGTCGTGCGACCGTGGGCGAACACCACCGACTACTGGGACGTCTACTTCTCCGTCACCGAGGCGGTCAAGAAGAACCTCGACGCCGCGGGCATCGGTATTCCGTACCCGCAGCGCGACGTGCATGTGTACAAGCACGAGTAGGTCTGTTCTCTGGAGGGGCGCAGGGACGGCGGAATTGTGGGTTCACGACATGGGGAATTCTCGTGGCCAAGGGTCTGTTGTGACTAGCCCCCTGCAGTGCAGGGGGTCGCTGGACCGATGGCGTTCCCGCGGCGCCTTCGATGTCGATTGTCCCGAAGCGGCAGTTGGATCCGTAGATCGTGGGTTCACACGTCTTTCGACCCCCCGCACTGCGGGGGGCTAGTAACGGCAAGCACGCATCCGACCCACTCCACGAGAATCCGTCATGACGCTTTGAAATCGGCCCACGGCTCCTTGTCCATCGCGGCCCGCCCATCACTCGTGTCGCAGCGCCACGATCGGATCGAGCGCCGCGGCTCGGACGGCGGGGTAGATACCGCTGCCGAGGCCGACGAGCATGGCCATGGAGAAGGGGACGACGAGGGTGGGCCATTCGACGATGGCTTGCATCTTGAGCACCCAACGGACGACGAGCGGGACGCCCAGGGCGCCGACGAGGATGCCGAGCAATCCGCCGATGGTGGTCAGCGTAACCGATTCGACCAGGAACTGGGCGACGATGTCGCGCTTCTTGGCGCCCAGGGCTCGGCGGACGCCGATTTCCCGGGTTCGCTCGGTGACCGACGCCAGCATGATGTTCATAATGCCGATGCCGCCGACGATCAGCGACACGGCCGCGATGGCGAAGAACATGTAATTCCACAGCTTCTGCTGGGCTTGTTGCTGTTCGATTTCCGCCAGCGGGACGCGGATATCGTAGTCTTGGCGGTCGTGGAATTGCGACAGCAGGTGGGGGACGATCTTGGCCGCTTTGAGGACGGCCTGTTCGTCGGTCATCTGGAGAATCGCCAAGCTGACGTCGACCTGCTCGAAGGAGAAGGCCCCCTCGCTGAGGCGGATGGTGATGTCGCCGAACCGTTGGCGGTCGGTGCTGATGGGGATGTAGACTTGATCGGCGCTGGAGGCGCCCTCGGCTCCGACGTCGATCTGCGTGCCTTGGGCGGTGACGCCCACCACGACGAACGCCTGGGCGCCCAGGCGAACGGAGTTGCCGATCGGGTCTTCGGGGCTGAACAGCCGCTTGGCCAGGTCGGCCGTCATCACGCAAACGTTCCTTCGTCGCAGGACGTCGGCGTGGGTAATGAACCGGGACCGTTTGTCGGTGAGGATCAGCCGCGCCGACCGGTAGAAGGCCGGCTCCACGCCCAGCATCGTGACGGTGATCATCTTCGACGGCACAATCGCGTCTTGGGGACTGGTGTGGGCGATGGTGCATCGCACGACGCCGGGGACGTTATCACGTAGCCGCGAGATGTCCGCGTGGGTCAGCCCATAGCCGGCCACGCGGCCGGTTTGTCCGGTGTCTCTGCTTCTTTGGATCGGTTTGATCGAGCGGAGGATCAGGTTCTCGCTGCCGAGTTTGGCCAGTTCCTCGCGACTGGTTCTGGCGGCGCCCTCGTTGATCGCCAACATGGCGATGACGCTCCAGACGCCGAACAGAATGCCGATGGCCGTCAGCACCGATCGCACTCTGTGGGCGGTGAGGCTCTGCAGCCCCAGGCGGATCACGTCGGTGACTTTGTGGATCGCTTTCATGAGGTCTTCGGCGAGTTGGCGGTCGGGGTGTCGGATTCGACTTGCCCGTCTCGCAGGAAAATGATTCGTTCGGACCGAGCGGCTACGTCCGGCTCGTGGGTGACCATGATGATGGTGCACCCGCGGCTGTGCAGTTGATCGAGCAAAAGGAGAATCTCATCGCTGGTGGCCGTGTCGAGGTTGCCGGTGGGCTCGTCGGCCAGCAGGATGAGGGGATCGTTGGCCAGCGCCCGCGCGCAGGCCACTCGCTGCTGCTGACCGCCGGATAACTCGCTGGGTTTGTGGTACATCCGGTCGCCCAAGCCGACCATCTTGGCCAGTTCCACGCTTTGGGGCCGCCGCCGGCGATGCGGCACGCCTCGATAGAACATGGGGACCTCGATGTTCTCCAACACGCTTATCTGGGAAATCAGGTTGAACGATTGGAAGATGAATCCGATCCGCTGATTTCGAATGTCGGAGAGTTCATCGTCGTCCATGGTCGAGACGTCGGCGTCGCCGAGCCAGTACTCCCCGCCGGTGGGCCGGTCCAGGCATCCCAGCAGGTTCAGCAGGGTGCTCTTGCCCGATCCGCTTTTACCCATGATCGCAACGTACTCGCCCTCATGGATCGTCAGGGTGAGCCCGCGCAGAGCGTGAACGTCCCCGTGACCGAGGCGATACGATTTCGTCACATTATGTAATGTTACTAATTTGCTCATGGGCCGACCGGTGCGTTCTTCTTGTTGCAGTGGGTGGTTACCTGGAGCCTCGCCGGCCACCGCCTTCGGGACGCTTGCGAGCTTTGCCGCCTTCGGCGGGACGTTTGCGGCTGTCGGCGCCGATGGTCTTGTCGACGTTCTCGACGCCGCCGACTTTCTCCTGGCCTGGTTCGGCGGGTTTGGGCTGTTTGGCGGCAGTCTCCACCGGCGTTTCGGCCGGCGGGCGGCTGTCGACGATGGCCTCGGACTCGGGTAGGACAGGCGCGACGTCGGCGTCTTCAGGGGGCGCCAACATTACGATATCGCCTTGGGAAAGGCCCGAGGCGATCTCCACGTGCGTCTCATTCAATTGGCCGATCTTGATCGGCGTGCGAACGGGCGCGCCGTTGACGAGCCGCCAGCAGTAGGTGAGTTCCTGCTCGGTGATGACCGACGCGATGGGCGCGATCAGTGTGTCGGGGAGCCGGGCGAGGATCAGTTCGATTTTGGCCGTAGAGCCGGGCTTCAACTTCGCGGGGATCTCGTCCATCTTGATCTCGATGGGGAAGACCTTCACGTTCGGATTGGTTCGACGGTCCTGGCTGGAAGCGATCTGTGCGATCTTGGAGACCTTGCCCGTGTACACCTCCCCAGGCCGGGAGTCCAGCCGGATCGTCGCGACCATGCCCAGTTTGACCTTCTCCGAGACGCCTTCAAAGACGCGGGAAGTGACCACCAGCGAGGACATGTCGGGGATCTGCATCAGACGCTGGCGACTGTTGACCATGGCGCCGACCGACACGTCGGGGGTGTCCCACCAGCGACCGGAGTCGTAGAGGATAACGCCCGGGGCTTCGGCGTGCTCGACGAGCCGTTCTTTCTGTTCGAGCAGGTCTTGGAGCTTGCGATTCCGCATGTCCAGAGTGCTCTTCTTGGACGCTTCGTTGACGGTGACCAGCCGGGCCTGGGCGGTCGATTCCGATTGCACGCGCTCCAGGTCCAGTGTGTTGCTGGCGACCTCCAGTTGCAGCCGGCGCAGTTCGCGCGGGTGTTCGTAGATCTTGAGTTTCTCGACTTCGGCGGTGTTGTTGGAGGTTGTGAGCTTGAGCCGGGCCACATTCAGTTTCTCGGCCTTGATCGTGGAGATCGAGTAGGTGTCTTCCAGTCCCGCCGTGGCGTTGACCCTCTCTTTGAACTTCAGCGTTCCTTCGGCCAGTTCCAGATCCTGTTCGGCCAGGGTCAGCCTTGCCTGGGCTTCCTGGATTTGCTGGGTCTGTTCGTGCTTCTCGAACTTGCGGAGGCTGTTCTCGGCGTTCTCCAGCGAGGCCTTGGCCTTGGCGATGTTGAGGCGCCATTGCTTCTCGGAGAGGCCGATGTCTTCCTTGGCCTTCTGGTAGTCGTTGTCGGCGGCCGTGACGTCCAACTTCGCCCGGTCGATGGCGTCCAGCAGATCCTTGCACTCGAAACGGATGATCAGGTCGCCGATCTCCACGTGCGAGCCTTCATCGATGCGTTCGACGATGATGACGTTCCAGTGCAGATTGTTGGCGATGACCGTCATCTTCTTCGCCTTGATCTCGCCCTTCTCGGTGACCGAAACCACCAGTTCCCCGCGCAAGACGGTGGCGACGGGCAGACCCTGAGCGATCTCGTCGCCCCCGGAGGCCGCGGCGATCCAGGCCCAGACGCCGCCGATCAGAACGATCGCGGCGGCGATCTTCACAAGCAAACCCTTGCGACGGCCAAGGTCCTTAGAAGCCGATGTCGTCGACGTTTCCATAGCGTGCACCCAACTGTTCAAAGAGGAACGGCTTGTCCCGTTCCAGGTAGCGTCCGTTCTTGTCCACGTCCAGCATGCCCAACGAGGCGAGGAACTGGATTCGGGTCGTCTCGTAGGAGACCATCGCACGGGTCAGCCCGTTTTGGGCCTGCCGCAGGTCGTCCTCGGCCTCGATCACGTCGCGAGCCGACGCCTCCCCTTCGGCCTGCTCCAAAGCCGCCAAGGTCGAGCGGCGTACGGCGACGGCCACGTTCCGTACTTGCAGATCATACGATCGTCGGGCCTGAAGCAACCCGCGGTACGACTCCAGCACGTCGAGCCGCACATTGTCGATGAAGGCCTCCAGGTCTCGGACGGCCTTGGCCTCGTTGATGAGAGCCGCGGCGTAATCGTCTCGATTGTCCGTCTGGTCCAGCGAGTAGTCCAGCTTCAGTTGAGCCCTTCGGATCGATCGATTCCACTGGACCTTGTACGGCTCGTGGGGCTTTCTGCCCGCCACGCCGAGCGAAAGCTCCAGATCGAGCAACGGCAGGAAGTTGTTGGCCGCGATGGCCACGTCGGCCGTGGCGTCTCGCAGCGAGGCGAGCGTTCGCAACACCTCCGGCTGCGTATGCAGTGCAATGGCGTTGGCGAGGTCGACGGCTTCGTCCACCGCTCCGCCCCGGGCCTGCTCGTACGCCGCGGCTTGGGCTTGGGCGATGATCGCGCCCCGGATACGCTGAGAGACCGGGTCGGTGTCGTTGGGATGCTCCCGGTCGAACGCCTCGGCGGCGGCGGTCGCGGCCTGGTCGGCGATGTCGGCGAGGGTTTGTTCGTCAAGGAAGGGCAGGGGCGCCGGCCCCCGGCGGTTCAGGACGCCGAGATCCTCGCCGTCCAGCTCGATACGGGTTGAGACGGGCAGGCCCAGGGTGATCTTGAACCGATCCAGTTGGTTCAGATACCGCTGGGTGACCTCGGCGTACCGGACCTGGGCGTTGAGCAGATTCTGGGCGGTCTGGTCCTGCTCGGTGCGGGATACCTGTCCCCCTTCGACCTGAACGGTGACCCGGCGAAGGGCGGTTTGCAGGCGTTCGATGTTGGACCTCTCGTTGGCCACTTCGTCGCGGCTCTGGAGAACTCCGTAGTAATCCGTTGTGATATCGGTGGCGAACGTCTGGGTGTACCGCTCGTAGCCCAGCACGTCGATGGCCACATCCCGCTCCTGGCGGAACAGGTCTTCGTACGCCAGCCCCGCCAGCGCCCCTTTCAGCAGCGGCTGGGTGAACGTGGTCTCCAGCGACGAGGTGAACGTGGTCCCGTCCATGTTCAGCAAATCCGACACCAGCCCCAGCCCGGCCGCGACGGTCAGGATGCCGCCGTTGACCAGTCGTTGCTCGAACGAGAGGCTCAGGCCGGCGGTGGCGTTGTTGACGTTGTTGCCGCGTTCTTCAACGGTCCTGGAGACCTCGCCGGTGATGCTGCCGTAGAAGCCCGACCACTGGTGGCGAGAGTTGGCCAGGCTCAGGGCCGACAGATAGAGCGTTTCCTTGCGGGTCTGGAACTCGCGGCTGTTGTGGAAGGCCACCTTCAGGCAATCCGCCAAGGTCAGCACCCGGATGGGTCCGGGCCCGAGCGGAAGGGGGGCGCCGTTGAGCATCGTGCGGCGGTCGGTGGACCCCGGCTCATACGGCCGGTAGTCGATCGAGAAGTCCCGCTTGCGGCCGAGGGCGATGTCCTGCTTCTGGTCGATGACACGGTACGCCGCTCGGTCGGCCTGGCGGGCGTATTGCCGGGGCGTGCAGCCGACCAGCCCGGCGGCCGCGATCCAGGCGCACAGCAGCATCGCCCCCCGCAGGCGCCGGCGGCGCGGTGCGGATTGCGTTCGAATATCGTTGGTGATCGCATCGCCGCCAAGAGGCATCTTGTCGTCCCGGGAGAGCTCTAATGGTGGAAAACGAATATCATAGCGATTTATTGCATCAGCGGCCACAAGTATTCCGTCATGATGCCGCCCCCCAGGGCAACCAGGGCACAACCGTCGATACGGGTCGAAATCCGCTGTACGAAGGGGCTGGGGATGCGTAGATTACTCGGCGGAACCGTGAACGTAGGCCGTTCGCGCC
>CBDVCA010000060.1:0-16981 GCA_965372365.1 uncultured bacterium
ACCTCGGTTACGCGGGGGCTGTTGAGGATGCCGACGATACCGCCGTCCTCGGGGGAGCCGGTGCCGACGAAGGCGACGCGATCCTCTTCGCGGGCCATGCCCTCGGCGATCAGGGAGGCGACGTAGTTGCCGAGGTCGACCATCGAATCCTCGTCGAGCTCGAGGGGCGATTCGATGAGTGCGATCAGCGTCTCGGGGCTTAACTCCAAGCGTCCGAAGCTGGGTGTGGATTCGGAGCCGGGCTGACCGGCGGTCTTCCAGTACGCTTCGACGCCGGCCAGTCGCCGGATTTGACGGAATCCGCCCGGCCCCATCGGCACCAGGCGGCCGAGACGCATGGCGACGCCGAAGGCTTCGGTCATACCGAAGATCTCCGCGGCCATGGCCGGGTCGGGGGTGAGGTAGCCGCCGTCTTCGCCGCCGTAGGGGGTGAGGTCTTTGTCGTGCCTCATGACCTTGAGGGCGAACTCGGCGAATGCGACGCTGAGCTCGGGGGTGCTGAACCGCATGACCTGGCCGTCGAAACGACTGGACGGAACGGCCGACGCCGTACCGGCCAGCGAGCGGCGCTGCAATTGCCGGATCGTCTCTTGGGCGGCGTCGTGGTCGGTCTTGAGTTGGTCGACCGTAGCGGCCATCTTGTTGTAGCCGGTGAGGGCCTTGGCCTCGTCGGAGGCCAGGAAGGTGGTCATCTCGCCGACGGCCTTGGCGATCGCCGGCTCGTCACGCTTGGCGGTCGGCATGCCGAACAGGGCCAGGATGACGCCGAGTTTCTGTAGAAAAAGTTCCATAGTGTTACGCTCCGTTACATGGTGTGTTTTTGAGGGTTAGTTAACGTCCGCTTCACCGGCGGTTACTCGCCGCCGTCACACGCGGCGATTAACGCCGCGCATGCCTTTTCGGTATCGGTCTCCGCTTCGGCGGCGGCCTGTTCGGCGTCCGTCTGTCGGTCGGTCCCTGTGCCGTCGGCGCCGGGCGGTTCCGGCTCGCCATCCGCCGACAGGACCGGGTCGGGATCGGCGGAGGAGCCGGACGCCTCGTCGGGCGCCAACGTGATGAGTTCTTTGAGTTCGGCGATGGCGTCGGCCATGACGGCCATCCGGTCGCGAAGTTCGTCGAGCACCTCTCGGGTGTCGCTGTCGGCGGCGGGGGCCGGGGCCTCGGCGGGCGGAGCCGAATGATCCAACTTGCGAAGGCGGGCGAGTGCGTCGGGGTTGCAGCCGACGGCGACGGCGGATACTTCGTAGAGCTCGCTGCGGGTGTGGACGATGACCTTGTCGCCGTCGACCTTGCGAGTTTCTCGCTCGTGAGAAGCGAAGCCGACCGAAACGGCCCGCATGTGGCCGTCGACGTAGAGGCTTTTGTGCTCGCGGCCGAGTGCGGTATCGGCGAAACGGACACAGCCGACCAACTCGCCGCCGACGACGGCGATCGAAACGAACGAGCCGATCACCGGCGAGGAGCCGGTAGCGAGACTATGCTGATGAGCGGCCAACAGGACCGGGTTCATTTGGAACCGCTTCAGATCCCAGCCGGACTGATCGATGATCTCGCCGGACCGATCGACGACGTCGGTCGAACAGACGATCTCGATATCATGGCCGCCGGCGGCGGCGCGTGTCGCCTCGGGGGCGATCTTGACCTGGGCGACGGTTGTGATTACGCGAGGGGTGCTCATGAGGTTGCTCCTTCGGAGGCGGCGGTTTCGGCCGCCCGCCGTTCGGTTAGCATCTGGTTGTACGTCTGGAATCCGCGTTGTGTGAGGACAACCGTCGCCGCCCAAACGGCCCTGGCGCCGTCGGAGCCGGGGGCTATTCGCATGCCGATGGCCAAGCATTGGCAGTTGGCCCGCTCGCCGATGGGGGCGGCGGGGTCGCGGGGATATTGCATCTTGACGCCGTTGACCTCGAACGCGTCGGCGATGGGCTTAGGGGCGGCGGCGTAGCGGCGTTCGGCGGCCAGGTGCGCCGGGCGGCGTTCGCCGGGTCCGCGAGATGAGATCCACGTCTCGTGCGTAAGACCACCGGCGACCCGCCCCTCACGCCGGGACATCGAGAGCGTTTCGGCGACGGCGTTACGTGCGATCCCCAGCGACCGGGTGCGGGAGCCGCCGACGTATTCGCTGACGCGATCGGCGAGCTTGACGCCGCTTTCGCCGGCTTCGACGCCGGCGGACAAACTCTTGCGAAGCGCTCGGCGTGTGGACGAGTCGATCGTGGTGGAGATCCGCACGGCGCCGGAACTGATCGCGGCGGTGATCCGTGGGGAGGCCAATAGCTGCGAAAGCTTATCGGCGAGTTGCTCGGTGGGGACGCCGGCTTCGACCAACGCCTGGCGGAGTCCGAGCTCGGCGGCGTCGGCGCTGAAACGCTCGACGCGGGCGGTGAATTTTTGGCGGTCGGCGGCGTCGCCGAACACGTCGACCAAGACGCGAGCGACTATCGCGTTGTCTTTGACGCATCGCTGCGAGGCGGTGCGTTGAGCGGAGGGGGCGTAGTCGCGCAGTAACTTGCGGATCTTGCGGCATTGGGCGTGGGTGTGGTTGGCGACCATCGCGGCCATCTTGGTCGCCAGGGGCGCCCAGGAGGCCTGCCATCGCTTCCATAGCCGCTCGGCTGCGCCTTTGTTAATGACGGGCGGCGACACGCGGGGCTCGCCGGCGACGACGCTCTTATCGTCGTCGCTCGATGCGTCGCCATCGGTCGAGGCGTCCCCGTCGCCCTCATCCAGCGGCGGGAGGTCGAAACCCTGTTGGGCCTGATCGACGGTCTGGACGGCTGTCGTCACGTAGGCCGTGGCGTGATGATCCTGCTCAGGCAGTCCGAGGTCGAGCCAATCATTGAGATCCTCCATCGCCACGCCCATCTTGAAGTACCGCTCGGCCGCATCGGTGCGGGCGCGGCGCATTCGCTGAATGACCGGCACATCCTCGATATCGGCCCACACATCCACGTCGCCAGGAAACAGCGGCGCGATATTGTCGGCGATACCGTCGGCGATCTTCTCGAGGAGGATCGCGATCGTGTCCTGCCAGAACCGCTCCTCTTCAGCGTCGACATAAGCGACCGAATCGCCGGTCGTACCCAGGACGCCCAATACCGCCAGGGGCACGCCGTAGGCGACGGCGATATCCTCTCGCCGCATTCGAAGGCCTTCGGTGTACTGCATCTCGACCATGGTCGAGGCTGTCGCCTCGTACTGCATCCCGCCCCACAACACGGCCAGGCGGCGGGCGTTGATCGCTCCGCCATGACGCTGCTGGAACGTTGTCCGTAGCTGCTCGTCTTGATCCTTGTTGAACGGCGCGTCGGTCCGAAGCACGCCGCCGGGTTCGCAGGAGTTGCCGAACATGGCGGCGTTGTACAAGTCGGCGTTGTAGTGACTGACGATCGCCAGCGACGCAGGCGTGCGCGGCGACATGCCCGCGTGCGGGTCGTCGGGGTTGAATAACTGGAAAGTAACGCACTCTTCCAGCAAGATTGTGTCCTGGCCGCCGCCTGGCTTATTGATCTTCCAGCCGACAAGCTTTTCGACGCGACCGGACTTGTCGGTGATAGGCGTCGTCGCCCGGCCTGAGACGCAGTACATCGAGCCGGGCCGTCGGCCGGTCATGTCATCGAATAGCCAGTGCACGCGACCGTCGCGATAGAGCAGCCCTATCGTAATCTCTAGGAACTCGTTCCATCGCTGGGCGAGATTTGGCCGGCGGAGCAGGTCGTGCAAGTCCCCGCCTTCTACGATCTCGCCGACGACTGCCTTGAACACCGCGTCATCGCCGCCTCTTGTGCGACGCCCAGCAGCGCGGCCCGAACGCACTCGCTTGCACCCGAACACTCCGCGGGTGCCGGCCGCGTCGCCTTGCGACAGGCGAATCGGCACGCGCCCGACGCGACTGGCGATCGCGTTGACGCAAGCGTAGACCCACGATACCTGGCGGAACGGATTCGAGGGGCCGCCCATCGACTCGCCGCCGATGATATCGGAGCCGCTACGAAACGCCCTGGCCGCTTCATCGAGCGTGAGGCCCTTGACGTAGCCGGTGGGGGCGCCGGCGTACATCGGGGAGTCGCCGCCGAAGCTTTCGGCGCCGACGATGGCGCCGTTGGGATCCCAGGTTGTCGGGTTGGTGTCTGTCATGGTTTCATAAAACCGAAACGTAGGGCGCCGCAAAATGGATCGACGCGGCCTTACCGGCGAGGCCGCCGCTGTAGGCGATATCGCAGTGGCTGTCGGGTTCGAGGGCGTTGGGCGATTCGATGAGCTTCAGCAGCCCCTCGCCAAGCTCACGCTGGACGGCGTAGATGTCGGTGGCGATCAGCTTGTGTTCGTTGTCCGGTGGATCGACCGGCGGGATCGTCTGGGTCTGATCGTCGAAGGCGGTCTTGAGGATACTGCCGATTTCACGCTTGCCGACGCTGGTGAACGTATGCTCAAGCCAGCGACCGGGGTAGCGGGTGGCGAGCGTCTCGTTGGAGTCCATACCGAGGCCGGTGGCGTCGCCGGCCCCGACGTTGGTGGGCGCGGCGTCCATGGCCTCGCAGATGATCTCACGCTGCAAGGCGAAGGTGCAATCTTGCATGAGAACCAGGTACCGCAGTTGACGCGGCCGGCCCTCGCGTGAGGCGTTTACCCACAGACTCGATAAGTCGCCGCGGCGGGCGACGTCCCAGCCCAGTTCGGCGCGGCCTTCGATTTTCGCCAGGCGACCGAAGAATCCGGCGCCCCAGCCGCTGTCGCCTGTGACGCGAAGAAAATCGAACGGCAGGTCGCGGCCGGCCTCGCCGGCGGCTACCAACTGGTTCCACTTCACTAACGCTTCAAGGTCGCCGGTGAACTCGCATAGGTACTCGCGCCGCCAGCCGATCTCGTCGCCGTAAAGCTGCTTGAACTGCTCAATGGTGATGTCGGCGCCGTCTTCGTCGGTGAGCGGCATACCGTCGGAGACGGCCTGATAAATGTCCACGAAGTGGACGCTGTAGAGGTCGCGGTCGCTGAACAGTTCGTGGAACTTGGTGTTCTTGCCGCGAGGCGTCGAGATGGCGATCACGCGGAAGCCGCGAGTGGAGAGCGGGAACACGACGCGCCAATGCTCGTAGCCGCCCTTGGGGAACAGGCCGAACTCGGTGAAGATGACATTGCCGGTGAGGCCGGCGAGCGTATCGGGCGACCGGCCCGGCAGGCTGGTGACGCTGCCGCCGCCGGGAAGATGTAGCGTGCGGGCCTGATGCCGGAAGGCCTGTTCGATTTCATCGTCCCACTCGATGTACACATCGCCGTCTTGGGCGCGGAGTTCGCCGACGAGCTTGAACGCCCGCTTGAAGGCGTCGGCGACCTTGAGGCACTTTGAGAACGTCGCGTCGGCTTGACGTTGGGTGAGCGAGACGATGAACCAGTCCTGACCGGTGCGGATGGCGTGATCGACGGCCTTGGCGGCGGTGGTGAAATCCTTGCCCGCCTGGCGACACCAGCAGGCGACCTGGACGCGGCGAGTGTCGGCGAAGAACCGCTTCTGGAACGGGTGGAAACGAATGACCGAATCGGTATTGGCGGCCACCATTATGCGGCCTCCCCGAACACGGCCCGTCGGACCTCGGCGATCATATCGTCGGTGAGGGCGCCCCCGGCTGCTTTGGTGGCGGCGACCTTGGCGGCCTTATCGAATTTGCGGCGCATCTGGTCGATCTTCTCGCCGAGTAGTTCGGTTTCGGCGCGGCTCTTTTGGAGCTTGGCTAAGGCGGAGACGATCTTGTGGAGCTTGTCGAGGTTCATCTCGCCGCTGAGGGCGGCGGCGTTGGTCTCCATGAGCAACTGGAAGATCAACTGACCCGCCCGGCCGCTACCGGCGGCGAAGACGGCGTCGGCGCCGCTGTCGGCGGCGAGGTCGACGTAGGCTTGGGCCTGGGCGGCGCACTCGGCGATCCGCGATTCCTGGCACCGCAGGCTGGCGGCGGTGCGGTAGATGCTCGATCGGCCGATGGGTCCGTAGGTATCGCGGAACCACTCGGCGACGGCGTGGCCGCTGTAGGCGGGGTCGCGGAGGCGGCGTTCGAATTCGAGCGTGAGCTTGTCGCGGAGCGAGGCGGAGTCGGCGTCTTCGGCGACGCGGCCACAAAGGGCGGCGAGCCCGTCGGCCGATAACGCGGCCGCCTCGGATACCGACGGCAAATTGAGGCCGCAGGCGAGGCCGGCGTGAACGGCGATCAGATCGTATGCCTTGAATTCGCTTCTCAACGGCAGGCTCCAGACTTCAGGCCTCAGGCTTCAGGAACAGCAACGGCGAACGGCAAACGACACACGGTGGAGGGCGGGCGTTTTTTTCAATCCGCAATCCGCAATCTACAATCCGCAATCAAAACGCCCGCCGGGGCCGGGGGCATCAAGCCCGGCGCCCAGCGAGCACCCAAGGAACCCTCCGGGTCAGGGAGTTAGGGAACGGTCCCCGAAAAGTCGTCAATGCGGTCCCACGGCATATCGGCGCGGCGAAAATCGCGGCCGCGAGAGGTGATGGTGTACATGTTGGAGCCGAACGCATCGTCCCACTTGCGGCGGGCGAGCTTGTCGTCGACGGTGTCGTTGAGTTCGCGACGCAGTTCAGCCGGCGACGCCTCGATGCGTGAGCGGCTGACGCCGGTGCGGATCTGGTCGAAGCGGAGGCCGAAGCCTGCGCCGGCGGCGTCGGCCGTGCCCAACAAGTCCAGCAGTAGGCCGCGTACGAATCGTGAGCGGGCGATCTGGTCAGCCGGCATGGCGCACCCCTGAATTATCTTGAGTGGTTTCGATACGGGTCACACGATCGGCCAACTCGTCGACGCGGCCGTGGGCTTTGCTTACCGACCCGCGACCGGCGGCGGCGACGGTGTCGAGCTTGGTGTTGATCGATCGCAGGCCGCCGGCGGCGTCGGCGACGACTTGGACGAAATCTTCGCGGGTGGCGAAACTCCGGGCGGCCTTGAGCTCGCATTCGGTGCGCTCGCGGCGAACGTTGGCGACGTCATTGCGAAGGTTCGCGACGGCGTCGGTGACGGCGGCGAGGTTAGTGGTGAGGGTTTGGACGAGTACGGCGAGGTGCTGATTCTTTTCACGCAAAACCGCGGTAGTGACGCGGGCGGCGATCAGCCAGGTAACGGCGTTGATGAGCAGCGATGCGGCCACGGCGCCGATGACGGCGGGCCAGTTGACGGCGGTAACGGCCACCGGTGCGGCCGTTGCGTCAACGGCGGTGGCGAGCATAACGAGGGCGGCGGTCATCCGTCGCCCTCGTCAGTCGGCCATCCATGCCCGAATCGATCCATCGTCCACCCATCCCTGTCGCCCGCTGCGGCCATGCCGCGGGGGTGACTCCGTTCGCCAAAATCACCGGGACAATCCGTTTGTCCCGATACGTCATGGCGCGGAGTATACAGAGGGAGGAGAGGGCGAGTCAACCTATACAGGGATTTTTATTGAGAAAAGATCCCGTTAAGGGATTCGCCATCTGTTTAACTCGACAACAGGAGCAACCTATCACCATTCGGAGTCCGTGAGGATCAGCCACATGTTCGCCTCCCCTAACTCATTCCCAGTGTATTTGAGGGTCCGGCGGACTTCGAGCTCGAAACCATTGTCCGCAGTGGCTCGGCCAATTGAACGCTCGGTGTAACCGCCGTATATGTCCGTCCGATCAGGACCACTGATCAGATTACTCAACGCACCCTCCCTTGTGAGGCCGCTGATCTCGGCTGCGGCCGCGAAGAAAGCGTCGATATGCGAAAGGCGAATGTTGCTGCTATGGCCCTGGGCTACGGCATTCGTGGAGTCGCTTGGCAACACAAGAGCTGCCGACACGGCGACAATCCGCGAGTCATCATCCAGGGGCGACCATAACCGCAAGAACGTTGTGTCGTCCGTGGCATCGTAAGCAAGCAGCCGACGATGTAGTCGGCGGCCTGCGACCGTCGCAGTGGTCGTCGGATCACCCGTAACGAGGGGGTGATATCCGTGTTTCTTGAAAAACTTCTTCATCGCCGCCGCCGGCGGGAAGCGTCCACGCTTGGACGCATGTGCGACCGAGCGAGATGCGACGGTAACCGGGGAAGTGTCCCTGCGCATCCATGCGACGGCGGCGATGCCGACGCCGACAAGTAGGACGGCCACAGCCAGCGTCCACCACCACCGCCGCCGCCGTGGTTTCATCGCCTCCCGTAACGCTAGCGTCAGCGGGACGCCGCAAACATTCCCACACCCGGGACACGATTCCGCCCGGCCGCTCAGGGACTCCGGGACGACCATCTCCTCCGAACACTTCGGACAAATCACGCTTATCACCCCATACCTCTTTTCTCCCCACATCAGCGGGGAATATGCGTAACAATCGAGTAGGCGCCGAGCAATCGCTTGCGACCAATCCGCTTGGCCGAAACCTCGGCGTTGACGGATTCCAGGATCGCGAATCGAGACGTCACATCCAGCCGCGTCACACGTGGCTCACAGTAATCATCAACGTCGATGAGGGCGACGCACGCGGCGGCGGTTGGGGGCTCGGCCGTCGTGTCGGCAATCACGATGTCGCCATCGTTGTATTCCGGCGCCATGGCGGAGCCGGCGACGCGCACGGCGATGGCCGCCTGCGGGGCGTCGGTGCACACAAGATAGTCCCCCGCCCAGGGCGGCGGCAATTTTCCTGGGACCGCGATTTCCTCGGCGTCGACCGCCGCGACACGGCCGAGAATCGGCACGTACGCCCGCCGCCAGTCGCTTGTCGCGGCCACCTCATCCGCTGTTGCTGTCGCGTAGCCCGGTTCGCCGGCCGGCGGGCCAATCGCTTCAGCCAGGTGAGCGAGCGCCTCATCAAGCTTGAGTGACACCACCCCCCATTCGGGGATAAACAGCATCACGTCTGATGTCTCCGTAAAACTGCTGAGATCCACGCCCACCTGCGAGGCCAATTCCAGGACGAGTCGGCACGCCGCCAGCCGATTCGACGAGACGGCGGCTTCGGCAAACGAGTCCATATCGGCCTTTTTCGTTGGGCCAACGCCCATGAACAGCCACCGAAGCGCATAACCCCTTTCGTCCGCCCACTCGGCGAGTCGCACGATCAAATCGATGGGCGCCGTCGTCGCCTGGGCGTTCACGAGACGGCTGATTACTTGAGGCGCAAATCCGCCAAGGGTCTTCGCGAAGTCCGCCTGCCGAGTGTGCGTCTCGGCGAGCAACTGCCCAACCCGCCGCCCGAACACGACGACAGTGGCTGGTGACTTCGCTCTACGGCGTTGTGATTTTTTTTTCTTTTCCACGCGAATCCCTTGACAAATCCCATACGGGGATATTAACGTCCTTGTATCGGATTTGCCGATGAGTCCACCTGGAGACAAGGCGGAATGGCTAATAAACACCACGACAATCCAATGCATATCGCACAAATCCTACCCAAGGATGGCCGATTGGTCAAGGCCCGGATGACGGCTGCGGGGCTCAAGCTGGGGGATGTCGCGAGGGCGGCGAAAATTTCACAGTCCTCCTTGAGCAACTACTTGCGGGGCCTCCGTCGCAAGCGTGCCGTCCACTTGGCTATCTGGGACGCCTATCGACGGCTCAGTTTGGACGCGATCAGTCTCGAAGATTTCTGGGGCGATCTCCTCTCCAAGCGGATTGCGTCATGAGCAACTTTGCACAAGATCAATCTCACCGCCCGGCCAAGGCGCCGGACTCCGCCGGTGCATTCGCGGCGCGTCTCAATTGGCTACTGCTTGAGACCGCCACGCCCCGGCATCAACTCGAAATCGACCTGGGGTGGCGCGACACGCAAATCATCGACAGCATCATCTCCGGCGGCGATAGCGCCGACCCCTTCGACTTCATTGTCGACCTCGCCGACTGGGCGATTGCCCGCGGCGTTCGCCTCGAATGGCTGTTCGCCGGCGCGGGCGAGATGCGGTCGGCAACGTCGTCATCGGTATCCGTCACACCAACACCTCCGGCGTCCGACGCGCCCGCGACGATCGCGGCGGCGGCCGCCGAACCCAACAGCGGAAAGGCATCCTTATTATGGCGCACACACTGAACATTTCACTGGTTCGCGGCCTCGGGGCCGGGGCACGATCAGTCGAAGACGTAGTCAAGGCCATGGACGAGTACGGCGTGGCGCCGACTGAATCGATCGGCGTCCTGAAGGCTTCGTGCACGCCGCGTGCTGTCCTGGCGTCACTGATTCGTCGTACGACCAAAACAATCTCCAAGGTCAACGTCGAGACCGGAGACCCGGAAGTCTCGGCGGTCGCCCATGAGGATCTGTATCCGTTCGGCCTGTTTTGGGGGGAGGCGGGACGGCTGGAGCTTTACGGCGGCGGATCGCAGGCGGTCGGCTGTGTGGTGGGGTTTTTGGCCGGCGACCTCGGCTTGAAGATCAGCGTCGATCCGATCGAGGTTGACCTGATGGGCGCCGTGGACAAACTCGCGCCGCTCCGCAAGTTTTATATTCGCCAGGCGACGACGGCGAGCTACGCCGCCAATAGCTACATGATCGGTAACTACTCGCCCAAGTTCATAGACACCGACACCGGCCGGGACTTCATCGAACAGTACGCCGAGGCCCTCTCGAAGGTGACCGTGCGGTGGGCGGGCCAGGCGGGGCATGTGACGGCGACGCTGACGCCGCAGGCGGCGTTCGGTTACAGCTGCCACGACGACGACCAGATCGCCACACAGCAGATCCTTCGCGGATTGGTGATGGCGTCATGAGCGGCGACGACGACAAGACGTTCGGCGACAAGCACACGATGCACGTCAGCGGGACGATCGGCGGCGGGCGGGCGATGACGATCGGGCGGCTGCACCTGCGGTGGGCGGACGACGCACTCGCCGTCGAAACCGACGGAACGGTTCGCTGCCGGATCGAGCGGATTCGCCATGGCGGTTTTTTGCTGCATGCACCGCTGGGGCCTCACCAGTGGTTCGCACGGCCCCTGGCCGTCGGCGGCGCCATGACGGCCGAAGACCGCGTCGGCGGCTATACGCTCACCTGCGACGACGACGGCACGCTGCACATGCACCTCAACGTCGGGCCGACGATCACCATTACGCCGATCGATGAGACCACGGCCCGCGCCGAGGTCGCCGTCGGCGACGTGGCCGGTCCGTTCCCGGCGTTCGAGCCGATCGCGCTGGTTGTGACCGGACCCGGCGGCGACTACCGCCGCGAGTATACGCCGGCATTACCGTCCGCCCGTCCCGCCGCCGCCAAGACCAGCACCGACGCCAACACCGACACCAACACCACAAGGGCGCACCATGGCGCAACCGCTGCGACAATCTGATAGCCCTACGGCCCCGACGGCCGACGAACTCGACGGCTGGTTGAGCGTCGAGGAGGCGGCTCGTAGCCTCCGCAAGAGCCACCGCACCGTACAGGTGATGTGCGGCGATGGGCGCCTGGCCGCCAAGCGGGTCTCGACGCCGGCGGGTGCGGCGTGGCGGATCGATCCGACGTGTCGGGCGGAGTTGCGGATCGCCGCCGGCGATACGGTGGCGCCGGCCCTTACGCTGGCCGGAGCGGATCTGGCCGGTCTGCCGGGTAAGCACCGCGAGATTCTGCATCAGCGTGTGCAGATGATCGAGGCGTATCTGGCCTATATGGACGATAAGCCGCTGGGGTGGACGATCGCCCGCTGTCAGAAGGCGTTCGTGGAGGGGTGGGTCGCCGGCTGTGGGGCCGACGGGGACGATACAACACTCGCGCCGCGATCGCTTCGCCGCCACATCGCCGCCTACCGCTCCGGCGGCATGGCTGGCTTGATCGATCGCCGGGCTCGTAACGGGCGAGGGTCGACGATATGCGCCGAGCTCAAGGAGATCATCCTGGGGCTGTACGCCCGCCAGGAGCGGCCGACGGTGGCGTACATTTACGAACTGGCGACGGCCATCGCCCGCCGCGAGGGTTGGGAGATTCCGTCGATGCGGGCGGTGCAGTTGTGGATCTCCAAATCCGATCGCAAGCTACTCGACGCCGGCCGCGATCCCAAGCGCCACCGCGATCGCGACGTGCCGCATATCGTTCGCGACTGGACGCACGTCGCGGCGATGGAGTGCATCGTCGGCGATCATCATCAGTTCGATTTCTTCTGGCCGCGATTGGTGTGGGATAACCGACGCGGCCGATGCGTATGGAAATGGTTCCGGCCGTGGCTGTCGGGTTGGCTGGACGCTCGGTCGTGGTACATGTACTCGCATTCGATCGCGTTCGATTCCCCTGACGGCGACCGCGTGATGGGCTCGTTCCTCAAGGGCGTCATGGCCCACGGGGCGCCCGGTTTGGTCTACCTCGATAACGGCAAGGACTACCGCATGTACCGGTTCGCCGGCGGGCGGGCCAAGCCCTCACGCAAGGGCGATAAGGTCGTCGCCCAGCGCCACGTCGAGCCGATCCTCGAAATGTTCGGCGTGGGCGTGACGTGGGCGATACCGTATAACGCCCGCGCCAAGATCATCGAGCCGTATTTCAAGATCGTTGAGGCCCGGTTCGGACGGCGGTTTGAAACCTACTGCGGTAACAAGCCCGAACGCCGACCCGAGCGGATCAAGAAGATCTCGGGGAAGGCCGAGATGTTCGCCGGGCGACTCTTCCCCGAGGCGACGCTCGCCAAGCTGGCCGGGCTGGCCGAAAAGGGCGACCAGAGTCAGCGGGACGAACTGTGCTTAACTCCGCTTCGCGGGCTGTTTGGTGAGTGGTTAACCGGCGAATACCATCTCCGCAAATCGCCGGCCAAGGCCGCCGCCGGTCTCACGCCGGCTGAGGCGTTTGTGCAATTCCGAGCGGCCGACTTCCAGGCCCGCAAGCCGGCCGAACAGGATTTGGCGCTGCTGCTGATGCCGGCTAAGAGCGTAACGGTTCGCCAGAACGGCGTGTGGGTTGCCCATTTCGGATGCTTCTATTGGTCGGACGATCTGGAGGACCGCCGCTGCAACGGTCGGGGGATGCGTGTGACGTATCGGTTCAACCCCGACGATCCGTCGCGGATCTACGTATTCGACGGTACGACCGATCGCTTCCTGGCGGTCGCGGCGCCGTATATAGGGTACGGCCTCCACCCGCTGGCCACCCACGGCACAGCCGACGCCGCACGCGTTAGCGACGCGATCGCCCTCCAGCGGCGTATCGGCCGCGATCAGCGGGGGGCCGTTCGCACGGCCCATAAGCGCGCCGCCGCGGCGCTCGCCGAGACCGGCCTGACCGCCCAGCGCCAAGCGGCCGACGACCTGGGGCTGCTTGCCGAGCCGACGGCGACGGTCGAGACGCCGGCGGCTGTGCTCAAGCTCGCCGGCGAGTTGAGCCGCGCCACGGCCGCCGGCTCGGACCACCAGGCGGCGGCTGTTCGTCGCCGGTCGGCTGAAGAGTTTTTGGCCGACGCCGAGATCCCCGCGGCGACCGGTACCGACGATCGTTCCGCCGACGATGCCGGCGGCGGATTTGACCCCTACCAACTTTTGCCGGACGGATCGCACACCAAGGGGACGGACCCCCACGACAGCGGGAGCCCAAAACCATGTACGGGAGCGGACTGATCCAAGGAATGCCCATCATGCAAAAAGTCAAGGACGACTTCACCACCACCGAACGCGAGGATCTGCGAAAGCAACTCAATACGCTGGTCGCTACCGGCGAGCTTACCGTCAGGCAACTGGCGTCGTCGGTCTTGCAGGCGTCGGGGAGCGTGGCCAGCCAGATCCTCAAGGGCAAGTACACCGGCGATTCCGACAAATACCTTAAGCGAGCCGAGCGATGGCTCGCCGAACGCGATCAACTGGCCGTCACACCGGACGTGCAGTTTGTGATGACCGACGCGGCGCGGCACATCTTGCAGATCTGCATGCGGGCGTGGCAGATGCCGTGCATGGCCAAGATCGTCCTGGACTCGGGGGCCGGTAAGACGGCGGCGCTGATGGAGTTTCATCGGCGGCGGATCGATCAGAGCGTCTACCTCCAGGCGGGGCAGGCGGCCAATAGCCAGCGGGGATTTCTAAAAGACCTCGCCCGCCAGTTGCGGATCGTTACGCCGTCGCTGGCGTCGGCGCCGACGCTGTACCGATTCGTCCGCGACCATCTGGCGGGGCTGTACGGCGGCGGGAAGTCTACGCCGTTTTCGATCTTGGTCGACGAGGCGACCACGCTGGGGGCGCCGTGCCTGAATATCCTTCGCAATCTGCACGACGATCAGTCGGTGCGGGCGGCGGTGGTGATGGCCGATACGCGGCGGATGGAGGGGGAGTTGGCTAGTCGCGGCGGGATCGCCGGCGGCTACGAGCAGTTGACAAGCCGGTTCGGGGCTGTGTTTGCACCGCCGCCGGGACGGGAGATCCCGCGAAAGGACGTTCGCGGCGTGGCCGAGGGTGTCGTGGGCGCCCTGGGCTATCGCGGCCGGCTCGCCAAGGAGAGCGTGGCGTATCTGCATCGCATCGCCAATCGGCCGGGCCAGTTCCGAAACGTCGTCTATCGCCTGCGGACCGTTCACGATCTCGCCGAGCAGGCGGGTGTGGAGGCGACGTATTCGGTGGCCGAACTCGATTCGGTGGCGCCGCTGGTCGGAGCCGAATGCGAAATGGACCATCACGCCTCGCCGTTCGGTCGACCGGCCCAAGGGCAGGTGCAGCAGAAGGCGGCCGCCGTCGGCTGACGGCTGACGGAAACCAAGGAGCCAAGCTAATGATCCAAGCGAATCTCGAAACCGAAACGATTCCGGCGCCCCCGGCGCCCCCGGCGCCCCCGCCGCACCGGGGCCGTTACGTCTGTCTTGTTCGCGGCTGCGAGCTCGCGATGTGCGCGACGCGATCGGGGGTGGTCGGCCTGTGCCGAGATCATCTATGGGCGCTGACTCGCGGGTTCGGCGCCGAGTACAAACTCGCCGTCGCGGCCGTGCGGGCGTACGACGCCCTGGCCGGGACATTCGCGGCGGAGGCGACCAGCCCGCGTCGAGACCGCACGCGGATCTGCGCCGTGCCCGGCTGCCTGCAAAAAAAACACATACGGGACTTGTGCCACAAGCATTACCAGCGGGCGATGCGCCCCGGCGATACCGCCGACCAGATCGAAGCGAGACGGTATGCGGCGGAGCCGAAAGGGGGGATGACGGGATTGTAGATTGCGGATTGCGGATTGCGGATTGAACGGCCGACGATGACCGAAACCAAGGAGACGCCCATGAGTCAATCACCACCACAACTGACGCCGGGCGATCGCGTCCGGGTCATGCAGGCCGACGACCGACCGGCCGAAGCGTACCGGCGGATTGTCGACTACCAAGATCGCGACATGACGGCGGCCGCACGCACCTGCTCCGAGCGAGGCCTGGGTGAGCGGGCGCCGGAACAGACCCACGAAGCCTACCGGCGGATTATCGACCGCCAGGATCGCGTGATTACCGATCTGGTGTGCCTGTGCCATCGCAACGGACTTGGCGGACAGATCGAGAGCCCCCTGCATGACCTGGCCAATATCGCCATGGCGATCGAGCGGGCCGATGAGACGGGGTCATTGATTGCAGATTGCGGATTGCGGATTGCGGATTGAACGGCCGACGACGACAGAAACGAATCGAACGATAACCAGATACCAAGGAGACACCCATGAGCCAGTCCGATCCACAACCGAAGCCGAACGGCGAGGCCCGGACCGATGTGACCGAAACCCTCGACGCGATGCGTGCGCTCAGCACGGCGACCCACACGCCGATCAGCGTGATCCGCGGATGGGACGAGATGGACGATCAGATGCCGCAGAGGCTGCGGTTGGATATCGTCCACCTGATGGAGATCGCTGAACAAGCGACGGGGCTGTCGAGCCTGTTGTGTGATGTAGCCTTTAACGGCAACGCGAGCATCGGAATGGATCGGCTGCGTACCGTACGCAAGCGAATCTACGGCACCTTCGGGGCGCCGGGGGCGTGGGGCTACGATACGCCAATCGGCGCGGCCTTGTGTCGATTGTACAGCGTCCGGATCCTGCCGCCGTCGGCCGACGTGGAGGGCGACTGACTATGCCCACAATCGCCTACATCGACAAACGCTTTCGCCGCGAGACGCTCGCGATGATCGAGATGGCCAACGAGATCATCACCGAGTACGCCGGCCAGGGTTTCCAGTTGACGTTGCGGCAGCTGTACTATCAGTTCGTCGCCCGCGACCTGATCCCCAACACCACGCGAAGCTACAAGCGGCTCGGCGATGTTATCAATAACGCCCGCCTGGCCGGACGGATCGATTGGTCGGCGATCGAGGATCGGACGCGGGCAGTGCGGTCGCAGTCGCACTGGGACTCCCCGTCCAGCATCCTCCGTTCGGCGGCCGCAAGCTACGCCGTGGACAAATGGTCCGGGCAGGAGTATCGGCCCGAGGTGTGGATTGAAAAGGAAGCGCTCGCCGGCGTGGTCGACGGCGTCTGCCGACGGCTGGATATCTCGTATCTGAGTTGCCGCGGCTACACCTCCCAAAGCACCATGTGGCGATCGGGTCAGCGGATCCGCAGCACTATCGACGCCGGTCAGACGCCGGTGATCCTCCACCTCGGCGACCACGATCCGTCGGGTATCGATATGACACGCGATATCGTCGATCGGATCGGCCTGTTCGCCGGCGATATCGAGATCCGACGACTCGCACTCAATATGGACCAGGTCGAAGACTTTGGCCCGCCCCCCAACCCGGCCAAGATGACCGACTCGCGGTTCGATAGCTATTGCTCATCCTACGGTGATCAGAGTTGGGAACTGGACGCCCTGGAGCCGGCGACCCTCGTCGACTTGATCGAGCACGCGGTGCTGTCGCTTCGCGACGAAGATAAATGGGACGCCGCCGTCGCCCGCCAGGAGGACGGGCGGAAACTGCTCAATCGGCTGGCGGCGGAGGAGCTAGAACAATGACACCACCCGCGGACGACTACAGCTTTCCGCTCGGCTACCTCCGCCCCGGCGACGCCACCCCACGCATGACGCCGGCGCAGGCGGCGGAACTA
>CBDVCA010000061.1:0-16833 GCA_965372365.1 uncultured bacterium
ACGACGAGGATGGTCGGGAAGATGAACAGAATCATGGGCACCAGTAACTTGACGGCCATCTTCTCGGCGTACTCCTCGGCTCGGCGACTCCGCTCGGCGCGTACCGATTCGGCGAACGTCCGCAGCGCGTCGGCTACACTGGTGCCGAACCGTTCGGATTGGACCAGAATCGCCACCAGCGACGACAGTTCCTCGTTGTCGGTGCGCTCGGCCATGTGACGCATCGCCTCGCCACGGGGGGAGCCGAGGTGGATCTCCAGGTTCGTCAGGGCCATCTCGTCGCTGAGGATCGGGCTCACCTGCCGCACCTCGTCGGTTACCGAGTTCCACGCCATGTCCATGCCCATGCCGGCCGAGACGCAAATCTCGATCAGATCCAGCATGTCGGGCAGATGGTTTTGGACTTCAGCTTGTCGCTTACGCTGACGCGCGGAGATGACGATGTTCGGCGCGAACGACAACGCCGCGGCTCCGGCGATGGTCAGGAAGATCTTCGCCGGCGTCGACAGGCTCGTGGGCGCCAGGCCGATCAGCAGTCCCACCAAGCCGATTGAAGCGGCCAGCACCTTCACGCCAATGTAGGTGGCCGCGGCGTGGGGATTGCTGTAGCCGGCCTTGGTCAGTTCCATGACGAGTTTGCGCGAGGCCTTGCCCGAGGACGCCGCCTTGCCGATCCGACCGATCAGGCCCATCAACGGCGGAGCCTTCTTGGCCGCGACCGACGGGGCCGGCTCGCCCTCCAGTTCGCGCAGCCGCTCCTCCAGCGGCCCCCGCTTGGCTCGGCGGGCCGCCACGATCGCTCCGCCTAAGGCCATGACGGTAATGAACACGGCCAGTGCTATCCCCAGTTCGACCACCATGTGCTTCGCCTCAGTATTTCATGACCGCCAGGCGGTTCATGGACCACGTGCCCAGCGCCAAACCGGCGGCGCCGGCGCCCAGCAGCATGTTTCCGGTACGGGTCGTGTACATCGGCCCCATGTAGTCCGGGTTCAACAGGTTCAGTAACACGAACAGAATGAACGGCAGGGCCAGCAGAATCCGCTTGCTGAACTGCGTCTGCGCCGTCAGCACCCGTATACGCCGGTTCAACTGCATCCGGTCGCGTATCACCATCGCCAGCCGATCGATCACCGAGGCCAGGTTTCCGCCGGTTCGCAGTTGGATGGCCACGGCGGTGGCGAACAGCTTCAAGTCGTCGCTGGCCGAGCCGGCGGCGGCCTGGCGGATGGCCTCGTCGAGGCTGACGCCGACGCTCTGCTGATCGTTGATCCTTGCGAACACGTCGCCCACCGGGGGGGCGATCTCGTCGGCGATCACTCCCAGCGCCGTTCCGAGGGGATGCCCGGCTCGCAGCGAGCGTGCGGTCAGGTCGAGGGCGTCGACCAGTTGGGTTTCGAACACGGCCCCCCGTCGCGTGACGCGTCCGCCGGCGTAGATGCGGAATCCGATGAGGACCACCGCGGCCAATCCGGCTCCGGCGATGGCGTTCCCGGCGATGATGATCCCGACCCCGAAGGCCGTGGCCCCGGCGACGGCGAGTCCTCCGGCGATGACGGCCGGCGACGAGGTCCAGCCGGCTTGGAGACACATCTGCTCAAATCGGTTTCGCAGCGTGCGTTTGCCATCGGTGTCGTGGACGGTGGTTGTGGCTTCCTGCCCCTCGTGCCACAGCCGCAGCACGCGAGTTCGCCCGGCCGTGGGCGCCGACCAGTCGAGCCTGCGGCTGATTCGCTCCTGTTGGGCCAGTCGCCGGTTTCGCCAGACAATGACGCCGACGGCCCACAGGCAGCCGATCAGTCCGAAGACCGACCCGGCGACCACCCAGTCCATAACCGTGTATTCGACTCCCATCTAGATCGCCTCGCTCGATACCTGCAATGTGTGGCGTTGGAACATTTCGGCCGGCAGTTCACAGCCTTCGGCTTTCAGCCGGTCCAGCAGACGGGGGCGGATGCCGCAGGCCTCGAAGTAGCCGGTGGCGTGGCCGTCGGTGTCGACGCCCGTCTGGTTGTACCGGAACAGGTTCTGCATGCAGATCATGTCGCCTTCGATTCCGGTGATTTCGGCGATGGTCAGCACCTTTCGCTTTCCGCCGGTGAGGCGCCCCTGATGGATCACCAGGTCCAGCGCCGAAGTCATCTGCTGGCGAATTGTGTGAATGGGGAAGTTCAGCCCCGCCATGGTGACCATGTTTTCGACGCGGCGCATCGCATCGCGAGGATTGTTGGCGTGGATCGTGGTCATCGAGCCCTCGTGGCCGGTGTTCATTGCCTGGAGCATGTCGAAGGTTTCCGAGCCCCGGACCTCGCCGAGGATGATCCGGTCGGGCCTCATGCGGAGCGTGTTTTTGAGCAGATCGCGCTGGGTGACCTCGCCCAGCCCCTCGATATTGGGCGGCCGCGTCTCGAGGCGAACCAGGTGGTCCTGCTGCAATTGCAGTTCGGCGGTGTCTTCGATGGTCACGATCCGCTCGCCGTCGGGAATCCATCGGCTCAGTACGTTCAGCAAGGTGGTCTTGCCCGAGCCGGTGCCGCCGGCGATGAGGATATTGAGCTTGCTCTGCACGCAGGCGCGGAGGAACTCGACGATCTCCAGCGTCCACGATCCGTGCTCCAGCAGACTCTGCTCGTTGATGGGCATGTTCTGGAAACGTCGCAGGCTCATCGACGGGCCGTCGATGGCCAAGGGTGGAATGATCGCATTGACGCGGCTGCCGTCGTTGAGGCGGGCGTCGAGCATGGGGCTGCTTTCGTCGATTCGCCGGCCCACATTGGCCGCGATTCGCTGGATGACCAGCATGAGGTGCTCGTCATTGCGGAACTTCACCTCGGTGCGTTCCAGCTTGCCTTTGCGTTCGATGAAGACGTTTTCGGACCCGTTGACCAGCACGTCGCTGATGGACTTGTCGCGAAGGAGCTCCTCCAGGGGCCCGAGCCCGAAGACCTCGTCCATGACCTCTCGGACCAGGCGGGTCTTCTCCGGCCCGGTGAGCGGGCATTGCTGGGCCTCCAGCAGCAGATCGATTCGGCGGGAGCACTCCTCGTGGAGTTTCTCGATCGGCATACGCTTGGCTTCGACCAGATCGAGGGTTTCCAGCAGTCGGTGATGCACGTTGGCCTTGATTCGCAGCCACGTTTCGGCGTCGACGCTGACGGTGCGGTCTTGTGCAATGAAGTCATCCATAAGGTTACCTGGTCACTGGGGACGGTTGGGGTTCCACGGACGCCTGGACGACTCTCTCGGCCAAGTCCTGGAGCTCGCGTCGGCACTGGCATCGCGGGGCCGTCCTCTCCAGGGGCTGGCCGTAATTGATGGACCGTACGGTGTTGCGGTAATCGTTGCTGATGGTTCCAAACGGCCTCCCCAGAGCCTTGCGAGCGTCTTCGGCGGTGATCATCATCCCACGCTTGCTATAGCGGTTGATGACCGGCACGATTCGATCGGGGGAGATGTCGCGCTTCATCAGGGCGCTGAGTATCGACCGGGCCACCCGGAGGTCCTTGACGGTTAACTGGAGAATCAGGAACGTCAAAGCGCTGTTGGAGGCCAGTTCGGCCGCGACGCTCATGGGCACGCGAGGGGCGTCGATCACGGTGAAAGCGTAGGCGTCTGTGCAGGCGGCGATCACGCTGCTGAGCCGCTCGCGATCCAGGGGCGACTCGCTGGGCAGATTGGACGTCGCCGGCGATCGAAGCAGGTGGAATCCGTCGCTGTAGTCGACGGCGGTGGAGCGGACCAGGTCGGCGTCGATCTCACCCGGCCGGGCGAGTACGTCGGTAAGCCCGTAGGCGCCGGTGAGGCCGAGGTACGTGTCGGCGACGCCGAAGTGGCAGTCGAGATCGACCAGCAGGGCGGGCTTGCCGCTGACGAGGTGCAACTCGTTGGTCAGGTTGATCGCCACGGTGGTGCCGCCGCAGCCGCCGCTGGCCGACAGCACCGGTACGATGTTCCGTCGCTCGACGTTGCGGGCCGCGCCGTCCATGACGAGCCGTTGAAGCACGTCGAGCAGGTCGCTCGCGATCGACTCGGTCGACAGGAAATGCCTGGCCCCGACTTCCATCGCCTGGAGCATCAGCTTGTTGTCGACGATATTGCTCAGCACGATGAATCGCGTGTCGGGGTATTGCGAGACGATCGGCGTCAGTCGGGCGAGTCCCTCAGATCGGTTCGGGTCGATATCGACGATCGCCGCGGCCATCGGTGATTGCCGCAGGTGGGCGGTCAACTCGTCCAGCGTTCCGAACGTGGTGCATGCGGGCGCTCGATGGCCGCCAAGCGCGGCGGCGACGGCTTGGGCGGTCGCTGCGGTACGTGTCACCAAGGCTATGTGTGGGGCTGTAGGCATGGGTTCATCCGCTGATGTTGCGTTCAATCGCCGCCGGATCACCCGGCGCCGGTTCGATCCGGTCCTCGTTCGGCGGCGCTTCGGCCGGCTTGGGAGGCGGGGCGTATTCGATTTCAGGCAGCTTGGACGGAGCCAGAATCGGAGCCCGGCTTCGAGCGGGACGCTGCTGGTACGTCGCCCAGGCGCCGGGGCCTTTGAGTTTGGCCAGCCCCATTTCCCGCAGCCTCGCCGCTTGACTGGGCAACAGAAGCGGCCGGGACCGTCCCTGGAGTCGGCCTTCGCAGAAGAGCTCCCAGTCGTTGGGGTCGGTGTGCAGAATCCCCGGCGTCGGCGGCGTCTCGGCCTTGTTCATCGGCTCGATCAGCGAGGCGGTCACCAGGATAACCAGTTCGGTGTCGCTGGTTTGGTACCGCACCGACCGGAACAACGTCCCGAGGATAGGGATGTCGCCGATGACGGGGATCCGTGAGTTCCTCGCCGTCGAGACGCGGCTGATCAACCCGGCCATGGCGAAGGTTTGGCCGCTGTTGAGCATTAGTTCCGTCTGGGCCTTTCGCGTCAGCAGCGAGGGAACGCGGAACCCTTCGATCTCCACAGCCCCGACGTCGGACAGTTGGCTCACCTCCGGGGCGACGAACAGCCGGATGGCGCCGTCGCCCAGGACGGTGGGCTTGAATCGCAGGCGAACGCCGAACTCGCGATACTCGATGGTGATCGACGTCGAAACGCTGGTCCCGGAGCCCTGGACGACGGGGATGGGATATTCGCCGCCGACCAGGAAGCTGGCCTCCTCGCCGCTGAGGGCGATCAGACTCGGCTCGGCCAGAATCCGCATGTACTGGTTCTCGGCCAGGGCCTGGACGAAGAACTCCAGATCCGCAGCCGGGACGCCCCCGAAAATGGTGACCCCGGGGCTGACGCCCACCGTGTTGGTGAACAGGAACGGAATGCCGTGGCTTGCCGAAGCCCCGGCCGGCGGGCCGATGCTGATGGGGTTAAGCGGGCCGCCGCTGGCCGAGCCGATGGTCATGCCGCCGAAAAAGTCGTTGCCGCCGACGAAGCTGTTGACCCCCAGGGCTCGCACGGCGTTTCGGCTCACTTCAGCCACGCGGACCGTGATCTGGACCTGCTGACCCCCGGCCAACGTGGTCAGGTCGACGTATCGCAGGCCCGATGCGTCGAGGAATCGCCGCAGTTGCCGCGAGTGCTCGGCCCGACGAAGCGTGCCCGAGATGGTCACGACGTCCTGGGTTTGGCTCACGCGAAGTCGAGCGCCGGCCAGCATGGCCGTCAGGTCGTCCTGGAGGCGTCTGAAGTCGACGGTGACATCCACGCGTCGTTTGATGAACTGGTCGTTCTCGTCCCACAGCAGCAAGTCGGTCGAGCCGATCTTCTTGCCCAACACCATCAGTTGCTGAGGGGTGAGCACCTTGACGTCGGCGATGGTCGAGTCGGCCACCGATACCCGCACCACCGGCCAGGGCGGCCGGAAGACCTGTGATTGACGGATCGCCAGCACCATGGTCGTTCCCTGCCCGGTTTCGGCGCCCTCGTCGTCGGCGGCGGCCTGGCCCCGGGTGGGGCTCAAAGCGATTCCCGCAATTGCGATCGCCAAGATCGCCATGGGCGTCCGTCGCGTTGATGTCACGATGTGTCCCCCTGTTGCGCCATGTTGGGCGATCCGGCCGCCCCCGGCCAGTCGCCTGCCGTCGCCGGCCCCGTCACCGGTTGGTCATTTGCCTGCCGGCTTCGTCGGCCTTGGCGACGACTTTCATCGCGAACTGCTTGATCTCGACCACGCCCCCGCGAAGGATCGTAACGGTCCACGCGGCCGCCGACTCCACCGATTCGTCTATGGCCATAGCCCTCGGGGAGCCAAACGCCGACGCCAACGCCGCGGCAAAGCCTCCCTCCGACGGCGACTGAGCCCGATACAACTCGCCCATGCCCGTCAGGCTGGCGCGAATGCGATCGGCGTCGGTCGGGTTCCGCAGCGACAGCGAAACGGTTCCGTGCTCCATCGCCAATTGCAGTACCTCAGCCTGCTTGGGAGTGACCGCCAGCGTAACCATGCGGCGGCGCCCACGTTTGAGCGTACCGAGGTTGGGCATGTTCTTGTCGTCGGAAACCACCGAGTGCTCGCCGATGGCAAGCACCATCACCTTTCTCATCAACGACGCCGAAACCGGTTCCGCCCTCGAAGCCTCCGAACCGACCCGCCTGAACGTCGCCAGTACGTCGACGATCGCCCCGGGGTACAACAGGCCTTCGAGCCCGGAGTAGTCGGCCAGCGAAATGCTCATGGCCCGCATGCCCTTCTGAAGCGTCGAGGCCAGGTGTACGCCGGTGCCCTCGGTGACGAACAGATCCGACGTCAGCGCCTGGCCTTTATGAACCGGCACCGCCAGCGCCCGGCCGATGGCCTCGATGCTGTGGCTGAGATGATCGCTCGGTGCATGGGTCGCGCCGACCAGGTCGGTCGTTATGTCTTCGGCCTGCAATACAGTCATCGCGTCCATGTCGCGGCCGGCCGCGAGTACATTCACTTCGCCGGGGGCCTCCGGTTCGGCTGTGGTGGTCTCGCGACGATCCGTCCGCAACGTGGTGACCAGCACCGCGGCGCACAGCGCTGCGGCCAAACCAACAACGATGAGCAACGGAATGGACCGTTTCATCCCCTGTTCCCCCTGGTGCGACAGTTATGCACTTGTTGGCTATATCGACTGTTTGGGGCTCAACTGTGCCAAAAAGCGTTTTTCCCGCATAACGTTCAGCACCGGCGGGAGGGGCAGGGGGGGGGTGTTGTTCATGGGAGTGATGTGCCGACAAGGGGGGAGCGGGAAATCCGAAATACGAATCTCGAAAACCGAAACAAATTCGAAATACCCAAACATCCCAATCATCCAAACGACAACCGGTCGTCGTTTCAAGCATTGGCTGTGTTTTGCCGTATTCGAGTTTGTTTCGGTTTTCGAGATTCGTATTTCGTATTTCGCCGGTTTCCCGCGACCAGCCCATGTCCCGTTGCCCCCCCCCGGCGTTACGGTCCTTCCTTGGCCATGGTTGTGGAAGCCGCGATGGTCGACGGCATCGGCACGAAGGGCAGTCCGAGCAGTCGGATGTTCTCGTAATCCACGTTGACCGAAACGGTAAGCAACTGTCCCGAGAGCGGGCTGGTGACATCGCCCGGCGACAGCGTCACGGCGTATCCGCTGGCGGCGAGGCCGGCGTTGTCCATGGCGCTAGCTACCGAAGCCAGAGCCAAGCTGTTGTCGGCGTCGGGCCTGGCGGCGATCCGCGCGCCTTGCCTGGCGGCGTTGGTTACCTGTTGCGATTTCAGGAACAGCCAACCGTATTCAATGAGTCCGAATGTCAGGATCAGTAACAGCGGCATGACCAGCGCCATTTCGATGGTGGCGATGCCGCGACGATGCAAACGTGTGTTCATATACGCCATAAGCTTATCCCCCCGGCGGCCAGGCACACTCCAGTGAAGATGGCCACCGCGTACGGCATGGTTCCAGAGCCGGTCACCGGCTCCATTCGATCGGTCGGTTCGCCCGGGCGGCCGTGGCCGATAAGCAGCATGGCCGGTCGCCAGGCGATTTGGACAGCTTGTGCGAGCACCGTCTGTAGCCGACGGCGGGCCAGCGACAAGCCGACGGCCCACACGGTCCCGGCGACCGTAACGGCCGCCAAGGCGACGACGCCATTGACGGTTCCCAGCCACAGCCCGATGGCGCCCATCATCTTGGCGTCACCGGCGCCTCCTCCGGCGAAGACAAACAGCAGCACGCACGGCGTCGCCATGATTATGCAAGCGACGGCCGCGTCGGCCAGCCCCATCCGGCCGCCGACGGCCATGGCGAAGCAGACCCCCAGCAGGGCCATTGATCCGGTTAGAATGTTCGGGATCCTTCGATACTCGATGTCGTACAGCATAGCCGCCAGCGATGCGACGATAACGACACCCCATTGGATTAAGATCCACTCATGACTGAACAAGCCGCCTATCCACACCATGGTGTCCCCCGTGGGGGCCGGCCGGCGCGATTCGCCGACCGGCGCCCACTGCAGGTTGTTGTGATGTCAGGCTCCAAGCGTCGTCTGGAGACCCGCCATCTGCCCGGAAACCCACGTTCCCAGAGCCGTGATCGCGGCGATCGTGCCGGCGACGACAAGCCCTGTGATAATGGCGTATTCCACGGTTTCCAAGCCACGATCGTCACGGATGAAATTCCTGAACAGACTCATAACCTCGTACCTCACTGTTACGGACGTGCGCCGCCGCGTGTCGGGGGACGACGCTCCATGAAACAACCCCTGTGGAGACAAGCTTGCTTCCCGACCAACTACCTTGCCTCTTCCCCATACGTAGTGAACCGAGGCGACGGTCCGTTACGCCCCTAATTGCGTGTTGACCGTCGCAAACTGTTGGCTCACCCAAGTACCGATCGCCACCAGAGCGCCAATCGTCCCGGCGGTGACCAACCCGGTCACGATGGAATACTCCACCGTCTCCAGGCCACGTTCGTCATACAGAAACCTGCGTAGCATTCTGCGGAGCATAGTGACTCGCCCCCTTCATCATCCGCTCTGCGGCCGCGCCCCGAGCCATAGCGGCCGGCGCGGCCAGTGGTTCTCTATCGGGGGGGAGCCGAACGCAATCGGCGTCTGACGTCCCCCGGCCGGTACGACAACGGTCTACACTCCCAGTGTAGAGTGCAAGTGAATGAACTGGTTGGAAAGCCAGATCCCCAACGCCGTCACGGCGGCGATCACGCCCGCCACGACAAGCCCGGACATATTGGCGTACCGAGGGGCGTGTCGGATTGTGAACTCATCTCCCCAATCCCCTCAGAGCCTGACAGCCTCCCCGGCGGAACCACTCAGCCGCAACTCCTCTGGATACTGTTCTACCCGCCACAGCAGCATCGCCCTGCCTTGCACGTCAACAGTAGATTATGGATTCCCCCTCGAGCAACTGGTCGGCAAGAAAAATGTTCATGACGGATGAGCGGGGGATCCTCGTGGCCAACGGTCTGCGGTGACTAGCCCCCTGCAGTGCAGGGGGTTGCTGGACCGAGGGTGTTCCCGCGGCCCCCCGATGTCGATTGTCCCGAAGCGGCGGTTGGATCCATGGATTGTGGGTTCACACGTCGTTCGACCCCCCCCGCACTGCGGGGGGCTAGTAACGGCAAGCACACATCCGACCCACTCTCCGCTCATCCGACATGAGCCAGGAAGGAAGGCCGCCGCCGGTGGCCATGGCGAATGGTCTGCGGAGTTGTGGTTTGTCCCGGTGGCGTATTATATATTCCCGGCGCGAAGAGGGCCGGTAAGAGATAAGCGGCTCGGTGGTCATGTTCATAGGGGATAGGAGGATGCCTGCCCCCCTGGCGCCGCCGGGGCGCCCGGCGAAGCGGCCATGGGGGTCGCGGCATCAGTCGAGCGTGTCTCGGCTGGGGCGAGTGACGGGAATAGGACGTCTGATCGGAGCAAATGAGCATGAACGAATGGGGTGGAGTGAACACGCGGGGCAAAGGGGTGGTGACGGTATGGACCGCGCTGATGCTGGTGTTTCTTGTGGGGTTGGTTGGCCTCGGTATCGACACGGGGTACGTTCTGCTTGGCGCTCATCGTCTGCAGAACGCCTCCGACGCCGCGGCTCTGGCGGGGGCGCTACAGGTGCGGAGCGATCTCGACGACGCGAGAATGGCCGCGATCAATTGCGCCTTGGCCAATACGGCGGCCGGGTCGCCCGTTCTGTTGTCGGCCAACGGAGATAACTCGTCGGCTGGGGATATTGTGATCGGCCGGTACGATCGGGATGCGGGTCTGTTCACCCCGACGACTGACTCGCCCAACGCCGTCAAGGTCGTCGCCCAGCGAAGCGACAGTTCGGCGGCCGGGCAGGTGTCGCTGATCTTCGGGCGAATGTTCGGCGTTCCGGGCGTCGATCTGTCTCGGGAAGCCATTGCGATGGTCGGCGGCGGCACCGGCGCAGGCCTGATCGCGTTGGATGAGGACTCGCCCCGGGCGTTGGAGGTGTCGGGGGCGGTATCGGTTGGGGTGTCCGACGGCGCGATCCAGGTCAACTCGGTCGACAGTCAGGCCGTTCGCTGCAATGGCGGTCCGACTCTGTTGGCCTCGGACTTGAACGTATGCGGCGATGTGCAGTTCATTGGAGGCGTGGATTTTGATGGTAATCTCAATGTCGGAGTCGCGGCCGTTGGCGATCCGTTGGGATTCCTGCCGGAGATCGAGCCGGACGTCGCCGGCGACCTGGGGGCGTTCTCGGTCACCGGCGGCGTCCACGATCTAACTCCCGGCTATTACTCCGGGGGGATCAAAGCCACAGGCGGGACGTTGAACCTGGCCCCCGGGATTTACGTTCTCGATGGCGAAGGCTTTGATATCGGCGGTAATACGACGGTTCTGGCCGAAGGCGTGATGCTCTACATCACCGGCAGCGGGGGCGTCGACTTCGGGGGTACCGGCAGCATAACCCTGACGCCGCCGGATCCTGACCAGTACAGTTACCCTGACGTGGATATCTACGAAGGGGTGAGTATCTTTCAGGACCGAGACAACACGACCGCCGCCAGGATCATCGGGACCAGCCTGATGGATCTGACCGGCACGATCTACTTGCCTGAAGCTCACGTGGCGCTATCCGGTACCGGCGACGGGTTTGGAAACCAACTGATCGGTGGTACGATCCTCGTATCCGGCACCGGCGACATAAGCATCAGTTACGACGGTCGCTTTCCGGCGCCGGGGAACAACGTGTTTCTCGTTGAGTAGGGATGGGGCGGGGCTGAGCCAATGGCGCTCTGCTGTGAGAATGCACGGGAAGGCGAGTGAGGGAATGATCATGCGCGATCAAGGTGTGGTAACGATGTGGACTGCATTGATGCTGCTGTTCCTTGTAGGCTTGATCGGCCTGGGGGTCGATACCGGCTACGTACTTCTTGGCGCGCATCGTCTACAGAACGCCGCCGACGCCGCGGCCCTGGCCGGCGCACTGCAGGTGCGGACCGACCAGGGCGCCGCGAGGGCGGCCGCCGTCAACTGCGCAATGGCCAACACCGCGGCCGGTTCGCCCGTATCGTTGTCGGCCAACGGTGTGAACGCCCCCGGCGGCGATATTGTCATCGGCCGGTACGACCGGACTACGGGCGTGTTCAACCCGACGGTTGACTCTCCCAACGCCGTCAGAGTCACCGCTCGGCGGTCGGCGGATTCGCCGGCCGGACATGTCTCGCTGATCTTCGGAGGCATGTTCGGCGTCGACGGCGTCGATCTGGATCGCGAGGCCATCGCCATGATGGGCGGCAGTGTGGCCGCCGGCATCATTGTTCTTGATCCCGATGCTTCCAGAGCGATGAAGGTCAACGGCAATCCAACAGTATGGGTCGCCAACGGGGTGGTCCACGTCAACTCCGACGATGACATCGCTATCCAAGCTTGCGGGCATCCGTATATTGTAGCGACGGCGATACATGTCGTAGGCGGCGGCGACATGGGCGGCGCCGATTTTGACGGCGAGTTTCTCACCGGTGTAGCCTTCGCTGACGACCCCCTGGCCGATCTGCCGACGGTGGACTACGCCGGCATGATCGATCATGGCGGCGTCACCACCAAGAAAGGCTCCACGACGCTGGACCCGGGCTACTACTCAGGCGGGATTCATGGCTCCGGCGGTGAAGTCTTCCTGAACCCCGGGGTATATGTCCTCGGCGGCGCCGGGTTGGATTTCAGCGGGAAGGCCGACCTTACGGCTGAAGGCGTGATGCTCTATATCGTCGACCCAGGCTCGATCGATCTGACGGGGAAGGGGGCGATCCGCATTACCCCCCCCGACCCGGAGGTGCATGCGTTCATCGGCGCGACAATCTACGCCGGAATCAGCCTGTTCCAGGAACGAAGCAACAGCAACGATGCGAAGATCACCGGCAAGGGCGACATGGTGCTGTCCGGCACGCTGTACATTCCGGGCGCCGATATGAAGATCGCCGGCAATGGCGACACGTTCGGCAGCCAGTTGATTGTCAACACCATCAAGGTCAGCGGCAACGGCGTGATCCATGTCGACTACGACGGGCGCTTCCCGCTGGCCGGTCATCGCGTGTTCCTTGTGGAGTAGACACGTGAAGGACCAAGAGGAGGGACGAACGATGCGGCTTGAGCGTGCATATGTGTGGCTGATCGTCGGCAAGATCGCGGCTCTCGTGCTGGTCGCGGCGATGACGGCGATTCAGGTCCCCGAGTTGATCTACGATTTCGGACCGGCGGCGCCTGTGCGGATCGAGAATCGCTCCGACCTCGCTCCCGGCCGGTTCGCGGCCCCGACGTTCGCATCGGTGGTTGGGTCGGTCGACGTGGATCGCATGATCCGCCGGCATCGCCATGGACTTACGAGCACGTATGCCCAACTGGAACCCTACGGAGCCGCCTTGATCGTCCGCGCGCACGATGGGATCGACCCCTCCGGGGGCGCCCGGCGGCGATTTGTCGGCAAATTGCGCCCGCTGGACGGCCGGCCGTCTGCGGTTCGGATTCGAGAGATGTTCCTCGAACAGTTCGGCGTTCAAGTGTCCTCGGGCAGCTACCTGCTGGATCTGAACGCTGTCCCATGTCCCAGTCGATGGCAACTGGGGGCATTGGCGTTTTCTTGCGCGTTGTGGCTAGGGCTGTTCTATCTGTTCTTTCTCTACGGCCGGAGCCCCCGTCCGAATGAACCGGACCGATAGGGCGGCGTCCACTCGTCTTTGCCGTCACAATCGCCATAGAATTACATGTTTGTAGAGGACAGTTAACCGGAACGCCTTACTCCTGGGAGGCCAGGACAATGTCACATCACAGAGTACTTGATCTAACGGCTCTGGTTCTGCTCATCATCGGTGGGTTGAACTGGGGCTTGGTTGGGCTGTTTGACTTCGATCTGGTCGCTACCATTTTCGGCGAGTTTACGTTCATGTCTCGCTTGGTGTACGTGCTGGTGGCTCTTGGTGGTGTCTACGCGGCCATTCGGTCGCCGTACATGGCGCATCTCCGTGAGCGACGAACTACGCCACACACGCCCCATCCGGCGGGTTGATCGTCAGGCGAAGTCTAAGCCTTCGCTGTAGGCTCCGTAGCGGCCTGTTCGTGCGGTGCGGAGCCTGTCGGCGCCTGAATCGGCGGCGGTCTCGGAATCCGTATTGCCGCCGATTGCACCAGCGGTGAGGCGGTCTGGATTGGCTCGCCATGTGGAGTTGGCCCATGCAACCGGCGCCGACATTCCAATGGTTCGGAGCCGCTCACGTATGCGTGCTGGCGGCCACGGTCGCTCTGGCGATCGGCTTGGTGCGCGCGACCCGGTGGATTCGGATCCGCAAGTTGCCTCTGATCATCGCTTGGACGGTAGCGGCGGTCTTGGTAATGAATGAGATCGTCAACTATGCCGTGCTAGGGGCGGAGATAGGGGCTTGGGGGCTTCTGGAAAATCAACTCCCGTTGCACATCTGTGGGGTCGCCATGTACCTGACGGTGCTGACGCTGCTGACGCGAAGACAGGGGGTCTTTGAAGTGGCGTTCTATTGGGGCCTTATCGGAGCCCCCGTCGCGCTACTGCTGCCGGATCTGCATGTCGGGGTCGCCGAATATTGGTTCTGGCAGTTCTTCATTCGCCACGCGTTCATCGTAGTGGGGGTGTTGTACGCCGTGTTCGGCCTGGGCATGCGCCCGCGGCCCGGGTCGGCCCTTCGAGTGTTCGCGCTGACGAACCTGTGGCTTCTGATCGTCGCGGGTCTGAACGTTTTGCTTGGGGCCAACTACATGTACGTGTCGCATCTGCCTCGGTTGCCGGGACTGTTGGCGCAGGCGCCATGGCCCTGGTATGTCCTGGTCGCCGACGTCGCCCTCGGCGCGGCGTTTGTCCTGCTGGGGCGGGTCAGTTGCCGTCCGACAGTTCGATCTCGAAGTCCGTCACCAGCGGCTTGAGGTTCGTCGTGGCCACTTTCACCTCGTAATCGCCTGATCCACCGCCTTTTTCGGCCAGTTCGTTGAGGTCGAACTCCAGGTGCTTCACCGGCGTCTGTCGGCTCCACTCGATATCAGCTCCGGCCAGTTCGGTGATCCGGCCCTTCCGAGTGATGCTGACGTGGAACGTGTTCCGGTCGGCCTCCGGCGGCATGGCGAGTACAACATAGAGTGTTTTGTCGTCGGCGTAGAAATCGTCGGTGAACCCGTACGTGTCGTCCTGCATTGTGTCGGCGGTCCGCAAGGGGTGGTCGGCCTTGACGAGCATCTGCACCGGGGCGATCTGGTCGACCAGCCGATCGACGAGTCGTCCGGTCGCCCGAACGCGTATCCCCATGTACGGCGTTGGGGGCAAGTCGCCTTCGCTTGTCGCTGTCTGGTAGAACGGTCGCGGCGTCTGGTACATCACCTGCGCTCCCCGGACCCGGACCATCTTCACGTTGGCCGCGACGGAGGCCGAGTAGAGGTACCATGCATAGAATCGGTCGCCCAAGCCCATGCTGAACCCGTACTTGGCGCTGGGGCCGAACCCATGGGCGCTGGCCGAAGGCCCGTAGTGCTTGGTGGTGGCCGAGTAGATCGGCACCGAGCCTCGGATAAATGCGTCGATACCGCCGAGTTTGCGGAGCTTGCCGGCGATCGATGCGTCCTCTTCGTTTGTCGCGAGGGTGACCCCGGCGTCGTCGAGCCGTCGGCGCAGCTCGTCGGGCGAGATGATGTCGTAGGCGCCGTTGGTCCGCAAGCCGTCGGCCAGCGTAGCGGCCACGATGTCGCCGGCTCCTTCGAAGTCGGTCCGATTCTCAAACCCGATGACGGCGACGGTCTTGATCTTGTCGTCGTAGAACTCCGGGTATCGAATCACCCATACCTTCGATCCGCAACCGGCGGTCAAGACGATCATTGTCAGGACCGACCACCAGAGCCGTCGATGAATTGTAGTGCTGATCATGAAAATCCCCCTCCTGTGTACTATTGTAGACCTCCGCCGTCGCGGCGGTCATGGTTCTGGTGCAAAATCCCGGACCGATCCGGTCGCCGGCTCGGCCCGCCCGTCGCCGACGCATTCCATTCGTATGGCGCCGAAGCTGTCCGATACGCGAACGAACGCATCGTAGACGTCGGGGTCGAAGTGTCGGCCGCGTTCCTGGTCCATAATCGCCAGGGTCTTGGCCTGCGGGTATTCCGGTTTGTACGGCCGCGCCGATCGCAGTGCGTCGTAGACGTCGGCGACCGCTACGATCCGCGAAAGCAGCGGTATGTTCTGTCCCCGTAGGGCCAACGGGTACCCCTGTCCGTCCCATCGCTCATGGTGGGTCAGTGCGATCGACGCGGCCACGCGGACAATCCGGTTCTCCGTGTCGGGCGCCTCTTCGGCCCCGGCCGCCCCCCAAAGCCTGAGGCCCTTGGGCTGCTGGAGCAGGATATCGGAGCCGATCACACAGTGGGTTTCCAGCGTGGACCATTCCTGAGGGGTCAGGGGCCCCTGCTTGAGCAGGATCGCATCGGGGATACCGATTTTGCCGATGTCGTGCAGCGGCGCGGCCAGTGTCGCCTCATCGGCCTGCTCGGGGGCAAGCCCCAACTTCTCGGCGAGGATGCCGCAATACCGCCCCACCCGGATAATGTGATTTCCGGTGTCCTCGTCGCGATACTCCCCCACCTTGGCCAGTCGCCAGATGACATCGAGGCGCGACCGCTCCAACTGTGCGGTTCGCTGTCGAACCTTCCGCTCGAGGGCCTCATTGAGCGTCCGGATCTGGTCCTGTCGCTGGGTGAGCCGAAGGACGCCCTGAAGCCGGACGATGAGATCCTCCCGCCCCAGCGGCTTGGTCAACAGGTCGGTGGCTCCGAGTTTGAGGGCCTTGCGTTTGAGCGCTTGTGATCCTCGACGGGTGAGCACCACGATGGGGAGGTCGACGGTGTCGGGGTCGGCGCGCAGTTGCTTCAACAGGCCCAGGCCGCCGCCGGCTTGGGCCTGAATGTCCAGGATGATCGCATCGGGGCGGTAGTCGGCCATCGCCAGACGGGCCTGTTCGGCGTCGGAGACGAAGGTCATGTCCCATTGCCGTCGCTGGTTGCGCAGCGCGTGGGCCAACCTTTGGCGAAAGGCAGAGTCGTTGTCCACAAACAGCAGTTGGCTCTTGGTCACCGCGTCTCCCCGGCCGCGGCGTCCGGCCTCAGGGCCGATGGCTCCGCGTGAATATCCGATGGCGCCAGCGGGGACGTCGAGCCCCCGTTCCGCCATCGATGGTATCGGAGATTGGCGAGCCTCGCTTAACAGCCCGCTGAAAAAGCTGTTCCTACTGCGATCGGCTCTATTGCCTGTGCGTCTTCGTCAATGCTCGTAACCGTTCACAGGTGTTCTTCAATCATCGGGCTCTCATCCCGAACCGGCAGCCGGTATTCGTTCGGCCATGATGCAAGAACGTGCTTGGAATTGGGTTCGATCGCTCAAGTGA
>CBDVCA010000062.1:0-16759 GCA_965372365.1 uncultured bacterium
AACCGCCCCGGCGGTCGCGCGAGAAAGACGCTTGCACCCGCCGGCCGCGGCCAGTATTGCCGCCAACGTCGCGACCAGCGTCAAGCGTAGTATCGGAAATACAGTGTCCATCTTCGGTCGCTCCTTCCAGCCTTCACGGCCCTACACACCCCGTAAGTTCATCGACATACCCCTGCCGACAGCTTGAGCGGCCGAAATTGAACTTGACACAACCACCGGAACACCAGTATAGTGCGCCGCTCGATTCGGTGGTTGTAGCTCAGTTGGTTAGAGCACCTGGTTGTGGTCCAGGGGGTCGGGGGTTCGAATCCCCTCAGCCACCCTTCACACAGAGCCCGCGACAGTCGCGGGCTTTTTGCTGCGCCCTGCCCCTCCCGAGGTAGCCAACCGCTGCTGGCGAAGGTACCATCGTCACAACTGGCGCGTAAGTGCTGGCGCAGCAGACGATCCGTCAACCCCGAGCAACAGGAGACGATCGAATGGAACAGCTCAAGAGGTTCTTGGCAACCACGCTCATCGGCGGCATCGTCGTTGTACTCCCGGCGGCGCTGATGATCTTCGTGGTTCTGTGGGTCTTCGGCTTGGTCGCCGGTGGCATCAGCCCCCTGACCGATGCACTGGTCCAGTCCACCAAACTACAGGAAACCCTCGCCAAATGCCTGGCCATCGCTATTCTACTGACCGCCTGCTTCGTCATTGGCCTGACCGTCCGCACCCGAGGCGGCAAATGGATCTTCGGCGCCGTCGAGAACCACACCCTCAAGAGAATCTGGGGCTACTCGACGATCAGGGAGACCGTGGGCCAACTGATGGGCGGAATGGGCGGGTCCAAGGGCGCCTTCTCTACCGTGGCCCTCGTCCAGGTGTTCGGCAACGATACGCTCATGACGGCCTTCGTCACCGATACCCACAACGACGGATGGTGCACGGTGTTCGTACCGACCGGTCCGAACCCGACCAGCGGGAACATCTACCACGTGCCGGGCGAATTCGTCCACGTCGTCGATATCCCCGTCGACCAAGCGATGCGATCGATCATCAGTTGCGGCGCCGGGTCGGCGGCGCTGATGGACGCCTGCGCCGATGGCCGCGGCAGATAGTCGCCGAAGAAGAAGGCGTCGCTTGACGGCAGAACGGCGGAACGGCAGAACGGCAGGCTACAGGCTTCAGCCTGCCCGCCGTGGCGGGACCTCAGGCTTCAGGAACGGAAACAACAACGGCAGAACAGCAGGGGCACGCTCCCCCATAGAATGGGCGTCAATAGAATGCAGGCGCCACCTTCGCCTGACATTGGGGGATCCTTGGCCGTTAGCCGTTAGCCGTCAACGCCAAGAAAACCTTCTTGTACGTACGATGCGTTGTTGGCATGATGACCGCATGGCCGTCGGGACGTCGGGGCGAGCAGTTGTTAGCGACATCCATTGGAGATGCACCGCCCCCTTGGGTCTGTGGCGATGGCGTTGAGCCATGCCAACCTATCGAATTTGATGAAAGGAACTCGCCATGAAACTCGGTGTCATGGGCGCACTGCTGGGGGGAATGAAACTGGACGACGCGCTGGACTACTGCCAGAAAGTAGGCCTCGACGCAATTGAACTTCCCGCCGGAGCTTATCCCGGCGACCCGTGGAAGCTCAGCGGCATCCACACCTCCAAGGCCAAGATCAAGGAGCTTCAGAAGAAGGTCGCCGACCGGGGCATGGAGATTCACGGCATCGCCGTGCATGGCAATCCGGTCCACCCCGACAAGCGAATCGCCAAGGCGCACTCCGCCGCGTTGCGAAACGGCATGCACCTGGCCGCGGCGTTGAAGACGGTGGTGGTGGCCTTCTCCGGCTGCCCCGGCGGCGCCGCCGGCGACAAGACCCCCAACTTCGTCACCTGCCCCTGGCCGACCGACTTCTCCGACGCCGCCGACTACCAGTGGAACAAGGTGCTGATCCCCTTCTGGAAGCGGGAAAACGACTACGCCAAGAAGCTCGGCGTCAAGATCGCCTTCGAAGCGCATCCCGGCGTGACGGTCCACAACCCCGAAGACATCGTCCGCCTGCGGAAGGCCGCCGGAAACCAGTTGGGCGCCAACCTCGACCCGAGCCACTTCTTCTGGCAGGGCATCGATCCGATCGAAGCGGCCCGCTACCTTGGCGAGCACCGCTGCATTTACCATGTACACGCCAAGGACTGCTACATCGACCCGGCCAACTCCAGCGTAACCGGCAACCTCGACATTAAGAGCTACGCCGATGTCAGGAAGCGGTCTTGGGTCTTCCGAACCGTCGGATACGGCCACGGCGACGCGTTTTGGAAGCCGTTCCTCGAGATGCTGCGAACCTACGACTATGACGGCGTCATCAGTATCGAACACGAAGATTCCCTGATGAGCATGGGCGAAGGATTCGAGAAGGCCGTCGAGTACCTCAAACCCCTGCTGCTTCGCGAAAAGGTCGGGGAGGCCTGGTGGTTCTGATCTGATCTGGCCGCAGAGGAGTTGACTATGGCCAAGAGCAAGACACTGAAGTAACCGTTCACGGGGTCATTGGCAGGGGCGCCGGTGGAGCGATCCCGGCCCATTGAGCCGTGATGCTTTCGATGAGGACTTCGAAGGCCCAGCGGTCTTGTTGGGCGCAGGCGGCCAGAGTCGTCCTGATGCGAGGCTACATGGGGGACGTACTGGGCGCGTAGCAGGAAGGTCCGCAGCCAACGCGGCCCTCATGTCGAGCGATCAGGTTCCCAATGCGCCAAGGGACAATCCGCAACTCCGGCAGTCCTCACGCGGCCTGGCCGGGTTTGCCGACATGTTCGCCGGCCGACGTCTTGCCCATCGCGAGCAAGCGGCGATCGAGCCGATCCAGTCGCATCGCCAGCGAGTTACGCCACATCATGCTCCAGAACCACATCTCGGTCATCGCCATGAACGCCGCCGACAAACCGAACAGCACCGCGTAGAGAACCTGGCTGCGGATCGTGTCGACGCGGAAGAACATGATCGCCGTAACCACGGCCGCGGCCGTGAAGACCACGCCGTAGACGACGCCGACCATGGCCAGCCATCTGAGCCGTCCGTGGAACATCGAGGAACACAGGCAACGAAGCGACTCGTCACAGACCTCGCCGCTAACATGCGTTTCGCCTTCGAGGGGTGCAGGGCCTTTGTTGTTGTTTTCATCAGTCATCATCAAGCTCCCGGGCCGCACAGACGTTCGAATCAAGAGCCCTGCCGATCGTAGGGACGATCTGTTACGTGTGTTGGCGACTATCCGGCCGAGCCAGGCGCTTCTCGAGCCGATCGATACGGGCGAGAATCGAATTGCGCCACATCATGTTCCAAGACCACAGCTTCATCATGGTGATCCAGCCGGTCGTGACGATGAACACCGTCGCGGCCAGGATCATCCCTCTGGTGGTCTCGGCCCTGAAGAACAGAACCGCTGAGACCACCGCTATGGCCAGGAACACAAACATGTACACGCAGACGACAATCGACATCCACGCGAGCTTCCCGCGAAATGTCGAGGCCATCAGCGTGCACACTGAATCCTGGTCGCCCAAGTCACAGCAGGCGCCGGCGTCGGCCGTGTCGGTCGTCCGGTTTTTCAAGGTCTCGTCACTCATCGCAGGGCTCCTGATCTGAACCGTCTGTGCAAACCTCTTACACTGTCATTATTCACCGTCGGGGCCTTCGAGTAAACCCCCTGGGGCGCGATAGGCGGTTGATCCCGCCGCCGCCACAAGATAGGACACATCCTTGACGGGAGGAAATGGACTGCACATCATGGACGTTGAAATCAGCTTGAGATCCCCCTCTCCAGGAGAACGCCCCATGATACGCGAATCCGCCGCCCTGCTGACGCTCGCTTTGCTCTTGGCCGCTTGCACGACCGAGGCCGCCGGCGACGTCGACGCCGGAAAGGTTCTCGTCCGAGACGGAGCCGGGGCCTGCCCGATCGTTCTGGGACCCAACGCGAGCGAGTCGGAGAAATGGGCCGCCCGGGAGCTCGTCGATCACATTCGGCAAATGACCGGCGTGACGTTGGATGTGCAAACCACCGACGCGGCCCCCTCCGGAGCGATCCTCCTGGGCCTCAGCCCGGCCGTCCGCTCGCTCGTCGGCGACATCGACGGCGCCGCGTTGGGGACCGATGGATACGTGATCCGCACGGTGAACGACCGCCTGATCATCGCAGGCGGCCGGAAGCGCGGAACGCTGTACGGCGTCTACGCCCTGCTCGAATCGCTCGGCGTTCGCTGGTGGAGCCCCACCGAAACGTTCATTCCCAAAATGTCCACCGTGATCGTCCCCCCGACGCGGATCCGCCAAACGCCCGCACTGGAATATCGCGACATGATGTACGGCGAACTATTCAGCCCCGAAGGACGCTTGTGGGCGGCGCGAAACAAAGTGAACGGGATGGCTTGGCAGGACACCGAGGAGAAACTCGGCGGGCGATACGAGTTCGTCGGCAATCTGGTCCACTCCTACATGGGCTTGTTGCGCGGCTCCGGCGTCGAGATCACACCGGACATGCTGGCCCTGTACAAGGGCAAGCGAACCGGCACGCAGCCTTGCCTGACCCACCCGAAGGTATTGGAGGCGATCACCGCGTCGGTCATCGCCAAATTCAAGGCCAATCCGAACGCCAGGTTCGTCGTCGTCGGCCAGAACGACAATCACGGCTACTGCCGCTGCGATACGTGCCAGGCCATCGCTACACACGAAGAATCGCAAGCCGGGCCGGTGATCCATTTCGCCAACCAGGTGGCCGAACGAGTGGGCGAACAGATCCCCGGGGCGAGGATCTGCACCGCCGCCTACCAGTGGTCGCGCAAGCCGCCCCGGCATGTGCGTCCGCTCGAGAATGTTCACGTGACGCTGTGCTCGATCGAATGCGACTTCTCGCGACCGCTCGCCGCCGGAGCTGGCGAGGTGAATCGGGCGTTTCGCGACGACATCGTCGGCTGGAGCAAGATCACCGACAAACTGTTCATCTGGGACTACACCACCAACTTCCGCCATTTCCTGGCGCCCCATCCGAATCTCGATGTGCTGACGGCCAACGTGAAGTTTTTCGCCGACCACGGAGCCGCCGGGGTGTTCGAACAGGGCGCCCATACGTGCGTCGCTTCTGAATTCGCCGCCCTGCGAATGTGGGTGCTGGCCAAGAGCCTGTGGAACCCCGACGCCGACGGGCAAGCCCTCATCGATGAATTCGTCACTGGGTTCTACGGACCCGCGGCGGCCGCGATCAAAGAGTATATCGCCATCACCCATGCCCCCGTGCGAGCCAAGAGCCAGGTCATGGGGTGCTTCATGAACCTCAACGCGGCGTACCTCGACGGCGAAACCATGGCCAAGGCCCAGGCGGCGACCCTGCGAGGCGCCCACCTGGCGGGCGACGCCGAACCCTACGCCCGGCGGGTACGTCACGCCGGCATGCCCATCGAGTACGTCATGCTCAAGCGGGGGCCGAACAGCCCCACGTGGCGAACCGTCGAGGCGACCGCCGGACCGCAGTCGCATGAAGCCATCGCACAACGGTTCAGGCGGACCGCCGCCGAATGGAAAATCAACAGTATCGCCGAGCGGAACGCCCTGGCGCCCTGGCTGGGCTGGCTGGAGACCTACCCCGCCTTAGCGGCGGCCGGGCGTGCGACGCCGCCGGAGCTGGAGGGCGTGGACCCCGGAGCCTATCGACTGATCCAGGCCTGCCAGATGGACACCCTGGGCCGGTGGTATATCCCGGTCAACACCCCCCCCAACGCCGCCAGCGACGGATGGGCCGTCCAATGCGACACGAACGCATGGCTCCTGCGCCACAGTTTCAGAGCGAACGACGAATTCGAGCCCGGCAAGCGGTACACGCTGTTCGTGCGGGTTCGCAGGGGCGACGGCGACGGCTCTGACGGCCCGGCGTGGTCGTGCGGCGTGCGGTCGTCGGGCGACCACCTCGTTCTGCGCGTCGGCGCCGAGCAAATGTCCGACGACCAATGGCGGGTTCACGAAGTGGGCCAGTGGACGCCGCGCGACGGCGATTACTTCTACCTCGCCCTCCAGGAGAACAACTCCGCCAAGAGCGTCTACCTGGACTGCATGTGGCTGGTCGAGAGCCCGTCGCCCTAGCAGCCCGTTGAAAAATGGGTTCCGTCGCGAGATCGAGCTGAATTGTCTGCGCGTCTGCGTCAGAAATACGGCTCTACCGCACTTTCGCGGATGTATCATTCATAGTTGAATGGGCGTTTTGCGGGCTTGGTGTCGGAGTTTGAGTGCAAGGTATTCTTCGTCGCGACAGCCACAGGCCCGATGGATGACGCGGCTGATGAGGTTGTTGAAGCCTTCCATCCGACCGTTGCAATCTAAGGGGACAGGCTACTTTTACGAATCTAAGGGGACAAGCTACTTTTACGGCGCCTGATGGTGTCTCGCCCTCTGGAAAAATAACCTGTCCCCTTAGACTCTGGAAAAGTAGCCTGTCCCCTTAGATTACCGTCCCTTAGATTAGATCGCCCCTGGCGGGTCCGGTAGCGTATCAACACCGAACGGGCCGTCCCCAAGGCGGATCCCGCGCCGTGTGCAGACTCGTACGGTTGGCGCCCAGGGTCGCGCCACACTGCGGACAGACCACTCGATACCGACGATCCACGTCCAGATTGAACCACATCGGCGGCCACGATAGCATCAGCAACCCGATAACCGGCGAAAGAGAATAGCTTCCTAAGACCGCCAATACCCATGCTCATGTCTCCTTGTTCTTCCAGAACGTTTAACCCTCTGAAAGATAAGAACATGAGCATGCTTCTTGTCAACGATCCATCCGCGAAAGTGCGGTAGAGCCCTTTTTCAACGGGCTGGTAGTACTCTGTCCCAGGGCCGAGCCCTGTTGGAAGATAGGCAAGCTGTAACGGTTGATCGACCGGCTTCCGGTCCGCCGTCCTCACTTCAACGCTGAGCCCATTGCCCGCGAGACCTCATGAGGCCTAGGATTCACCACAACGCGATAGAGTGATTCTTACTTCAAGGGGTGTGAAAATGCGTGCGATGTGCTCGTCGGCCGCGGCCGACCGTTGGTTTGTGGGATTCGAGTCGCTCGAACCGAGACTGCTGCTGTCGGCGGCGATTTCCGATGAGTTCTCCTCCTTCAATAATTCCCTCTGGGACTTCCGCGACCCCGTTGGCGATTCGAGCATCGTCGTCAGCGGAGGCCAACTGAAGATCGGCGTGCCCGCCGGGTCGTCGCACGATGTGTGGAGCACCGGTTTCGACGCTCCGCGGATCATGCAGGATATCGACGACACCGACTTCACCTTGGAGGTCAAGTTCAACAACCCGCCGACGGGGCGGTATGCCCTCAACGGGATTGTCGTGGCGGCCAATGATCGCGACTTCGTCCGTTTCGATTTCTACAGTTCCTCCACGACCTCGGTGAAACTGTTCGCCGCGGGGTTTGGCAATCTGTCGCCGTCGGTGAAGATCAACACCTCCATCAGCGGCGGCTCGCCCATGTACATGCGGGTCGAACGCGCCGGCGACCAATGGACACAAAGCTACTCCTACAACGGCTCCACGTGGACAACCGGGGCGACCTTCAACTGGGCCTTGGACGTCAACAAGGCCGGCGTCTTCGTCGGCAACGCCGCCGGATCGAGTTCGCCGGCGTTCACCGGGGCGATCGACTATTTCCGCAACGTTTCGTCGGGCGATAACGACGACCCCCCCGACAACGACACCGAAGCCCCGCAGATCCGCAATATCGACAGCAGCGGCGGCGACACCTACCTGGATGTGAGTTTCACGACCAACGAAACGGCCGCGGCCACGGTCTATTACGGGCGGACAACCTCCTACGAACTCGGCTCCGTTGGCGGCCCGTCGGCCACCTCCCACAGCATCCGTCTGACCGGGCTGACCCCGGACACGACCTACCGATACAAGATCGTCGCCACCGACGCCGCCGGTAACAGCAGCGAGGCGGCCGGACTGACGGGGCGAACGGCGCCGGCGGGGTCCGATGACGGGGACACCGGGGGCGGGGGCGCCGGCTCGGACGAGTTCAGCAGTCCATCGTTGGATACCGGTCTGTGGACGTTCGTGAACCCCCGAGGCGACGCGTCGGTCTCGGTCAGCAACGGACAGTTGCGGATCGCCGTGCCGGGGGGAACCGACCACGACGTGTGGAAGTCGGGAAACTTCGCGCCGAGGGTCATGCAGTCGATGAGTAACGGCGACTTCGAGATCGAGGTCAAGTTCAACTCGCGACCCTCCGGCCAATACGCCCTCAACGGCGTCCTCGTCGACGCCGGCGGAGGGAACTACCTGCGATTCGACTTCTACAGTTCGTCGTCAACGTCGGTGAAAGTGTTTGCCGCGGCGTTCACGAACAACTCGCCCAGCGTGAAGCTGAATCGCTCGGTCTCCTCGGCTGCGCCGGTCTACATGCGAATCGCCCGCGCAGGCGATCGGTGGACGCAGAGCTATTCGTATGACGGCCAGTCGTGGACCACCGGAGCGGTCTTCACCCATTCGCTGGCGGTCTCGACCGTCGGCGTCTTCGCCGGCAACGCCGGGACGAATCCGGCCTACACCGCCTCGATCGACTATGTGCGTCTCGACGGCGACAGCTCCGAACCCGGCGGCGACGATGTGACCGCTCCGCAGATCGTCAGCATCGCCACCAGTCCGGGCGACACCTACGTCGATGTGAATTACGCCACCAACGAACCGACGACCAGCTTCGTGCGATACGGGCTGACCACCAGCTACGAGTTCGGGGTGGTCGCCGCCGTCGGAACCAGCACGAGCCATCACGTCCGCCTCGCCGGCTTGCCGGGCGGATCGAGGGTGCATTACCAAATCGTCGTCGCCGACGCGGCCGGCAACGTCACGACGTCGTCCGATCGGACGGTGACGCTGGCCGATGCGCCGCAGGGGGGAACGGACATCGACCTGTGGTACGGGTCGAACCAGTCGTTCGGCAACGGCGGAGCACCGCAACGACAGGTCAACGTCCTCGGCAACGCCCACGACCCCGACGGAATCGCCTCGCTGAGCTTCACGCTCAACGGCGGCCAACAACGCTCGCTGTCGATCGGCCCGGACAACCGCCGCTTGGAGAACACCGGCGATTTCAATATCGAGATCGATCGCAGTCAACTGGTCAACGGAACCAACACCATCGTCATCCGAGCCGTCGATCGGCTGGGCAACCTGACGCTGACGACCGTCACCGTCAGCTACACCTCATCGAAAACGGCGCCCATGCCGTTGACGATCGACTGGAGCAGTTTCTCGAGCATCCAGCAAGCCGCCCAAGTGGTCGACGGCGACTGGAGGATCCAGAACGGCGCGGTCCGGACAACGGAAGTGGGATACGACCGGCTGATCGCCTTGGGCGAAATGAACTGGACCGACTACGAGATCACCGTACCGATTACGATTCACTCGATCGACTCGTCCGGCTTCGACAGCCCCAGCAACGGTCCGGCGATCGGCATTGTCGCCCGATGGCAAGGCCACTACGACTGGAACGGATCGCAGCCGAGCTACGGGTACGCCCCGTTGGGAGCCATCGGCTGGTATCGCTGGGACTCGATCAACGCCGCCCCGACGCTACAGATCTACGGATCGTGGTCGAAACTGGGTACGAACTACGACACCCATCTGAAGCTCGGCGTTAAGTACATGTGGAAGATGCGGGTCGAAACGGTCTCCAGTGGACACCAGTACAGCCTGAAGGTATGGCGAAAGGGCAGCGGAGAACCGGCCGACTGGTCCGTCGTGGCCATCACCGGCACCGGGCTGGATTCCGGATCGGCCATGCTGCTGGCCCACCATGTGGACGCCACCTTCGGCGACGTGAAGGTGACGCCGATCTAGGCACACGCCGTTACGTCAGAGTGAATACCGCCTCGGTCTTCGTGCAAGAGGTCCTGCGATACTGGACCTCCGGCCGGGGGACGAGGCGGTATTCCTCGGTATCGACGCCTTCGGCGACCGCCTCGCCGGTGACGGCCTCGGTCGGCGCCGCAAGTCGAAGCACGTCAATCCTGACAGTCCGTTGAAAAATGGCTCTCATCCCGAAAGGGTGGCGGGTATTCGTTCGGCCATGATGCAAGGGCATGCTTGGAATTGGGTTCGATCGATCAAGCGAATCTGCCGTTGAGGCCCGCAGGGCCGACAGATTTGTAGCTCGCCGCGGCGAGGTAGGGTTCACCCCCATAGCGCCCCAAGCCCCGACAGGGGCGACACCCCGTGGCCATACGGTCTATGTGTCGCCCCTGTCGGGGCTTGCGTCGGGGAGGGGCATCACAGTTCTCGCCGCGGCGAGCTACAACTCTTTCGCCCCTGACGGGGCTGACCCGCCAGGACATCAAACATACCACCGGGCAAACCACGAAAACGGGATGAGAACCAAAAATAGGTTCCGTCGCGAGCTTTCGCGACGGAACCCATTTCTCAACGGACTGCTACGCTGCAAATGACACCATACGCACGAAGTTAATGCGCTCGCGAGGACTGTACCCATGTGATTCATGGCGGACTCTGTGCCAAGAGCACGGATCCTGCGTCCACGATGAACCACAGTTGGCGCAATCTGCGCGGGCGCACTACCTTTGTGCGTGTAGTATGGGAGGACAATAGATGATTATCGGGTTGACGAAACCCCTATAAAGGACTATACAGGACTATAGAGGACATATCTGCTTGGAGCATACGTCTATGGCGCCCCTGGACCCCGACAACGAGATCATGACCGTCACCGAGGTGGCCCAGTATCTGCAACTGGCCGAGAAGACCATTCTGCGTATGGCGCAGGCAGGAAAGATACCCGCGGCCAAGATCGCCAGCCAGTGGCGATTCATGCGTCCGGTCGTCCGCGACTGGCTGGCCGGGCAGATGCAGATGGCGCCGACCGAATTGCTGGAAGGCGCCGCCCCGGCAAGACGTATGCTTCCGCTGTCGGAGGTGGTTCGGCCGGAATTGATGAATCTCTCGGTCAGCGCCGGCCCCAAAGAGCACATTCTGCGGCAATTGGTGGCCCCGCTGGTCGAATCGGGATTCATCGCCGAATCGACCTCGGCCCGGCTCCTGGGGGGGCTGGTCGAACGCGAGAGGATGATGACCACCGCCGTCGGTCATGGGATCGCCCTGCCGCACCCGAGGCGAACGATGGAGGGCGCCTTCAGCGAACCCGCCCTCGCGATCGGCATCTGCCGCGAGGGAACCCACTTCGGCGCCGTCGACGACCAGTGGGTCCACGTGTTCTTCCTGATCTGTTCGACCCGGGAGGAGATCCATCTACAATTGATGGCGGGGGCGTCATGGCTGGCGCGACGCGAGGGGGTCATCGTTCGCCTTCGAGAAGCCCGAACGGCCGCCGAGGTGACCGAGATCGTCGCTACCGAAGAGCAGCATCTTCAACAGGACCGAACCCGCCGCAAGGGAGGCGATAACGCACCATGAGTAAGTACGTCTCAAAGCATGCCGTGATCATTCTCTGTATCTTCGCCGCCCCGGTCGCGGCGTTCGCTTCGGCTGCGACCACAGAAGCCGGCGAGGTCTCGATGACCCATCGCATGATGATGCTGGTGATCCAGTTGGGGCTGATTCTCTTCGTCGCCAAGTTGGGCAATCTCCTTTTCGAGCGGATCCGCATGCCGGGCGCCCTTGGCGAACTGATCGCCGGAATCGCCATCGGCCCGTTCGCGTTGGGGCGGCTGGGCTTCTACGGCTTCCCCGACGGCTTGTTCGCCGCCGCCGAGTCCGGAGCGGTCATCTCGCCGGAGCTGGCCGGCATGGCGGCGGTCGCCGCGGTCGTGTTGCTGTTCCACGCCGGGCTGGAGACCGACCTGAAGCTCCTGCTCCGCTATTCCGTCGTCGGCGGTATCGTCGGCGCCGGAGGCATGTTCGCGTCGTTCTTTGGCGGCGCGGCTACCGTGATGGTGTTCTCGAAGGTGCTGTTTGGTGAGCAGTTGGGCCTGTTCGCGCCGCCGTGTCTGATGCTCGGGGTCATCACCACCGCCACGTCGGTGGGGATCTCGGCCCGGATCCTTTCGGAAAAGCGCAAGATGGACTCCCCCGAAGGCGTCACGATCATCTCCGCGGCGGTCATCGACGACGTCCTCGGCATCATCCTGCTGGCCGTAATCATGAGCATCCTGTCGGCGGCCGGCGACGGCGGAGTCGACTGGGGCCGCGTCGGGATCGTCGCCGGCAAGGCCGTCGGGGTCTGGCTGGGCGCGACGGTGCTGGGCCTGGCGGCGTCCAGTAGAATCAGCCTGCTGCTGAAGTGGTTCGGCGAACGCACCTCCATCGCCGTCATGGCGTTGGGGCTGGCGTTGATCCTGGCCGGTCTGTTCGAAGAGGCCGGCCTGGCCATGATCATCGGCGCCTACGTCATGGGGCTGTCGCTATCGACGGCCGACATCCGACACGTAATCGCCGAGAAGCTATCGCCCATCTACATCTTCCTGGTTCCGGTGTTCTTCTGCACCGCCGGCATGCAGATCAACCTGACGGTGCTGTCGTCGCCTAAGGTTCTGGGATTCGGGCTGATCTACGCGTTGGTCGCCTTGGGCGCCAAGGTCTTCGGCTGCGGGCTGCCCGCCCTGGCGGCCAACTTCAACCTTCGCGGCGCCGCCCGAATCGGCTTCGGCATGGCCCCTCGGTGCGAAGTGGCCCTGATCATCGCCGGAGTCGGCATGGCCGCGGGGCTGTTGGGGCCGGAGATCTTCGCCGCGGTGGTGATCATGGTCGTGGTCAACACCGTAATCGCCCCGCCGGTGATGGTGGCGCTGTACCGCAACGACGCCACGGGCGTACGCAAGGCCGTCGGCGGCGAGAAGGCCGAGACGAGCCTCTCGTTCAATTTCCCCACGTTGGAAATGGCCGAGTTCTTCATCGGCAAGCTCGCCCCCATCTTCGAAGCCGAGGGCTTCTTCGTCCATCAACTCAGTCGCGAGCATCGGTTGTACCAACTCCGCAAGGCAAGCAGCGTCATCGACCTGCATCTCAGCGGGACGGCGCTGAACTTCTCGTGCCGCCAAACGGACGCGGCCTTGGTGAACGCCGGCGTTCACGAGGCGCTCGCGGCTGTCGAACGGTCGGTCCGGGCGCTAAAGGAGCCGTTGGATTCTGCGGCGATGCGGAGCCGACTGCAAGATGTCGGGCCGCTGGGCCCGGCGGAACTGAACTTGGGCGACTACCTCGACACCCGGATGATCAAGCGCCGGCTCCGCGGCTCGACCAAGGCCGAGATCATCGACGAACTGCTCGATCTGCTGGATCGATCCGGACAGCTTACCGACGTAGCCGCCGCTCGTGAGGCGGTGTGGGAGCGTGAGGATAGCATGTCGACGGGTCTTCAATACGGGGTGGCGATTCCCCACGGCAAAACCGACGCCGTCGACCGGCTGGTGTGCGCGGTGGGCCTTCGACCCCGGGGCGTCGATTTCAAATCGATGGATGGGAAGCCGTCGCAGATCTTCGTGCTGACGCTGTCCCCCAAGAGCAAGCCGGCGCCTCACCTGCAGTTCATGTCGACGGTGAGCCGCATTCTGAACAAGAACGGTCGACGGCGCGTGCTGGCGGCTCGGACGACCGAGGTCGTGCTTGAAGAGTTTACCGCTCCGCCGCCGGTCACGGCCACCCCGGCGCCGGCGCCGAAACCCGAACCGATGCCCCAGCAGTTGTCTCTGGCCGACTACATCCGCCCGGCCTGCGTAACGACTCAACTGACCGCCACGACCAAGGCGGGGGTCATTGCCGAACTGATCGGCCTGCTGGCCGACGCCGATTGCCTGATCGACGCCGACGCCGTCGCCGACGCGGTGCTGCAGCGCGAGGAGCAACTGTCGACCGGCATGACCGACGGGGTCGCGATTCCCCACGGCCGCACCGACGCCGTCGAACGAATGGTCTGCGCGGTGGGCGTCAAGCGCGAAGGTCTGGACTTCGGTTCCGCCGACGGCCGGCCCACGCGGATCTTCGTGCTCGTACTGACCACCACCGCCGGCGCCGAGCCCTACCTGCAGTTCGTCGCCTCGATCATGGCGGCCCTGACCGACGACGGGCGACGACGGGTTCTGGCCGCTCGTACGGAACCGGAACTCTATCAAGCCTTGACAGCCCGTTGACGCATCACACGCCGAGGTAACCGGCCGGCGCCGCAACAAACTCCACCGACCTGCTGCCGCGGATCGCGGCGTGGGGCGGCCGCTTGGCGTGGATCCGCGGGACGGTAAGCTTCGATCCCTTCAAGGACATGCTCGAAGGAACGCCCGACCAGCCCCCGAACGTGCGGCGCCCGGACGACTGGCCCCGCAGAATGCTCGCCGACTTCGGGATCGATATTATTCAGCATCGAGCCGACGAGGGCGTTCGCCCGGCAAACATCTTCGTCAAACGATGGAAAGGCGCGTGGGTGTTCCTCGGTCACAAGCCCAACACCACCGCACGGTTGTGGATCAAGACCGACGACGGCGCCCCGATGTTCGCAGACGCCGAGACCCCCATCGTCGACGGCTACGCCGGCGAATGCTTCGCCAAGAGCATCAACAGCGAGGTCCGGGCGTTCGTCAAAATGGCCGACGGCGTCGTCCAGACCAAGGAAATGGCCTCGCTCGCCCATGGGCGCCGCCAACTTTCGCTGGCCAATCTCAACAACGCTACGGTCACCATTTACCCCGACCCGGTCGCGCTGACCGACGGCAGCCTGAAGATCACCAGCATGATTACTTCCGACGAGTACTTGCCCTACGAAGTAGACCCAGCACGCGGATGCGTCATCCTGCGCGACTACACCGGCGTGCTGTTCATCGCCTGGTAGCGGGGAGTATCGGCGCAAGTGTCCGGCGTTGCACCCACGATCGATATCGTTGCGCCAGTTTATGGCCCCCATTAGTGGAGTACCGCCGAGGGCTGACCGATAGCGATTGTACGTGCAGGGGGTCTATCCAAACGTTACGCATGGGGCGGACACTCTCTCACCGGCGCCGCGGCCAACGGCAGCGCCGCTGAATTGCACTTGAATGGGGGGGGACAACTCGATGACGGATCGACTTTGCGCCGTTACGATGCCGATACGACGACAGTCCATGCTGAACACCATGGAAGCTGCGTTGAGCGAAGTGGAAGCGGCGCTCGGTACTACCCCTACGGCGCAAGCCGCGACGGGGGATGCACGAACAAACAGCTCCGGAGGCCTCCCGATGTCGGGCCGCGTCGCCGGGGAAGGGACGTCCAGAACACGGGGGAATAAGGGAATGACGGCTCTCAAGCAAGCGACGGTAGTATGGGTAATCGGTCTTCTGTTGACGGCGGGCGGTTGCGTTACCTCGGCCCGGCACCAAGAGGTGGTCACCAAGTTGGAGACCCAACTGACCACCGCCACCGCCGAGTTGGCGGTCCACAAGCAGACCCTGGATGACGCACGGGTCGAGTTGGTCGAGATCACGGATCTGATCGATCAGCTCGACACCGCCCGCAAGGTGGCCAAGGTGGATGTGGAGCAGGCGATGGCGTCGGTCGAGAAACTCAAGGCCTGGATGAACAACACCGTGGCCGCGGTGAGACGTCTGGAGGCCGCCCTCAGCACCGAGTCCGACCAGATCATGGAGCAGGTCGGAAATCGGCTGTCGACGATGTCGACCACACTGAACATGCCGGCGGCCGAGTCCAACCCGGTTCGGGTGGCCGAGGTGAAGAGCGAACCTAAGTAGAATCCTCGTCTCCGGCGGCGGCGGCGCACCAGCGGCGCCGCCGTCGGAGGCCGGTCACACGGCCGTGTAGCCGCCGTCGACCGGCAGCGCTGCGCCGACAATCAGCGAGGCCTTGTCCGAACACAGCCACACGACCAGTTCGGCCACTTCGGCGGGCTCGCCGAGACGGCCGATCGGCAGGTGGGCCATGGCGTCGGCCTTCAACTGAGGGTCGCGCTCCATGTTGGCCACGACGTGGGGGGTGCCGATCCACCCCGGACACACGGCGTTGATGCGAACGCCCTTGGCGGCGTACTGAATCGCCGCCGAGCGGGTCAGACCCACAACGCCATGCTTGGCCGCGGCGTACGCCGGATCATGACCGAACCCGCGAAGCCCGTCGACCGAAGCGTTGTTGATGATGACGCCGCCGCCGCCGGCTGCGAGCATAACGCCAAGTTCGCGCTTCATGCACGCGAAGGTGCTGGTGAGGTACCCGGCGATCGTGGCGTCCCAGTCGGCCTGGTCGATCTCGGCGACCCCGTTGGGCTTGCCGCCGCTGCCGGCGTTATTGAAAGCGCAGTCCAAACCGCCGAAGGCCTCGACGGTTCGATCGACCATGGCCGCGGCGCTTTGGGGATCACTGACATCGGCGGCAATCCAGATCGCCTCCGAGCCCCCGGCGACGATCTCGGCGACGACTCGCTCGCCGGCGGCTTGCCCGCGACTGGCCACCGCCACCATCGCGCCTTCTCGCGCCATCGCCAGGGCCGTCGCCTTGCCGATACCCTCGCTGCCGCCGGTCACCAATACCGCTTTGCCTTCCACCAATCCCGCCATCGCACTCTCCCGTTGCGCGATCCCGCAGGCCGGCCCGGGGACCATCGGCCCTCCGGCGATCAACGTGAATCGCTGGTATACCGCACCAATGTAACCCGTCGCGGGTCGCCGTGCATCCCTAAGCTTTACTACGTAAGGTTCATCCTCGATTCGTGGGAAGTCCTTCAGATGAGTGCTCGCCGTTACTAGCCCCCCGCAGTGCGGGGGGTCCGAAGGCGTGCGACCCCACA
>CBDVCA010000063.1:0-16647 GCA_965372365.1 uncultured bacterium
CTCTTGACCCCCCGCACTGCGGGGGGCTAGTAACGGCAGGCGCTCGTCAGACCAAATCCCCGATCATCCGTCATGGACCATTGTCTCGAAGCCCTTCGAAGAACACCGGCCGGTCCTGTTCTACGCAGGCGGCGGCGTAGAGGAACATGGCGGCCGACCAGGTTTGCCAGTCGTGGCCGCAGGGGGCGCCGTTTTGGGCGCGGAGATATTCGTTGAAGCCGAAGGCCAGGGAGGCGTTCTTGGCCGGTCGGGCGAGTTCGGCCAGGGCCTCGAGCTTGACCCGGGCCAGGCGCCGTCGGCCCGCGGCGACCAACGCGGCCACGTAGAATCCGCAGACGAAGGGCCAGACGCCGCCGTTGTGGTACATCCCCGGCTGGTTGTGCGCCTCGTACCGATGCGACCATTCCGGGTCGCCCGGTTGGACGAACGGGAAGAAGTTCGGCGGCAAATCGCCCACGAGATCGCCCCGCTCGCGCATGGCCTGGCATTCGGCCTCGACCCACGACACGATCGACTGCGCCCGGGTGGGAGCCGCGATGCCGACGAGAACCGCCAGGCTGTTGCCCAGCAGGTCGAAGCGTTCGCTGGAGAAAATCTTGTACGACCACATCGCGTAATACGGCTTGCATCGCACCGTCAGGCCCTCGTGAACCTTGCGGTGCTTGGCGTCAGCGGTGATGGTGAATCGCTGCATCAGCCGACGCATCTGGTCGGCGGCTTCGCGCCGGCCGTGAAGGCGCAGGCAGGCGTAGACCAGGGTATTGACGTACAGGCCGAAGCCCAGCACCCACTGCTCGTCGCGCCAGTCGGAGGTCGGCATCTGGGCGACCATCGTCCTGTCCGACGGGCTCTGGTACTCCATCCACGTCAACGCCTTGGCCGCGGCTTCATCGAGAAAGGCAGCCTCGCCTGTATGCCGACGATACGCGGCCAGCGTCAGCAGGAACAGCGGCGTCGTGTCGCTGGCGCCCCGGTCCTGGCTGTCGTGGACGAGCGAGGGAATGTGCCCGTGCTCGCTCTGATTCTGGGCCAGCGTCGCCAGCACGCGGCGAAGCGAGGCCAGCAGCTTGTCGTTTCCGCTGACGAGCACCCCGAGCCCGGCGATCATCAGATCGCGCGTGTAGGGCTCGGGGTACCCCCATCCGGCGGTGCGAGGCAGGCCGGCGTATGGGCCTCGGAGATTATGCTCCAGCACCTCGATAGCCGCGGCTTTGGCTTGGGCGATTATGCCGCCGGCGACGTCGGCCATATCAGGTGAGTCCCAACTTGTCGGTGACGACATCCACAAACTGCCTCGCCACGATCCGGTAGTCGTACTTCTCCACAACCCGCTGACGGCCCGCCTCGCCCATCTTGTTGCGGAGCGACACGTCGGTCATCAGGTCCATCAGGTAATTGGCGATATCGTGAACGCTGGCGCGGTAGTCGACCGTTCGGGGAGTCTTGAACACGACGCGGCGTGTTTCGGCGCAGCCGTGGTCGGTCCCGAGGACGGCCTCGCGCGCTCGCACCTCCTGGGCCACGTTGGCCAGGAACGCCGTCTTCTTGTGCACCATCGTATCGAGCATCCCCATGGCTTTGATGCCGATGACCGGCTTGCCGCAGGCGTTGGCTTCGACCTGAAGCATACCGAACCCCTCCAGCCGCGACGGAGCCGCGTAGATGTCGCAGGCCGCCATCAGGTAGGGCATGAGATTGCGGGAAACCCGGCTGTTGGTGTAGACCACGTTCTTCTCGATCCCCAGATTCGTCGCCAGTTGGGAATCCTCGATGTTCTGCTTGTCGGTCCGGGGCTGCGGCCATACCTTGCAAACGTACTTCCAATCGGGCGCCTTGCTGTCGATCAGCGCCAGCGCCTGCATCACTTCCTGGGCGCCCTTGGAGGCGGCGTCCCCGCCGACGGTGAGGATCATGATCTGGTCGTCGGCCACCCCCAGACTCTCGCGAATGGCCTTCACCTTCGGATCGCTCCGGTCGCGTGGGATGAACGCGTCGGTGTCGCAACCGACCGGCAGGCTCTCGAACCGGCTCACGTCCAGGCCGTCGCGCCGATACACATCCTTGACCCAGTTGGAGGTCGTCAGAATCAGCGGCAACGCGTCGAGCACCTCGTTATAATTGGCCACGTACCCGTCGGCCACCAGCCACGGCACCGGATGCACCCCGTACCGCTGCGGATGCAGCACCAAATGAGGCGTGTGGCCCCAGAAGCCGATGCCGACCACGATGTCGGGACAGAACCACCGATAGTACCACTCCTTCTCCTGCGGCGACTCGAAGTGAGCGGGAAAGACCTCGACCCCAACATCCTGGAGCCCCCGGTACAGTAGATCTCCCTGCGTGGCCAGACCGCCCGGCGAGGGAGGATAGTCGTACAGCACAAGCGCCTTCATGTGAGTTCTCCGTCTCCACCGGTCGTGGGACGGGCTGGTCCTTCCGGCGATACCCAAGCCGTTACCTCCAAGGACGCCCCCCCATACCCGCAGAGATTCCCGATGATGTGTTTCTTTCGGGCCAGTTGCCCGTCAGGTAACGTCTGGTGAACGTCCGCATCGAGGGCGGCTTCGCAACGCCGGGCGACCGGATCGACCTGCGACGGCGGATTGTCATCGTCAAGATCGCTGATGATCCCCTCAACCCTCAGATGCCGGCAAACGCGATAACACCTCGCCTCCCGGCAGCCGTCGCCGCCGCGGCTCACACTACTCAAGACCCTCCGGTCCCACCGGGCTCGCTGCCGCCGCCCGCCCCACCCGATGATCTCATCGTCGGAAATCGCGACGATGGCCAAAGCGTTCATAACGGCTCCCCCCGACGCCCAACGCCTCCGAACCCATGGCCGCGAGGCGATCCGGCCGTCGCAGTCATTCTAGACCGCCACGCGCCGCCACGACCGCAGCATCGACACACAGAGAGCCTTCTTCACGCCAAGCCGCCCGCGTTGAACGCACGACCGTTACAACCTATAGCTCTGTCCGACTGAAAGAGTTGGTTCATCCGCGATTCGTGGGGAGTCCTTCAGACGAGTGCTTGCCGTTACTAGCCCCCCGCAGTGCGGGGGGTCGAAAGACGTGTGAACCCACCAGCTATGGATCCAACCGCCGCTTCGTGACAATCGACATCGAAGCTGCCGCGGGAACACCATCGGTCCAGCGACCCCCTGCACTGCAGGGGGCTAGTACTGCGTCACATCAAAACCTGCTAAGTCCGCGCCGTGCCGGATGGTCAGATGCAAGAAAGAAAGACGATGGCATATTCGAGGATATGCCGAGTTTGTCTGACGAAGCAGATGACCGTTCGCCACAAGAGGAGTTAGTAGGTTTGGGTGTGACGGAGTAGTAGCCCCCCGCAGTGCGGGGGGTCGAAAGACGTGTGAACCCACCAGCTATGGATCCAACCGCCGCTTCGTGACAATCGACATCGAAGCTGCCGCGGGAACACCATCGGTCCAGCGACCCCCTGCACTGCAGGGGGCTAGTAACCGCAGACCCTTAGCCACGAGAACTCCCCCGCTAATTCGACATGAGCCTTATGTTTGTACGCCGCGGGTTACCCGGGTCAGCTCGCTACTCCTTGGCCATGCGGTACATCCCGTCGCTGATGTATCGCAACTTGCCTTGGCGGACGAGCGCCTGCCATACCGAGTCGGGCCACTCCGCCGGCGGGCTGATCGCCGACAGGTTGTCGTCGGAGCCCTTGGACAGCGGCCCGCGACCCAGCTTGGATTCATCGTCAAGCCGTGTGAATTTGGCCCGTTTGCGGAACGCCCGTAGGGCTCGCTTGCAGGTCTCGGAATCGGGTTGGTCCCCGGACGCTTCGGCCGGGGTTGCGGGGCTGTCGAGCTTGCCGATCAACTCGGCGAGGGCGTCGACGTCGCGCATGCCCACCACGCCCTGGAAATGACGCGTTTCAAGCTCGGTCTTCCCCAGCAGCCGGTACGCCTGCTTCCATTCGGCCGAGGCGCGTCGGGGGTCGGGGTAGGCCCCGATAGCCGCGAGCAGTTCCTTGAGTTTCTCGATCGTCGTCAAGTCTTCAGTCATCGGGCGACTTTCCTTTCTCGTGTGGGGTATCGGGCGATCATCCTATCGAATCGCCTCGTCGACGATCAGGGACAGTACGCACGTGCTCATGGACGACTTGTTCATTCGATATTTCCTCTGCCCGCGTTCCGCCACATGTTCTCTATTCACCGACATATCCGAGCCCGGCGCCCATCGCGTCATCGGCACAACGGTCGACTATCGCTTCTCGGTCAACGCGACCGACGCCGACCGCACGTCGCCGTTGGCCATCCTCAAACTCAGGGCCACCTCGTCGCCGGCTCCGTAGGCCGACAGCACCGCCTGCAACTGCGACTTCGATCGAATCGGCATCCCGTCGACGGCGGAGAGGGAACACGGGGTTCTGAACCTTCTCGACAGTCGGCGGTCGCGGAATGCGACGATCATCAGTCCGTCGCCGGACTCTCTCAGTCTCGCGGGCAGTTCGCCCGCCGTCAACAACACGCGGCAATGCCTTCGCAGCAGATCGTCCATCTGCAGGAACTCCGCTTCGTCTTCCAACGCCCGCGCCACGATCTCGACCATCGCGGCGGTCTGCCCTCCGCCAACCGGGTACGACAGCAGATAGCACATGGCGTTTTCGACCGCTTCGTCCATGCGATTGCCGCGGGCCGCTCGCGACGCCATAACGGCGAATCGCGCGCCGTGACGGCCGACGACGCGTCCGACCGCTTCGTCCAGGTTACCAAGGGCCGCGACCACGGCCTTTTCCCGCATGTAAGCGTCGTTGGGCAAATCGATCGGGTCTTCGGGCACGTTGCGAGCCGGATCGCCCTTGACGTACCGGTCGCTGCTGCTGTACGACCCCGATATCGGCTCGGCGGCGATCACGCCCCCGGTCATCGAGTCGAGGATCTTCAGCGAGGCCTCGCAGGTCGAGGTGGCGGTAATGGTGTGCACCGGGTACCGATGCGTCAGGACGTTGGGAACCCGGAGATTCGCCGGCGTGTCCGCCAAGTTACGCCGGGCCGAAGCGACGACACCGGCGGCGTCCCGCGCCTCGCGACGAGCTCGCGCCACCTTCGGGTTGGTTGCCCCCCCCACCAGGCGGGCCACGGGCCTCTTCGCCCCCGCCGCGGCCACTTCGGCCGACGCTCTGGCCGACGCCTCGGCCGCCGCTAGCCTCTGGCGACACTTCCGCAACCGGGTCTCGGCGTCTCGCACGCGTTGGCGCGCTCGCTCGTGGGCTCGATTCGGCGTCAAGATCATCCCGGACGTATACCGACTCGTCTCGGTCCGGCTCGTCCGGTCGCGAAGAACGTCGCACGAGACCACCTCACCCACCAGCATGCCGTCAACGCCCTGGAGCCTTCCGGAGGCGACTCTGAACCGCGGATCGACAAGATCGCTCAAGCTGAGATCCTGCTCGTCGAGCACCTTGGCGATGTCGACCCGGTCCATAATCAATACATTCGGCGGCTTCGCACGCAGCAACTGCTGGAGCGTGGCCGCTTCCAGACGCGTGGCGATCTGCCGATACGGATGGGAGCCCTGAAACCCCACAATCGCCATACGATACTGAGTTTTCCGACGCAGCGTGTCCAGGCTCTGCTGCAAGCCCGTCGACGCGCCGGGGTCGTCGGCTGTGTACCCCAACGCCGCGACGAAATGCACCAAGGCGCTTCCGGCGGCCAACTGGCGGGCCTTGGCCTCACCCAAGCGCGTGTGCATCGCCGCCAAAGCTCGTCGCTCGGCGTCGATCAGCGACGAAATATCGCCATACCCCGGCAGGAGAGCCTCGCACTTGCTCAGCAGCTTCATCGCCTCGATATGCGACCCCGCGCGAGAAAAGCCCTTGGCCTCGGCGATCCACTGGCCGCACAGATGCCGCGATACGCGTGCGATCTTCTCGGGAAGGTCGGCACGCTGGGGGTGCAGGGCCTCGGCGGACTGCAGTTTCTCCAGAGCATCGGCGAACTGGCCGACCCTCTCGCGAGCAGCGGCGTCTTTGATGAGCGCATCGGCCATGCGACGGTCGGTTACGGTCTTCATGACTTTGGCGGCGGCGCGATCGGCCCCATAATCCATCGCCCGCCGGGCCGAGGCCTCCGCGGCGTCCCAGTCGTCGGCCTCCAAGTGCTTGCGAGCGATGTCAAGATGCCGGGCCGCCGCCCGTTCGCACAATCGATCGAGATCCTTCTCGCCATCGGGCAGCGACCGATATACCGCCAACGCTTCTCGTATCCGCGCCACCGCATCGTCCCACCGGCCGGCCTCGCCCAAGGACAACGCTTCGGTGCGATACGACTCGGCCCGGCCGATCTTCCGGCGGACTTCGGCAAGCAGGCCGTCACAGGCGGTGAGCGTAGGGTCGTATCTACGGGCGGCTTCCAGATGCTCGACCGCCTCGCCGAGATCGGTGGCCGCGATGCCGGCCCGCGCCTGGCTGAGGCGCCACTTGGCCCCTGAGGTCTTCGCCTTCGCTAACGCCTCTCTGTACTGAATGTTGTCCGGTTTGGCCGCGACCGCCTGGGTCAAGTTGGCGACGGCGGCGTCATACTGGCCTCTTCCCATGTGCTCGACGCCGCGATTGTAGGCTCTCCGGGCGCCGCATCCGGCGCACAGGATCGCACATACGATCACCAGCCAGACCCGGGAGAAGCCACCGAGTCCGGGCGCCCCCGTCGTGCTACGCAATAGCCCCATGCCGTGCTCCTATGAACGCAGGAATCGTCGCGACGTCCCGTTGGACAGTCATGCGATGAGCAGACGATTATCCTCGGGGCGGCAGGGACTGTCAAGGAACCCGCGGGGCTTCCGGGGGCTTACGCACCCCGGCTAGACGCCTCCGCCCCGTTGGGGCTGACAGCAACGGCCTTGGCGCCTAATCCTCGTATACGACAATCGTTGCGATAGGCCAGGACAACGAGTCACACGCAACCGGCCGCCGAACGGATTCCCGCCAACGCCCTCGCACTCCACGCCGCTTGCGGGTTGCCGCTATGTCGCCTCGACGACCTACCGCGGCGCGATCACGCCGCGAATCTGATCGAACAGGTCGATCACGCCGCCGAGGGCCGGTGCGCTGCCGGCGGGTTGAACAGCGACGATGGCCGCCGGGGCCGAGGCGGCGGCGGTGGTGAGGCCGAAATTCTTCTTGATGATTACGAAATCGTTGATATCGACGGCTCCGTCGCCGGTGAAATCGCCGTCAAGCCACGTCGCCCCCGAAGCGGTTCCGAAGTTGGCCTTCAGCACCTGGAAATCGGCCAACTCGACGGCTCCGTTGTTGTCGGCGTCGCCGGGGATGGCGCTGACGGCGCCGAAGTTGGCCTTGAGGATAGTGAAGTCGGCCAGGTCGATCTTCCCGTCGCCGGTGAAATCGCCGTCGCCCCAGTCGGCGCCGGAACTGACGCCGAAGTTAGCTTTGACGATCATGAAGTCGGCCAGGTCAACGGCTCCGTCGCGGTTGGCGTCGGCCGCCAGAGCCCGGGGTGCGTCGCCGAGATCAACGTCGATCGTCACCGTGGCGGTGGATGTGTAGTCTTCGGTTACGGTCGCGCCCATCTGAATCCCGATGGTGTACGTGAAGGTGTCGATTCCGGAGAATCCGGCCTTGGGGGTGTAGATGAGGCTGTCGTCCGACTGATCGTCGACGGTGCCGCCGTTGTCAAGGGTGATGGTCCCGCCTTCGGTGGAAACGGCGTCGAACGCCGTCAGGGCGGGCATGCCGGCCACCGAAGTGTCGTTATCGAGCACCGGAATGTCGACAGCTACGTCGGCGTCGATTTCGACGCCGTCGGCGACGGCCACCGGGTTGGGGGTGCCGATGAGGAAGGGTATCGCCGCGCCCCAGTCGGCGCCGCCGTTGGCTGTGCCGCCGTCGTCATGGAGCGACACCAACACCAGCGTCGTCCCGAGGGCGCCGGCCGCGGGGGTGTAGGTGAGCGTGCCGTCGGCCGACAGGCTCGGCTGAACGGCGAACAGTTCAGGACTGGAGGCAATCACCTCGAACGCCACCGTCTGGCCGGCCTCGTCGGCGGGCCCGGCGCTGATGTCGGCGGCCCAGTGGGGTACGACGACTTCGACGGCTTCGCCGGTCAGGTTCTGACTGGCGCCCGGGGTGAAGCTGGGTGCGTCGTTGACGGCCGTAACGCCGATGGTCACGGTGGCCGTATCGGTCAGATCCGACTGATGGAAGATCGCCTCCCCGGGCACGGCCAGGTACGATCCGACGGTGTAGGTGAAGGTGTCGATACCGTTGAAGTCCGCGGCCGGCGTGTACGCCAGTTGGTCGTCGGTCGGATCGTCCGGCGTGCCGTTGTCGTCACGGGTTACCGCACCGCCGAAGGCGGAGGTCGCTTGAAAACTCGCCAGCCCCACCAGGCCGACGGGAACCGAATCGTCGACGAGAACGTTGACGGCGACCCGTTCGTCCTCGAGTGTCGATCCGGCGTTGTCGCCGGCGACGGGGGCGAGAGTGACGAAGATGAAGAACGTTTGGGGTACGCTGGCGTCCTGGCCGCCGTCGACGACGCCGCCGTCGTCACGCATGACGACCGACACGGTCGCGGCTCCAGCCACACCGGCGGTCGAGGTGTAGGTCAACACGCCTTCGGGGCTCACCGTCGGCTGAACGTCGAACAGGTCCTCGCGATCGCCGGTCACCTCAAACCACACGGTCTGGGCGACCTCGTCGGCCGGGCCTGACACGAACCCGTCGATCCAACCGTCGACGGTGACTGCATCGGTCGACGAGGAGGCCAGATCGGCTCCGACGGCGAAGACCGGCGCGTCGTTCACGGCCGTCACGTCGATGGTCACCGTGGCGGTGGCCGTACCGTACTGGGGCATGCCCTGGATCGTGTAGGTGAAGGAGTCGGTCCCGTTGAAGTCGGCCGCGGGGGTATAGGCCAGAGCGTCGCCGTCAAGAATGACAACGCCGCCGTTGACCGAAAAACCATCGAAGCCGACGATCACCGGGCCGGGGTAGCGCATGACGCTTTCGTCGTTGGCCAGCACGTCAATCACGTCAATAATCAGAAGCGTGTCTTCGAGCGTCGCCGCGACGTCATCGGTCGGTTGCGGCTGCGGGTCCAGGTGGATCACGAAGCTCTGCGCCGCGCTTGAATCGACGCCGCCGCTGGGGGTTCCGTCGCTGTCCTGGATGAAGACGTTGACCGTCACGTCGCCCTGGGCGCCGGTCATGGGCGTAAACTTCAACTCCCCTTCGGGAGTGACCACCGGGGTGGCGTCGAACATCTCATCGTGGTTGGTCGTCACAACAAACGCGAACGTCTGATGCGCCTCGTTGGCCGGTCCGACCGACATCGCGGTCGCCCAGTTCTCGTAGGTGTGTTCGCCGTCGATGTGAATGGTGATGTCGGGGCCTTTGGTGAAACTCGGGACGTCGTTGACCGGCAGAACGTCCAGGGTCACGGCGGCCTCGCCAGCCTCGCCGACCAGCACGACGGGCGATCGACCGGGCACAAAACTGAATCCGCTGTTCCATGCGTCGACGATCGCCAGATCGAGGACGAAGTCGCCGTTGACGTCTTCAAGGATCATCGCCGACGGGAACAGGCCGGCGTCGTAGGTTCCGCCGTCGACGAAAGTTCCGCCGCTGCCGGCTGCGAGGATGACAATCTCGGCGCTGTTCTGGCCGGCGATGACGATATCGAGGCGGCCGTTTCGTGTGACATCGCCCAGAACCACCGTTCGCGCCCGGCCGGAAATCGCCATCTCTCGGCCCATGCTGAAATCACCGGAGCCGGTCCCGTCCATAATCGTCAGCGATTCGGCGTGCCCGTCGATAATGACCAGGTCGATTCTGCCGTCGCCGGTAACGTCTCCGCCGATGATGCCGGTGGGGTAATCGCTTGTGGGGTAGGTCCTGGCTGTGCCGAACCCCGCGGCCGAGCCGCGAAGGACCGAGATGGTGTCGTCCATCCAGTTCACCACCGCCACGTCGTCGCGTCCGTCGCCGTTGAAATCGGCCGAGTAAGCGTCCACCGGGTACGCGCCCACGTCGAACGTCTCGGCGCCGGCGAACGAACCGTCGCCGAGGCCGGGCAGGAGCGTGAGGTCGCCGCTGGTGTAATTGACGGTGACGACGTCGAGCAGCCCGTCGCCGTTGTAATCGCCGGTGACGATCGCCGTCGGGGAGCCGCCTACGGCCAACGGATCACCGGAGTCCATGCTCTGGGCGGCGCCGGTCAGGATCACGACGCTGTCGTCGTGGGTCGCGGCGACGGCGAGGTCGTCGAATCCGTCGCCATTGAAATCGGCCGCGACCAGATCGGTCGGGCCGTCGGCGACCCTGTAGGCCCACGACGCCTGGAAGGTTCCGTCGCCGACGCCGAGGTAGATCGTAACCGTATCGCTGCCGGTGTCGGCGGTGGCGAGGTCAGCGACGCCGTCGCCGTTGAAATCGCCGGCGGCCGTCGCTTCGGGGCCGGAGCCGGGGGTGTACAGCACGGGCGATTCAAACAACGCCGGCTCAGCCACCAGGAACGGGCCGGAAACATACGTGAAGCTATCGGGGCCGTAGTAGTCGGCCGGCGGAGTGTACACCAGCACGTCGTCGGTCATGTCCCACGGGGTGTCGGCGTCGTCTCGCACCACCGTTCCGCCGGCGGTGGTCACGGCGTCAAACGACAGAATGCCCGGCGCACCAATGCTCTGGTCGTCGTTGTCGGTGACGGTCAGACTGACGGTATGATCCTCGAGCGGCTCGAAAAAGTCGTCGGCGGCCACCGGGCCGGCGTCGAGCATGAGGCGGGATTCCAGCAGTTCATGATCCGGCCGATCGCCGGGGCGCGAAACGTGCAATTGGGACACAGGTATTCTCCCTTCACTTAGGTGCATATCGGGCATTCGGCGTACACGCGGCGTCCGGATCGGTAACGGTAATCCGGCAAGTCGCTTCCCTTCGCCCCACGTACGCCCAAACCTCCATTTGGAAACAACGATCCGAGTCTACCACAGCCCCGGCGCACTGTCAATGCAAGTTGCGCAAATGCGTTACGCACCTTCGCACCCAATTCTTCGCCAACACGGCGACCGCCCATTGTCGATTGGAACGCACCCCGAGGCTGGGCGCGAACGCCGAACGGAGGGGACGATGAGCGAGGGAGAGGAGGGCTGGCGGGAGGGCTGGCGGATATCCGCCGCGGCAGAAGGGGGATACGAGAAAAAACGCCACGAACGCGACATAACTTGCGCGTCCGTGGCGTCCTCACCGGTTTGGCCGGTGAGGTGTCCGCTGCACCGTCCTGTCACCTTCGATCACGGGCTCGGAGGCTCGTCGATGGTTGGCGGCGTCACCATCTGGAGCATCCATTCCCTTCGCCGCGATCGTTGGCGTCAGGGCGTATTGATTACCGCACGAGGTTGCTGGCCTCTTCGACCGTGGCGAGAACGTCGTTGACGTCGAAGGGCTTGGACAGAAATCCGTCGAAGCCTTCGGCCATCAGCGTTTGTCCCTGCCGCGTGGTCAATTGACCACTGACGGCGATCACCTTGGTCGCTGTCAGCGCGGGGTTCCGCTTGATGTTCTTACACACCTCGCGGCCGTCCACGTCTGAAAGCATCAGATCCAGCAGGATCACGTGCGGATGAAACCTTTCGGCCAGCATGCCGGCCTCAAAACCATTGATAGCGGTCTGGACGTCGTAGTTTCCCCTCTCGTTGAAAACGTCAGCGAGAACCTCGAGGGTGTCCGCTTCATCGTCGACAAGAAGGATCCGAAGCGCCCCACCGTCGAGGCCGTTAAGAGGCATGCCATGCGCCCGCATGAACTTCACAAGTTGGCTGACGGGAATGCGTCGATCCCGGCTTCCGGGAATGCGATATCCACGGAGCTTCCCGGTGTCAAACCACTTGCTCACCGTGCGAGGCGCTACGTTGCAAACCTTGGCGACCTCCCCAGTTGTAAGTACATCTTTATGCTTCATGCTACTCAGCCCCTCTCTTGAAGCTCCCCCGATCACACATTTCTCCCCCAGGCCCCTCCCACACGGAGGCAACCCGCACCGAACGAATCATGCTACCTTCATCGGAATCTAAGGCGGAAGCTTTAGTAAGATCCCGAAACTCTGCCGCATTATCGTTGCCGACCGTCTAACCGGACCGGCGACGGCGGCCGGCGACGACGGGCCAGATTCCACCGGTCCATTGGGGGCCGATATCCGCCGCTACCAGAGACACAACCACTGGTAGGACATGACTTTGAGGCCACCAATCCAGATCCGCCCAGCCGCCCGTCCAACGCTTTTTCCGTTGACGGCTTTTTCCTGAGCAGGCGCCGTGGTACAGTGGAGTTTTCCGTGTCGATGCATGGAGCGAGACAAGGTGGATCTTCTCAGCGGCCTCAACGAACCGCAGCGACAGGCGGTCACCCATATAGACGGCCCGATGCTCGTCCTTGCCGGAGCCGGGTCGGGCAAGACCCGAGTGATTACCCGGCGTGTGGCGTACCTGATCGGTCAGGGCGTCGCGCCCTGGGAGGTGCTGGCCATCACCTTCACCAACAAAGCCGCGGCCGAGATGGCCCAACGGATCGAGGCGTTGGGAACCCCCCACGGGGTGACGGCGATGACGTTTCACAGCCTCTGCGCCCGGCTGCTTCGCGAGTTCGCCACCGAGGCGGGGCTGGAGTCCAACTACAGCATCTACGACACCTCCGACCAGACGCGTGTCGTCAAAGGCGCCATCGCCGCCGCCGGGCTGCCCAAAGGAACCTTCACCCCCCCCAAAGTGCTGTCGACGATCAGCCACGCGAAGATGCAACTCAAGACCGCCGAGACCTGCGCCCGGGAAGCCGACAGTTTCGGGTCGCGCAACATGGCCAAGATCTATCAGGCCTACCAGGACGCCTTACGCAGTTCCAATGCCCTGGACTTCGACGACCTGCTGATGCGGATGGCTTTCCTGCTGAAGGATCGGCCCGAAATCCGCCAACTTCTCGGCCAGCGGTATCGCTACATCCTGATCGATGAGTACCAGGACACCAACCACGCCCAATACGTCATCGCCCACGGCATCGGGATGGACCACTCGAACATCTGCGCCACCGGCGACCCCGACCAGAGCATCTACAGTTGGCGCGGCGCCGATATCAGCAACATTCTGGACTTCGAAAACGACTACCCCGGCGCCCTTGTCGTCCGGCTGGAAGAGAACTACCGCTCCACCGCGCCGATTCTCGCCAGCGCCAGCCGGCTGATCGCCTGCAACCGCCAACGCAAGGCCAAGACGCTTTTCACCCGCCGCCCCGACGGCGACGACGTGATGATTCTGACCACCAGCGATGAGCACGCCGAGGCGACCGAAGTGGTCAAGCGGATTCGAGCGTTGACCGATGCGGGACTTCGTCACGACGATATCGCCATCTTCTACCGGCTCAACAGCCTCTCGCGCGTTCTGGAAGACGCGTTCCGTCGCGCCGCCGTGCCCTACCGAATCGCCCGGGGAGTCGAGTTCTACAATCGCAAAGAGATCAAGGACGTACTGGCCTACCTGAAGCTGATCGTGAACCCGCGAGACGATTTGGCCTGCGAGCGGATCATCAACGTCCCCGCCCGAGGCATCGGGGCCACCACGCTGGGACGGCTCAGGCGTTTCGCCGATGCGAATCTGCAGAGCCTGCTGGAGGCGAGCCGCCAGGCCGCCCAAGTGAGCGACCTTGGCAAGGCCGGCGCCGGGAAAGTGGCAAAATTCGCCGCGTTGATCGAGGAACTCACCGCCGCCGCCACCGACGGGCCGGTGAAGGCCATCCTTGAAACGCTGCTGGAGCGAACCGGGCTGGAAACCGACCTGAAAGCCCACGGCAGCGAAGACGGCGGGGAACTGGCCAACGTGGCCGAACTGATCTCCGCGGCCGCCGAGTTCGATTCCCACAACCCCGAAGGCACGCTGGCCGACTACCTTCACCAAGTCGCCTTGGTCAACGATATCGACCGATTCGAGGGCGCCACCGGGGCGGTGACGCTGATGACCATGCACGCGGCCAAGGGGCTGGAGTTCCCGGCCGTGATCATCGTCGGCTGCGAGCGAGGCCTGCTGCCCTTCCACCGGGCCCTCGAAGGCGACGGCGACGCCGAAGAGGAACGCCGCCTCTGCTTTGTCGGCATGACCCGAGCGAAGGACCATCTGCTGATGTCGCACGCGAGGTATCGCGGCATCCGAGGTTCACGCCAACGGCAGATCCCCTCGGAGTTCCTCTCGGAACTGGCCGGGGAGCACGTCAGGCACGTGGATCTCACCAATCCGATCGAAAACGTCGCCGACCGAGCCCGAGACAATCTGTTCGATCCGGAAGATCCGTGGGATCAACCGGAGCCCGACGTCAATCATGACGATGACTTCTATGACCCCGACCTCGACGAGGCCGGCGACGCCAAGCCTGGTTCCGGAATCCGCCGCGGCGCCCGGGTCCGCCATCCGATCTTCGGCATCGGACGCGTGGAGAAGATCGGCCGGGAGGGGTCGTACACACGTGTGGTGGTCGATTTCTACCAAAACGGGCGCAAGACGCTCATCCTTCAGTTCGCCAAGCTCGAACTATTGCGATAACTCGCGGCGTACTAACCCACACAGCCAGAGCCGCCGACCCACAATCCGGCCGCCAACAACAGGAGCCTCGTTATGCGTCACAAGTACATTTTCGCCATCGCGGCGGTCATCGCCGGAGCCGCCGGCGGCTTGGTCTGGGCGATGAACGCCGCCGAACCCGCTCAGGAATCCGGACCCAACAAGCTGATCACCCGCTTCCGCGGCCCCAACGTGGCCCGATGGGAGCCGGTGACCGTCGGCGACGCAATGGCGTGCCGAGTCTCTCCGGCGATCACCACGGCCGGGAACGAACTGAATCACCACCGGGTCGTCGTTGACTACACCGGCCCGGGAACCGTCAAGGTCTCCGTCGCCCACAGCGGAAACGGCGACCGCCGCAAGACCCTCGCTAACCGTCACAAACGCCGCAGGTTCCAGACGGCCGTCTCCGGTAAAGAACTGAAATTCACCTCGCCCTACAAAGGCGAGCGATTCGCCTGGATTCTACTGAACACCACAGGCGAGGTGACCATCCGCTCGGTCGTCCACGCGTGCTGGCGAGGCGAGCGGACGCAATACGGGCATATCGGGCTGTCGTATGAGTTCGGCGGCGCCAAGCTGCCCTATCGCCTGATGCTTCCCAAAGGGTACGACCCGGCCAAATCGTATCCGCTGGTCGTGTCGGTCGCCGGCTCCGGAAGCGTCGGAACCGACAACGTCAAGAACATGGAGATGGTCATCCTGGCCCGGCACTTGTTCACGAAGTACTACGACAAGCCGGAATTCGCCTGCTTCTCACTTGTGCCGCAGATTCCGCCGGCCGCCGCGATCCCGGCGCCGTACCACCCGGCCGGGGCCAAGGGAGGGCCCACCCAATGGCATCCCGATTGGCCGGCGGTCAACAGCGATGGCTGGTTCACACAGGCCTCGCTGGCCCTGATCCGACAGTTGATCGCCGATCCCAGGCTCAACATCGACGCCGACCGTGTCTACTACACCGGCTTCTCCTACGGCGGGAAAGCCTGCTGGGAGTTCCTCAAAGCCGACCCCGACCTGTTCGCCGCCGCCCTCTGCGGCAGCGGCTGGCCCGTCGGCCGCGCCTACAGCACGCCCACCGGACCCATGCTGGGCCAACTGACCCGGGAAGTCGATCGCTACAAGGACGTGCCGGTCTGGATTTTCGCCGGCGGAGCCGATCCGATGCGGTATGGCTCCAAGGTGGTGCATGAGTTGATCCGCGCCGCCGGTGGCGAGAGCACCTACACCGAGTTCCCCAAGACCAAACACATCTCCGCCGCCGGGAAAACCTGGGGCGCCTCCAAGCATATCGCCTGGCTGTTCCAGCAGTCGCGGCCGAAACCGCAAGCCGTCGAGGCCGGAGCCGACCCCGCCGGGTAGACCCGCCTCACCCGTCGCGCTTCCGCCGATCGACCGACGGAAGCGCGCGGGCGGACGTCGCGTCATTCCATCAGGCCGACGGATGACTTGCGGGTCACCTTGTTGTTCTCGAAAACAACGGTGATCGTCTTGTCGCCGTCCTCCCACACCCATACGCTCGCCGACGTACCGTTGGCCTTCACGTCCACCAGGCCTTCGCCGGTCTCGGAGGCTTTACCCTTGCCCAAGACCACTTCCACTTCCTCCAGCGTCATCCCCTTGGTGATCTTGTCGTAGCTGGACTTGCTCACATCCGACTTGGCGCAGCCGGATACAATGCCGACCAGCAGACAACCGATCATCATCAAGACTAACGCCCTGGACCGTCCGGCATGAATCATCGCTCTCTCCCTCCAGAGATACTCCCTCTGTCCCATACGCCGCGGTGATACACGCCGCAGCCCTTTCCACTATTATTGGGGGCAAGATCGCCGCCGACCACCGGCAGGTGTTTTCTGGCGGAGAATCCGGTAAAAAGCGGGGTCGGTCGCCTGAGCGAGTTCCATTGCCGAACATCGAGGAAGAACACGCAGGCAACGCCGTTGCAGCGTCGAGTATTCTTGGTTCATGATGGATAATCGGGGAGTGGGTATGACGAGTGCCTGCCGTTACTAGCCCCCCGCAGTGCGGGGGGTCAAGAGACGTGTGAAGCCAT
>CBDVCA010000064.1:0-16375 GCA_965372365.1 uncultured bacterium
CGCGTTGTGGTCGCCGGCTTGGTCGTCGGCGCCTTGGGTTGGGGTGGGGCGTAGGCGGCGCGAAGCTGCTCGATGTAGGCGGCCTTCTGTTGGGTGATGGCCTCGACCATTTCTTCGGGGAGGTCGTCGGGGCGGAACATGATGGTGAACTGGCGACCGTCGGGTGCGGTGAAGGGCATGGTGGCGACGAACGGCGAGCGTTTGCGGGTCGGCGTCGGTCTCGGCGTCGCGGCGGCGGCGACAGGGTCGGCCAGGCCCACGCGGATGGCCAGGCCGTCGGGTGTGAAGGTGAGGCCGGTGGCGCCGCTGATGGCGTCGAAGGCCTCGGCGACGGTCGCCCCGGACATCTGAAGCGCGAACATAGTGCGGGTGGGAAACACCGGAACCGCCTCCAGGACGCCGGGATCCCATTTGACTTTCAAGCCCGCCTTGTGGGCGAGGTCGGTGACGACGTGTTGAAGCATTACGCCGTTGTAGTGGACCGATACGATCCGCCGCAGTTGGCGTTGGGTCTGGAGAGTGTCGGGGACGACCATAATATCCGTCCCCCAGACGTACCACGTCAGGTCGCGACCGTGGCAGAGCCGGTCGAGATAGGCGGCGCTCGTACACGGCAGGGCCTTGTCGGCGGCGGCGGTTGCTTGGGTCCGGAGGGCCGGGGCGACGCCGTGCCAGATGAGTTCGAGTTCGCTGATCCCGGTCGCCTGTCGCATCTGTTCGAGTGCGTCGGCGCCGGCGGTGAGTTGCTTGTCGGCGAAGGTGGCGAGGATCTCCATTTCGGTGAAGGTGGGCCTTCGGCCGATGCGTCCGATGGCGTCGGTGGTGTCGACGACGACGACGACGCCTTCGACTCGCCACCGCAGGCACATCGGCGCGAGCATCTTGGTGAGCACATCTCGCAGGCGGACGTTTTCGGCGGTGATCCGCAGGCGGGTCTCCTCGCCATGGGGCAGCGAGGCGAGCACATCGTCGGCCAGGCGGATCGACAGGCCGGTCGTGGCGGCCACCTGTTCCAGCGCCAGCGTGATCGGCGTATCGGGCAGCGCCAGGCTGATCGGCTCGTCGAGGGCTCGCATCACCGTTCCGGCGCCCTGCTGGGCCGAAGCCGGACCGGCGAGAAGGGCCGTTACGGCCGCGATCGACAGGAGAATTCGCAATGTCATGTTCAGGCTCCGCAACCGGCGAGCAGGCCCCGGCGCATCGGTGCGCCGCCGAGCCGCGCTCGCGTGTTCTATTGGCTAGAGCATGTTACATAATATCTGTCGCCTTCATGCTGGTTGCGGCATCGGTTGGCGGCGTCCGTTTCCATCGCCATAGCAAAGGCTATGGCTGCTTCAACGTCCTTGCCAGCCTCGTCCTCACCTACGCCTGAACACGACATCTATTATGCAAAGTGCTCTAAAGTTCGTCAAACAGATACCCGCCGCCGGCGCTCGCTTGTCCGGCGGGGGCGCCCGATGCGATTACGATCACGCCGGTCGGTTCCGCCGGCGTCAGGGCGCTCAGCGTCGCGGCGGCCGCGATCGCTTCGATCGTCGGTTCGCTACAGGCCACCACCACGTCGGCCCCGCTCGACATCACCGGGACCACGGTCGCGACGATGAGCGACCCGCCGGCCGGCGCGACCGGCGCCGACCACGCCACGTCCAGCCTGCTTTCGGTCGCCGTCGTCGGCGTCAACCATCCCAGCCCGATCACCGCCATCACCACGGCGGCCGCGGCCGACACCCCCACCCCCAAGCGGAACAGCCGACCCGGCCACACCGGTCGCATCGGCCGCAGCAGGGCCTCGCGTTCCATGGCCGCGCGGATCGTCTGCCGCTGCAGATCCCAATCCACCTCCGGCGTCGGTTCGTCGGCGATTTCGCCCAGCACCTCGTCGAGCGATTCGTACCGCCGCAGCTCGTCGGCCATCTCCGGGTCGGCCTCCAGCCGTCGGCGCAGGGTCTCGGCCTGGTCGGCCGGCAGGTCGCCGTCGGTCAACTCGGTCAGGTCGAATTCGTCGTCTTTCGGTCTCATGGCGACTTTCAGTGTGGCCGCAACTACTTTCAGTGTTGCCGCGACTACAGTCCGTGTTGCGCGACTACAGATAGTCTCGAAACTGTTCCTTGAGCGTCTTGCGGGCGGTGAACACGTTCCACTTGACCGCCTCGACGCTCATACCCAAGATCTCGGCCACTTCCTTCTGCGGCAGCTTCTCGATGCTGAACAGCACCAAGGCCGTCCGCTGCTTGTCGGGCAATTCGTCAATGGCCCGGCGAATGCTCTCTTTCAACTCCCGGGCCGACACCTCCTCCGCCGGCGATACCGCCGACCCGTCGGGGAGGTTCAACTCCCCGGGCCCGTCGTCGCTGGCCCCCGGCGCCGGTACCGAAAAGCCGTCGAGGCTCGCCATGCGTCTCAGCGCCCGGCCGCGGCGGCGGTTCAGCGCCTGATGGCTCACGATTCGCAACAGCCACGCCCCGAACCGCTCCGGCGCCGAAAGGCTCGCCAACTTCTCGTACGCGCGGAAGAACGACTCCTGGGTCACTTCCATCGCGTCGTCGATATTGCTCAGCAGACGGTACGCCACCGAGGTCGCACGCCGCTGATGCCGGCCGACCAACTGGTCAAACGCCGCGCGATCTCCACCGGCGGCCGCGATGACCAGTTCGGCGTCTGTTGGCTGCGACCCACCGGGCATACTGTCCTCATCCATGTCAGACACGCAACGCCACCCATGCGTTAGTTCGTCGCGGCGATTTTATCCACCTGCGATGGCGTCGCGAGGCCACGCCCAGGCGCCCACTGCCGTTATCCTACGGCGAAAACCGTAGGAATGACACAACCTTGTCGTCAGTCACGTGTTCCGAAGCCGACACGTCGGGGATACGCCCAGAGCGTATGGGTGAGCCCGGACGGGGGCGTTGATAGATAAGGCCCATGTGCATACAATGTTACGGTGATTACTCTCGTCGTTGCTCTCGTCGTTGCTCTCGATTTCGCCCCTGGTCCCGGCCATGGCGGCGGGTAAATCCACGTCGAACGTCCAGACACGTTGAACTGGCCTCCGGTACTCGGTAGAATAGAGCCATGGTTGACGCGTCGGTGATAGCTACGGCGATTTTGGCCGCGGGGAATGTTGACTACGGCAAGTTGGTCGTCGGGTGCACGATTCTGCTGCTGGCCATGGTGAGCGGCTTTGTCGGCGTCTTCATACTGCGTCGGCGGTTACGAGATTGTACGCCCCAGGCGTCCGCCGAGTCGTTCAGCCTACAGGACTTGCGACAGTTGCATCGGGAAGGCCAGTTGAGTGACGAGGAGTTCGAACGGGCCAAGGCCCAGATGGTTGCACACCTCGGCCCCGGCGGCCGATCCGAAGGCAATGAAGGGCCGTCGCGGCAGTAAAACTTCGGCGGCGGCCGCGGAAGTTCGTCAAGTCGGGCCTCGTTTAGGGTCGATAACACTTGGCGGACACAAAGACTAACAGAGAATAAGCGCCTGCAACGCGCTATGGACGCAGCCCAAACCGGGCTGCAGGAATCGTCGAATATGGCCAAACAATCAGACAGCGGGGGCCCTCGCGGCCCAGGGCGTCGTTCCAGTGTGTGTAGCTTCTGCAACCGCTCCCAGCGCGATGTCGGGCCGATGGTCGAAGGCCCCGAGGACGTATTCATCTGCGCCAATTGCGTCGATCTGTGCCACAACATCATTCGTCAGGAGAAGCGGAAGCTCTCAGAGAATCGGCCGCTGTTCTCCTCGATTCCGGCGCCGCGAGAGATCAAGGAATATCTCGATGAGTACGTGATCGGCCAAGACCACGCCAAGCGAACGCTCAGCGTAGCGGTGCATAATCACTACAAGCGACTCATGCACGTCGACGCCGCCGGTGACGACGAGGTCGAGATTGAAAAATCCAACGTCCTGCTGATCGGGCCGACCGGCTCGGGGAAGACGCTGCTCGCCCGAACCATGGCCCGGATGCTGAACGTGCCGTTCGCCATCGGCGACGCCACGACCCTCACCGAGGCCGGCTACGTCGGCGAAGATGTCGAGAACGTCCTGCTCAAACTGCTCCAGAGCGCCGATTACGACCTCGAAGCGGCCCAGCGGGGCATTATTTTCCTCGACGAAGTCGACAAGATCGGCAAGACCTCCTCGAACGTCTCGATCACGCGAGACGTCTCCGGCGAGGGCGTACAGCAGGCTCTGCTGAAAATGCTCGAAGGCACCGTCTCCAACATCCCGCCCCAAGGCGGGCGGAAGCACCCCGAGCAGCAGTACATCCAGATGGATACCTCGCAGATTCTCTTCATCTGCGGCGGCACCTTCGTGGGGCTCTCGGACATTATCGGTAAGCGCATCGGCCAACAGGCCATCGGCTTCGCCGGCGAACAGGAGATCGAAGACAAGATCTCCGCCCAGAGTCACACGCTCGAACAGGTGCAGCCCGACGACCTGGTGCACTTCGGGATGATCCCCGAACTGATCGGCCGGCTGCCGCTGGTGACCACGCTGTCGCAACTGGACGAGGAGACCATGGTCTCGATTCTCACCACGCCCAAGAACGCCCTGATCAAGCAGTACCAGCACCTGTTCAAAATGGAAGGCGCCGAGCTGGCCTTCACCGAAGACGCCCTCCGAGCCATCGCCACCGAAGCGATGAAACGCGACGTCGGCGCCCGCGCCCTCCGCGGCGTGGTCGAAGCGCTCATGCTCGATCTGCTGTACGAACTCCCCGAAGCCAAGGCCGAAGGCGTCACCTACCAGATCGACGGCGAGATGGTCACCGACCGCACCAAAGCCACCCTCTTCGCCGCCCAGCAGAAGAAGTCGGCCTGACAACAACCGGCCTAACTCACAATCAAAACGGCGACCCATCCATCGGGTCGCCGTTTTCTATTTTCACCTGAATCGCAGCTCGCGACATCCTTCGATCGCGTTAGTGCAACGGGGTGTCGTGTTCTTCTTCGGCCTTGGCGGCTTCGTCGTTTTCCATGAGCAGGGCCCGGTAGTTCGCGAGCACCTTTTCGTCTTCGCCGGTCTGGCGGTACAGGTCGCTCAGGGTCAGGCGGATGGAATTTCGCAAGCCGAGAGTCTTGACGCCCCCCAACAGCGTCTCCAAGTCCGCGGCGATGTCGGCCTCATCGCGCTTGACATCCTCTTTGAGTCCACCGATGGCGATCAGGCCCATGCCCGTGGGGTCAAAGGAGGCCTTCCGCATCACCTCGACCAACTCCACCATGCTCGTCGTCTGCTTGGTTCTCTGCCGCGGCGTCGGCGGCGTCGGCGGTCGATCGGCTTTGACTTGACGCAGATGGGTGAGCAATTCGTCGATCGCCCGGTGGTTCGATGAGGTCTGGGTCACGATTATCATCCCATCGAACACCTTCAAGCTTGCAGAAATCCCCCCCTTGGAAATCCATGAGTCCACATCAATGCTGGTACGGATGATGTCCAGCAGATCGTAGAATCTTTTCGCTCGCTGCTGGGGGTCATCGGTTCCGATGAGGTCGTCCACATTCCGAACGCGTGTGTCAACAAGGCCGCCCAAGTCACTCCGGGTGGAGATGATCACGATGCCCTCGTCGATAGTGTACCCCAAAGGCTCAGCCCTGCTGAGGGACTGAATGAGCAAATCGAGCGCTTTGGCGGCGCGGACATTCTTCAACGACAGCGACACCGGATCCGCTCCGTCGATGCCCGACGGATCCAACATCGCCCACTTCACATGGATGCTGACGCCAGTCGACTGGCGGAAGAAACCGATTACCTCATCCAGCGTGCTTCCCTCGAATTCCACGGTCGGCAATATGGCCTGAAGGCGGTTCAGAGACTCCCGATCAGCCGCAGTCCTCTCTTGGGCGACAGCATAGGGCGCGGCGGCCAGAATGCTTATGGCCAGAAGGGCGCACATCGCGGGACTCATCACTCGTTTCATGACATTACTCCTTGGCTAGAACGATAGTGTCGGGGCGCTCCAGGTGAAGTGGCCCGGTGCGGACATTTGTACATTCGACGGCGCCGTCGCATGCGACGCCTCCACTCGTATTTGACTGAGCCCCGCCATGGGGTCCATCCGGCCCGGCCCCCACTGGGCGCTTAGCTGACTGAGCCCGGCCACGAGGTTCGTACCGTCCAGGCCCGAAATGTGGATGTCGGCCGGGACGGTCCAGTCGACCCTCGGCCACGTCACGTGCGGGGCCACGACAGGCGCCAGGACGACCGGGTCGCTGGGAGGCGCGATGGGCCGGGGCTGGACCCACGCGGCGATCAGCCACATCGCGGCCGCAGCCGTAACGGCCGCGGCCGCCGGCCACAGAAGCCGACGAAGCCTCCCGATCGCACGCGGAGCGGCCCACGCCTGTCCGGGGCGCCGCCGTCGGTCGATTCGATCGGCCAGGACACCCAGATCGTCGAGCAGGTCGGCGAACGGCTCTTGGGACGCATTGTCTTGCTCTGATGTCATCTCCGGTTCGCTCCCATCATTTCTCGCAGGTTCGCCAACGCCGCGGCCACCGTGGCCTTCACGGTTCCCTCGGCGCAACCCATCGCCGCAGCCGTCTCGCGAACGCTCATCCGCCGCAGGTAGCGGCAGGACACCGCCTCTCGCTGGCGGTCGGGCAGTTTGGCCAAGGCCTTTGCCAGACGGCCCATCCGATCATCGTCGTCGGTCAACGAACGGGCGTCGGCCAGCAGCGCCGGTTCCAAGCCCAAACTCGCCGCTCGATCCGCCCGCCGCCGGAGTTCACGAACAACGTTCATGGTGATGCCCAGCAACCAAGTCTTGACGTTTCCGTCCGGTCGCCATGTCGATCGGCTGCGATAGGCTCGCAGCAGCGTTTCCTGGCTCGCCTCCGCCGCGTCGGCATGACGGAGGCCCTGGGCCAGGGCGAATCGGAACAGATCATCCTGAACCTTCGTCGCCAGAATCCCGAACGCGCGGTCGTCGCCGGTGGACGCTGCACGCATCAACTCACTCATGTGGGCGGTTCGTCGCGGCATGGTCATTCATTATTGAGACTGAAGCCCAAAGGGTTTACTCAAAAAACCACGCGGCATCGGCCAATGGGCTCCGCTGACGCAAGACTAAGGGGTTCCAAGGGGTCAGGCTCTAAGGGGCTCCAGGCGCATTCATATCCCCGAGGGGCTAGAGCACTTTGCACAATAGGGTTCTCCTTCCATCATGGTGGTCTGCTTGGCGGCGTGTTTCACACCATGGCGGGCCAGCCCCGTTAGGGGCGAAAGATTTGCAGCCCGGTCCGTATGGGGCGGACCCTGCCCCGGCCCTGACGGACCGGGCTACAAATCTTTCGCCCCTGCGGGGCTCAACGGCAGATTCACTTGAGCGATCGAACCCAATTCCAAGCACGCTCTTGCATCATGGCCGAACGAATACCGGCTGCCATTTCGGGATGAGAGCCCACAAGTGGCCGCCCACGAGATCGACGATATGATGCTGCAGAGCTACTGGCGCCGCGGCGGGTAAGGCGCCGAGACCGGCGGCGGCCGTAGGGTTGACGACGCTGCACGCCCGATACCCCTGCCGCGACCGCGGCGCCGCCAGGGATCCCGAAGGTCCTCGCCCGCCCGACGAAGAAGCCCTTGACGGTCACTTGAACTGTGGTACCATTTGGACTGGGTTATGGGTTTGAGGGCCATCGGGGGGAGGTGGCGAGGCTTTCAAGGGCGTAATGGTACCGTAACGAAAGGTATAGGCTGACTATGGACTCTTCAAACGTCTTTTCCATGATCGAAACACTTGAGCCGCGGCTTCTTCTCAGCGCCGGTTGGACGACCAGCGCGTTCGCTCAATTCTGGGGCAACCCCAATCCGGGCTACGGGCCCGACAGCGACATCGTTGTGCGAGTGACAAGCTCCAACACCTATATCACCGTCGGCGGGATGTCCACCGAAGGGAATCTGTGGTCGACCAACGATTTCATGGTCAAGACTTCCGGCAGCGAGAAACGCTTGCTGACCGACAGCGCTGAAGACGGCGCGGCTCCGTCGCTCGTTGAGACTCCAAACGGCGACCTGCGAGCGATTTGGTACAACACGACCGACCAAAGCCTGATGTTCGCCGCCGAGGGAGATAGCAGCTGGTCGAGCAATTCACCCAGAACGCTCGCCTCCGGCAACGTCGGCGAATGGTCGGACATGGCGTTGGAAAGCGACGGCGACCTGCATGTGGTGTACTATGACCGTGACAATGGTCAGATCAAGTACGCCTACCACGCCGTCGCTGATGGATGGAGCACCTGGACCCACGAGACCCTCGACACCGTCGGCGCGATTGCCGCCGGCCTCGACATGGCCGAGGTCGTCGCGGTCGCCGTCGACAGCAGCGGAGCGCCGCACGTGGCGTACTACAGCGCCGACGGAACGCAGTTGGAGTACGCCTACCGCACCGGCGCCGACACATGGGTGAATGCGGTGTTGGATTCCGATGGCGACGTCGGCTCCCATCCGTCCATCGCGATCGACGGCTCCGACGTCGTTCACTTGGTCTATTTCGATGCAACCGATCGAACGCTTCGGTACGACACGCGGACGGCCGCCGGCTGGACGGGGACGCAGGTGGTCGAAGGGGCGACCGGCACGGCGCGGCCTCAGGGCGGCAACTCGCTGGCGCTCGATGCGCTGGGCAATCCGCACATCGCCTACACGTATAGGCAGAGCAACAACGCCAAGAATCTCAAGCACGCGTGGATCGATGTGGACTGGACGAACGAGACGGTCGACACCACCAATCAGCACGGGTACTACCCGTCGATGGTCATCACCCAGGGCGGCGACGGGTATATCTCCTACGGGATGGACTATGCCCAGAGTATCTACGTCGCCCAGAAGGCCGGTATCGGCGAGCCCGGCGGCCCCGACCTCACCGTCAGCGTCAGCGACGCCGGCGGCCGACTGTTTGTGCCCGGCGACTTGGTGACCTCCGAGGTGGTGATCACCAACATCGGTATCGAACCGGCCGTCGGAAACGTGTGGTTGGAGGCGGGGGTGGGCTTCAACACCGGAAGCGACTTCGAATACGAAATCGCCTACAGCAAGTATGTTTCGGTCGATCTGGACCCGGGCGAATCCATGACGGTCGTTTACAGTCAACGAGTGCCCAATGATGCGTCGCCCATCGACGTCTACCAGGTCGCGGCGATCGATCCGGCGGTCGAAGTCGGCGACACGGTCCCCGGGAATAACGAGTGGCAAGCGATCGTCCCCGATGAAGTCATCTGGGCGGTCGGCGACATTGACGGCCGCACCGTCCGGACCCTTACGGTCGAAGACGAAGACGGAGATCGAATCACGTTGAAACTGGCCGGGGCGGGAAGCATGTCGATTACGCCCGGAGCCAGTGGAATAGGTGAAATCGTGATCGCCGGAACCAACGATCACAGCACCATCAAGATCATCGTCAAAGGCGCCGACGGCGAATCGTTCGTCGAGAATCTGATCGTCGAAGGCGATGTCGGCAAGATTATCGCCCCGGATATCTTCATTACCGGCGACGTAACGATCGGCGGCTTCTGTAGGACGCTCGTCCTGGGAACCGTGGATGAGGGCCACGTGATCACCATCAACGGCGATCAGATCCCCGTCGCCCCGGCCGACCTGAAGAGGAACGCCGTAACCCTGATCTTTGATGATGTCGTCGGAACCACGATCAATACCAATGGGTTGGCGATCAAGTCCATCACGGCTATCGATTGGAACGCCGGGAACATCACGGCGCCGTGGATCGGCTCCATCAAGATCACCGGGACCAAGAACGGGGCGTTCGCAGGCGATCTGGATGTCGATATGACGCTCAGCGGCGTCGGTTCGCCCAAGCAGACCCTCGGCAAGGTCACGGTGGCCGGCGAGATTACCGACGCATCGTGGGATATCACCGGAGATGTGGGCGTCGTGCAGGCGGCGGGAACCGATGAGTGGATCCTGGACGTTCACAGCAATCTGAAGTCCCTGAACATCAAAGGCGCCGCCATCGACACCCAAGTGAACGTTGACGGGCTGGTGGGTTCGGTCCGGGCAGCGGAATGGGACAGCGGCCAGATATCAGCCGACCAATTGAAGAAGCTCACGATCACCGGCTCGAAGAAACTGGGACTGGACGGCAATTGCAAGATGGTCATCCTCGTAAGCGGCGACGGGGTCGCCCCCGGCAAGACGGCCGTCGGCAATATCATGATCAACGGCGAAGCGGATGACCTGCAGATGACCGTCGGCGGCTTGATCGGACCGGTTCGCGTCGCCCAATGGAGCGATGGCGGAATCACGGCCGATGGGCTGAAGAAGCTCACGCTCGCCGGTTCGAAGAAGTTAGGGCTGGACGGCGATTGCGATATGTTCGTGTACATATCCGGCGACGGGGTCGGGGCCGGTAAGGCCGCCGTCGGCGCTATCGTCATCAACGGCAACGCGAGCAATCTACAGGTGGACGTTGACGGGCTGATGGGATCGTTATTCGCCGCCAACGTCGATAGCGGCGACCTCATAGTCGACGCACTGAAGAAGCTCAAGATCTCCGGGTCGAAGAAGTTGGGGTTGCCCGGCGATTGCGATATGACGATTGTCGTGTCGGGCGATGGGGTCGCCCCCGGCAAAACCGCCTTGGGCGGTATTCAGGTTAAGGGCGACGCGACGCTTGATATGACCGTTGTCGGATCGGTCGGAAAGATCCAGGCCGGGTATCTCGGCGCCGACGTGGTTGTCACCGAGTCGATCCAATCCATCATCACCGTCGATGAGATTGTCGGCGACTACTCCGCCCGTCGAATCGGTTCGGTGAAGACCCGCGGCGATTTCACCGCGGCGTTCGATCTGACCCAGGCGCCCGACCCGAAGCTGATGGCCTTAGGTTCGCTGAAGGTGTCGGGACAGATGATCGGCGCCGAAATCAAGACCGCCGGTAATATCGGCCTGATCCAGACCGGAACTGTCAGCAATAGCAGCATCTTCGCCGGTTGGGATTCATCGACCGACGATAACGCCGACGGCGTGTTCGATCTGTTCGACGTTGGCGACGCGTTTACGCACGAGTCCTTCATCAAGAAGATCACGATCAAGAGCGGGTCCGGCCAAGCCTTTGCGATGCATAACTCCAACATCGTCGCTTCGACGATAAGGAAATCCTACGTGTACGGGGACATTCAGGCGCCCGGCGCCGGGGCCGAGTCGTTCGGCTTTGCCTGCGAGGCGTACGATCTGATGCTCTCCAAGCCCGTCGGCAGCAGGGCGACAACCTGGAAGAACAGCGAGGCGATCCAGACCGACGACAACTTCGTGGTGCGTCTGGTGTAGCGCCCGTTGAAAAAGGTTCATCCGCGAATACCGGGAGGTCGTTGGAACCCGACCTGTCGCGAACTGGCCCCCCGCAGTGCAGGGGACTGACTGAGCGCAGGGGACTGGCTCGGAAGCGATGCGCAGCCCGAAGGGCGAAGCGAGAGCGAACGTGCCTGTACCCGTAGCGGCGGAATCGAGGCGGAATCGTGGGGACACCGCCGACATTCCGCCGGCGACTCGGGGAATTCACATGGCGTGCGGCCATGGGCCGGGTACAGGCACGTCCGTCCCTGAAATCCGGAACTTCCGAGCCAGTCCCCTACGCCCGCTCAGATCGCGATCGAGTTCCTCTAGTACTCTGTCCCAGGGATAATGTGGTGTTATGACGCCGCGCCGGTGATGTGGATGTAAGGAAGAAAAGTGACGGCATATTGGTTGATATGCCGAGCTTTTCTGACGCAGCAGACGCATCATCGCCGCAAGTCAGAACACCACAGTATTGCTGGGACAGGGTACTAGAGCACTTTGCATAATAGATGTCGTGTTCAGGCGTAGGTGAGGACGAGGCTGGCAAGGACGTTGAAGCAGCCATAGCCTTTGCTATGGCGATGGAAACGGACGCCGCCAACCGATGCCGCAACCAGCATGAAGGCGACAGATATTATGCAAAATGCTCTAGGGGCGTGGCTACTTGCCCCGGCGTTTGAACTTCGGTTGCGACTTGCCCTTCACCTGGGTGGTTCGCTTCTTGCGGCTGCGCCAGAACTCGTCCTTCTTCATTACGGCTGTTGGCGGTCGTTTGGCGGTTAGGCCGGCCGCCACGCGTGCGCCTTGGACTACCGGCGGGAGGGGCTTGATGGAATGCTTCAGTACGGGAATGCTCTTGCCGAGCAATCGTTCGATATCGCGAAGTTCGTCGCGTTGGTCTTCGCTGCAGAACGAGATCGCCTCGCCCTCGGCGCCGGCCCGGCCGGTTCGACCGATGCGATGGACGTAGGTTTCGGCCACGTTGGGCAGATCGAAATTGAACACGTGCGAAATGCCCTCGACGTCGAGCCCACGAGCGACGATGTCGCTGGCGACCAGTACCCGAGTGTTGCCGGCCTTAAAACTCTCCAGCGTCCTCATGCGAGCGTTTTGCGACTTATTGGAATGAATCGCCGCGGCCGAGAAGCCGGCCCGGCTTAGCTTGCGGACGACCTTATCGGCTCCGTACTTGGTCCGGGTGAACACCAATGCTCGCGTAATCTTCGGATCGTTAAGCAGATGCTGCAGCAGCGGCAGCTTCGTCGGGCGGTCGGCGTAGTACAGGGACTGCTTGACCGTGTCGGCCGCAGGCGACTCGGCCGCGACTTTGACGTACACGGGATCGTTCAGGAGGGTCTTGGCGAGCGATTGGATTTCGGCGGGCATCGTCGCCGAGAACAGCAGCGTCTGCCTCCGCTGGGGCAACAGTGCGATCATGCGGCGGATGTCGGGCATGAAGCCCATGTCCAGCATGCGATCGGCCTCGTCGAGGACGAAGATCTCCACGTCGCTCAGCGACAGCAGCCGCTGGCCCAGCAGGTCGAGCAATCGCCCCGGCGTGGCGACCAGGATGTCGACGCCCTTGGCGAGGGCATTGGTCTGGCGGGCTTGCTTGACGCCGCCGTAGATGACCGTGTGCCGCAGCGCCGTGTTCTGGCCGTAGGTGGCGAAGCTGTCGCCAATCTGGGCGGCCAACTCGCGTGTGGGTGTCAGAATCAGCGCCCGGATCGGGCGGGAGCCGCGGCGGCCCTTCTTGGGGCCTCCCGACGGCTTGGATTTCGGAGGATTCTCGTGCAATCGTTGCAGCATCGGCAACGCAAACGCGGCCGTCTTGCCGGTGCCCGTCTGAGCGCAGCCCAGAAGGTCCTTCCCGGCCAACACGTGGGGGATGGCTTGTTTTTGAATGGCGGTGGGAATCTTGTAACCTTGGGAATCAACAGCGTTCAACAGTGGCTCAATGAGCCGTAACGTCTTGAATGGCATAGGGTAATATCAACTCTCTTGTCGTTGGGGTGAGCGTCCGAGGCGCGAACAATCGTCGCGTAAAGCGGTAGTATACCAGCATTTCACCGAATGCGCATCAGCTTTCTGCAAGAAAAGAGCTCGGCAACGCGCAGGGGACTGGCTCGGCAGCGATCCGCGCCATCGCAGCGCAGGGGACTGGCTCGGTAGCGATACGCGGCGGCCGAAGGGCGAAGCGGAGAGCGCACGTGCCTGTACCCGTAGCGACCGCCCCCCATGAACCGGGTACAGGCACGTCCGTCCCGGCAAGCCGGAACTCCCGAGCCAGTCCCCTACGAACCAATCCTTCAGCGCATGAAGAGGGCGAGGCAGCCCCTCCGGCGGCCCCGCCCTGACAGGGGGTTACTCTAGATGGACACGCTGAAGCTGACGGACGGGTTGTCGCCTTGGATGGCTAGTCCGGTGAGCGTCAGTTGGGCGTCGACGGGGAGGACGAACTGGAAGAACGGGAAGGACAGGTCCTCGATTTGGTCGACGTCGAGTGAGCCGGCCATCGCTTCGAAGGTTCCGACTCCGGCGGTTCCGATCAGGGCGCCGGCGGTGAAGTCCAGGCCGGTGGGGTTGGAGGCGTCGTTGGTCTCGGAGACGCCGAAGCTCATCTGCTGCTCGCCGAAGGTGAACATGAAGTAGGTATCGAAGTCTTCCCAGTCGGCGTCCATGGCGATCAGGTCGGCGCTGGTGCTGTCAATGATGGAGCCGCGAACGTGGTGGACGCCGGTGATCTCATGGATGGCGAAGGCTCCGAATACGCCTTCGACGTTATCGCCGGTGCATCGCAACCGGTAGGTTCGCCAGCCGTCGGCGGCCACGCCGCCGAGAGTGGGGGCGCCGAGTTCGTCGAGGGTGATCTGGGGTTTGGTGATGGTGACGGTGGCGGTATCGGTTCCGCCGCGTCCGTCGGCGACGGTGTAGGTGAAGCTGTCGTCGCCGGCGAAGTGGGTGGTGAGCGTATAAGTGAAGGTTCCGTCGCCGTTGTAGGCGACCGTCCCGTGGGTCGGCTGCGTGAAGCTGCTGACGGTGAGGTCGTCGCCGTCGCTGTCGGCGGCCGCGGCCAGCAGGTCGGCGGTGGTGAACGGCGCGTTGCGGTCGGTGGTGTAGTCGGCGTCGTCGGCGGTGGGGGCGTGGTTGACCCCGGCGGCGACGGTGATGGTGACGGTGGCGGTGTCGGAGCCGCCGTTGCCGTCGATGATGGTGTAGGTGAAGGTGTCGTCGCCGGTGAAGCCGGGGTCGGGGGCGTAGCTGAAGGTGCCATTGCCGTTGTAGACGGCCGAGCCGTTTACCGGTTGGGTGAAGCTGTCGATGGTGAGAGCGTCGCCGTCGTCGTCGGAGTCGTTGGCCAGCACGTCGCCGGTGACGATCCCCTGGCCGGCGGTGGTGGTCTCGTCATCGTCGACGGCTTGGGGTTCGGCGTTGACGACCGGGTCGACGGTGACCGAGAAGCTGACGGACGGAATGGCGCCCTGGATGGCTTGGCCGGTGAGGGTCCGACTCTGGTCGGCGGGAATGACGAACTGGAAGAACGGGTAGGAATTCTCGGTGATCGCCGAGAGTCTGACCGACCCGACCTGGGCCTCGAAGGTTCCGACTCCGGCGGTTCCGACGAGGGCGCCGGCGGTGAAGTCGAGGCCGGTGGGGTTGGAGCCGTCGTTGGTCTCGTTGATGCCGAAGCTGAGGTCCTGCTCGCCGTAGGTGAACATGAAGTAGGTATCGAAGTCTTCCCAGTCGGCGTCCATACCGAACATATCGGCGCTGACGCTGTCGATGCCGAGGGCGCTGACGTTGTGAACGCCGTTGACCTGCTGAATCGTGAACATGTGGAAGACGCCGTCGATGTCATTGCCGGTGGCCCGCAGTCGGTAGGTTCGCCAGCCGTCGGCGTCGACGCCGTCGAGCGACGGGGCGCCGAGTTCGTCGACGGTGATCGCGGGCTTGGTAATGGTGACGGTGGCGGTGTCGCCGGCTCCGCGTCCGTCGCTGACGGTGTAGGTGAAGCTGTCGTCGCCGGCGAAGTATTCGGTGAGCGTGTAGGTGAACGTCCCGTCGTCGTCATCGTAGACGACCGTTCCGTGCTGGGGCTGGGTGAACGCCTCGACCGTCAGCGTATCGCCGTCGGCGTCGGTGGCCATCGCCAGCAGGTTGGTGGTGGTGAACGGGGCGTTGGAGACGACGGTGTAGTCGGCGTCGACGGCGACGGGGGTCTCGTTCTCTTCTCCGACGGTGACGGCGACGGTGGCGGTGTCGCTGTGGCCGTGATCGTCGCTGATGGTGTAGGTGAAGGCGTCGTCGCCCATGTAGTCGGCGTCGGGGGTGTAGGTGAAGGTTCCGTCGCCATTATGGACGACCGAGCCGTGGGCCGGTTGGGTGAAGCTGTCGAGGGTGATGTCGTCGCCGTCGATGTCGACGTCGTTGGCCAGCACGTTGGCGGTGGTGACCGGCTGGTTGATCTGGGTGACGGCGGTGTCGTTGTTGGCGCCGGGCGCGGCGTTTGCGTTGTCGTCGCCTTCGACGGTGATGCTGAAGCCGAAGGCGGAGTCGCCGCCGCTGACGGCCTGACCGGTGAGGGTCAGATCGGCCGAGGCGGGGAGGACGAACTGGAAGAACGGGTATGACAGGTCGGTGATCAGAGCCCGGGTCAGCGATCCGGCGAGCATTTGGTAGGTTCCGATCCCGGCGGTCCCGACCCAGTCGCCGGAGGTGAAGTCCAGACCGGTGGGGTTGGAGGCGTCGTTCGTTTCGGTCAGGCCGATGCTGAAATCCTGCCGGCCGAACGTGAACGTGAAGTTGGTGTCGAAGTCGGCCCAGTCGGGGTCCATACCGATCAGATCGGCGCCGGTGCTGTGGTCGAGGATGGAGCCGTGGACCTGGTGGACGCCGCTGATCTGGTCGAGCGAGAAGGCGTGGAAGGCGTCGGCGAGGTCGGCTGCGGTGCATCGCAGTCGGTACACTCGCCATCCTTGGGCCTCGACGCCGCCCAGCGACGGGGCGCCGAGTTCGTCGAGCGTAATGGCGGGCTTGGTAAGGGTGACGGTGGCGGTATCGGTCCCGCCGCGTCCGTCGC
>CBDVCA010000065.1:0-16375 GCA_965372365.1 uncultured bacterium
GCCCTGCGGGCCTCAACGGCAGATTCACTTGAGCGATCAGACCCAATTCCAAGCATGCTCTTGCATCATAGCCGAACGAATACCCGCCACCGGTTCGGGAGGAGAGCCTATTAGGTATCGCGGTAGGGACGGGCCTCTTTGGCCCGCCCCCCGCACGGATCCGTACGTGAGGAATTATCTCATACGACTCCTACCTTGGGTCGAACGCCAACCGTTGGTTGGGATACGGATGCTGGACCTTGGCCGTTGGAATCCACGTTGCAATCAATCGTTTCATCCGACGCCAATTCAACTTCTGGCCCTTCTGGCTGCGACGCCGCAACGCACGCAGCCAGGCGCGGCACACCGAGGTGCGAAAGCCCTGCAGGGCGAGGCCGTTGCCCGGAACACCATAGTAGTTAAAGAAGCCCAACAACACCGACCGCAACCACCGGCCCTGTTCGGGAACCGGCTTGTGACGATGACGCATTAGAACCTCTCGCACTTCCTTTGCCTTCTGGCGCAACCGCCGGCCAACGGTCTTCCGCAGCACCGTAAAGCCGCCGTCGCTCCGACGCTTCGCGCAAACGTGCGTGAAGCCAAGGAACGCGAACGTCTCGGGCTTGCCCTCGCCTCGCGCGGCGCGGTTCGATACCGACCGAACTCCACCAGGCGAGTCTTACCCGCGTGCAGTTCCAGTCCGTACTCGGCCAGACGGGAGCCTAGTACCCTGTCCCAGCAATACTGTGGTGTTCTGACTTGCGGCGATGATGCGTCTGCTGCGTCAGAAAAGCTCGGCATATCAACCAATATGCCGTCACTTTTCTTCCTTACATCCACATCACCGGCGCGGCGTCATAACACCACATTATCCCTGGGACAGAGTACTAGTTCGGCCAGGAACCCGTCCGCCTCGGCACGATGTTGGAACCCCATCACCACGTCGTCGGCATAGCGGACCACGATCACGTCGCCTCGCGCCTGCCGAGAACGCCACCGCTGCACCCATGGGTCCAAAAACATAGTGCAGGTACACATTCGCCAACAGGGGCGAGATCACCGACCCCTGCGGCGTACCCGCATCCGTCTTCGACCACACGCCGTCGGTCGAGACCCCCGCCCGAAGCCATTTGGCGATTAGACGCAAAACCCGACTGTCGGCGACGCGGACGCCCAAGAACTTCATCAGACACGCATGATCGATCGTATCGAAGAAGTTCCGAATGTCCACGTCCAGCACCCAGTTCACTTTCCGTCGCGTAACCCCCACCCAGACCGCGTCCAGCGCCCGATGTGGGCTGCGGCCCGGACGAAAGCCGTAGCTGAAGCCCAGGAAGTCCTGCTCGTAAATCGCATTCAGAACCCACACCATCGCCTGCTGGACAATCTTGTCTTCCAGGCTCGCGATGCCCAGCGGCCGCCGTCGGCCGTCCGGCTTGGGTATCCAACTCCGCTTCGAGGGCTGCGCACGGTACCTGCCGCTCTGAACCAGATCGTGAAGGACCGGCAAACGGCCCTCCAGGTCTTGCCCATACGCGGACCACGTTACGCCGTCCACCCCGGCAGCCGCATTCCGCTTCAACGCGAAGTACGCCTCCCGAAGGCAATCCACCGTCACGTGGTGCATCAGGTTCGTGAACCGAAGCTGCCGATCCTTACCGGCCAACTCACGTATCCTGCACAATCCACTCGACGCTTCCGGCCGGTTCTGCGTCCGACCCGCGGGCGATTGCTCAGGATTTCCCTTGGTCACCAGCCTTTCCTCCCGCCGGTCCGCCGCCCCGCCGACCGACCCGCCAGTGGGACCGTAGACGGAGGGTTCCCGATCCCGCTCTTTCGATTGCGGGGGGGGGGCACAGTTCCGTCATAGCCGGTCGCGGACGGCCATCGAGCATTGTTCCCGGCGTTCACAGGTACTACGCTGGTGTCAGACTTCCCGTCAGCGTGCGTGTCGGGATTGTGGCCACAGGCCTTTCCTGACCGACCCGACGACGGCTTGCGGAGCCAATCGCCGGATGCTGACGGGATCTCCCGGTTCTCGTGCATGGAGCTTCCACACATGCTCAGGGTCTCAGACTCCGTGGGGCCGATGACGCGGCTCGCGATAGCGCCGCGCTCGTGTTGCCTTCCCTGCCGCCATACGAGGTCGGCGCCCCAAAGCGGGTGATTACGGAGCTCAATGGCTGGCCTATGTGTTCCCCTGTCAACGCTTACGACGCACCCTTGCGGATACGCCGCCATGACTCGGGGCCGTGGTGGGTCGCTACTGCCTTCCACGTAAGGCGCTCTCATCCTCTACTCCATGCCGGTTTAGCCCGGCGATCATGGTGTCCCCCCGAACTCCGGGCCAAAGAACCGTTCGCCGTCCGCCAATCCAGTCGCCTCCCCGGCGAGTTTGAACCGGTCCTTCCACATCTGAGATTGTAAGCCCAGCAAGCATAAGAAGAAAGCCTTCCGTCTTTCGGCGGAGGACTTTCTCTGGACAATACTCGGGGCAACTCGCCGCGGCGAGCACGCTAACCAAGCAAGCGGTCCAATTCATCGCGGCCGCGACCGGTCTTGTAGTAGCGTTCGTGGAGTACGGCTTCGGAGCGAGTGGGGAAGAGTTCAGTGCGGAGAAGTTCCCAGGGGACGCCGTGCTTGGTCGCCTTGTTGTGACCGGCGTTGTGACGGCGGAGGCGGTCGGCGATGTCGTTGCATGAGCCGACGTAGCGGCGGTAGCGGCGTCAGAGGCAGATGGCGTTCAATCAGATTCTTCGGACTGTTCGAGAGATTCCAGAGCTTCGGCGTCGGCCAAGTCCTTGGTCCTTCCAACAGCGCGCTTGTTGCGAATGAGATCGGCGAGCGAGAGAACATGCACTTCGATTCCATCGATCTCGGTCGACAAAGAACTCTCGAACGCCTCGGCGAAGCGTAGGCCGGAGGCGGAGGTAATGATGTCGATTCGTCGTGGGGCGACGCCGATCTGAAAAACGGCGTCGGCGGCTTGAAAAACGCCGCGAGTTAGATTCTCCTCCGGAGCGCCGAAACTGCGTAACGCCCGAACAACGGCGTCGGCGTTCTCGCCTGAGGGCATGACCCAAAGGTCAATATCCATGGTGGCGCGAGGATAGCCGTGAGCAGCCATCGCGTAGGCGCCGACGAGAAGGAACTTAACCCCCTCGTCTGCCAAGGACTGTAACATGTCTCTGTAGTCTTCGTTCAGCATCGTGATGCTTGCTCAGCGAGGCGACCTCCCGCGTCAGCGGCCAAACCAGAGCGATACGCTCGGCCGGCGTTCCGGGAACGAAACCATCGTCGCGGCGGTCCGACATCCGACCCGTCACGATATGCTCCCTGTCCATACGTTCATCCTACCACATCACTTCACAGCCATCAATCGAATTGCTCGCCGCGGCGACCACGCTAACCAAGCGAGCGGTCCAATTCATCGCGGCCGCACCGGTCTTGTCGTAGCGTTCGCGGAGCACGGCTTCGGAGCGGGTGGGGAAGGGTTCGGTGTGGAGGAGTTCCCAGGGGACGCCGTGCTGGGTCGCCTTGTTGTGGCCGGCGTTGTGTCGGCGGAAGCGGTCGGCGATGTCGTTGCAGGAGCCGACGTAGCGGCGGCCGGTCTTCCGGCTGCGGAGGACGTAGACGTAGAACATTGAATGTACTCCCCAAATGAAAAATGGACCCGGAGAATGACCTCCGGGCCCGATGTCGGGGCGAGAGGCGTTGACAGTACACCACGACCGGAGGGACGCGTTCGTCTTTCCCTTCGCATGGGGGCCGGACGGTATGAGCGACATAGCATGATCTCACCAAACAGGACCAGCGCAAGACAACGCCCCGAAGTTTTCCGCAGGGCGCTGAAAAGAGTCCTATCATACTCAGGCCATCAGGCTTTGCGCCAGCGGCGCAGCATCGCCAATCCCCCCAATGCCAGCAGGCTCAGCGTAGCTGGTTCGGGGACAACATAGCCGGTGGCAACATTATCTATCATAACACTTGAGTCAACACCGGTATAGGGGTCAAGACGAAACGATATTGCGTATATCCCTGGATCAAATGTCTCTGGAAGGGCCAGTAGGTACTCCTGCGGGCCATCGAGAAGAAAATGCTCGTCGAGCGTTCCAATCAGTTCATTCCCCCAGTATATGGCCAGAAGTCCTTCAGCGCCTTCTTGGCTGGTGAACTCGGCCTCGAAGGTGAGGAAGTTCACTGGGTCGCCGGGCTCAACCACAACTGTTATCCACACAGGCGAACCGGTTAACATACTGAAAGCGGTCCCGATCACGTCAACCGTCCCCGTGTGACTAACCACATGTGCCAAATCAAAGACAATGAGTACGTCATCGAGGCGTCGTGAGAGAAAGGTACCCGATGGGCCAGTACCTAGAAGGTACTCGCGACTACCCGGAAGCCAGTCACCACCGTAGCTGGGCATTGTGCCCATCTCCAGGGATCGATTGAAACCCCATCCGTTGTCCTCAGGTTCCACACTGTCGATTGTGTCCATGTACCACTCAACCGGCCACTGGTGCCACTGAAATGGGGTTTGGGTGTTGCTATTGTCGCGGGATGTGACGTCAACGTTGTAGGCCGCTTCGAGGGTTGCGTTAGTGAACGGAACAAAGCGATTATCTACGAAATGCTCAGCCCAACTTGCGGTATCTCCCAGGCCATTCGGTCCAGTACCAATCGGCGCGTAAGCGTCTAGGAACGTTGACTGGACTACTCTCCTAGTGTGGTTGGCCTTGGCATCTTCTTGCCGGAGCGTGTCACAAGCACCATCTATCAGCCATGAGCCAGCGCTCTTCCCATAGAAATGAATTTCCTCGTAGTCGCTCAAGGCTAGATCCTTACCCACCTTCACCCCCTGAGCAAATCCATTCGAGCTAGCTGGCCCCGGTAGCCACGTGGTGTCCGCTCCCTCCTGCCAATCAAACGCCACGATGTCCCAATCACCAACAGAGTACTTGTAGTGCTTACCCACAGAACTCCCGCCGTCACTCGTTCCAGGAAGTTCCGATGCGACCTTTCCAGCAAGTTCCTTCACCCAAGGGACATCTACGCTGCCCTCCAATCCATGGGTAATGAAGGCCAACTTCCTGGCCCCAGCCGTGGGCGCAGGAAGGGATGTATACGATAACGATGCCCTGCCGGACTGCGTCGGGGCGGGCGTAGCGAGGGTTCCTACTTCAGTTGCGGACAGGGCGCGGTCATAGATGCGTACGTCGTCGATGGCTCCATTCAGAGACACATCGTTTCGCCCCCCATGCCCATCAGCGTAGGGATAGTAATAGTGACCAATCTGAAGCGCGGCCGTGTTCGAATCATAGCCTGCCGTGTATGGGGTCGATGTTTCCAACTGCCCGTCAACATACATTCGGATTGTTGAACCGTCGTAAGTTCCGGTCACCAATCGCCATTGGTCGTCGGTAATAGAAGTGTTGGATGCTGCACCAGCGCCATAGTGCGTACCACCAACACCATAATACAGCCCCAGGTGTGCCTTGTCGTAGCCCGACCTCAGATGATATCCAACGCTCGGGTCATGGTCGGGAGCCTTTATGACGAGCCCACTTCGCCAGTAAGTGTTCTCGGCCTTGACCCAGCAGCTAACGGTAATCGGCCCGGTGATGTCGAGGCTGGCCGAATGCGGTGCCTCAATGGTGTCATTGAACCCGTCAAAGAGGTATGCTAGGTTGGTTCCACCAAATCGGTCTGTGGTGAGTTGCGCACCATAAACAGTGGCGTTGTTGCCGTTTCCACTCAGGTCATTCGCATTCCCGTCAAATGGATAATATGCCATCAGGCCATCCGACAGGTCCGCTTGGGCATTTACCGAGATCAGCGACACACACACCACCACCGCGCAGATAGCGCGGCCCGACCAGTTGGTTCTAAGCATAGAAATCTCCTCTCTTGACTTGAGCAAGCCCCGCGGAGCTCCGGCCGAACAGCCAGAAAGCATGACTCCGAGGCAATCACCTCGCCCAAAACTGCCACAACCGTACCCCCCCCCACGATTGTCAAGCGAAAAATATGGAACTTGTGAAATAAAGTTGACTTACGTCCTGCCGGGCGAGCGGCAGGCTTTGATTCGGGGGACATCTTACAAAATAGCCTTCTTGTACCCGATACACGGCATATTCTACAGCACCCCACCCGCCTCGTCGAGGGAATGCTGGGCATGCCTCTGAAACGCGCCATTAGGGTGAAGGGGGTGGGCGTTTCACGGCATGAATAAGCGGAAGCGATTACTTAACAAGGAGATGCGGCCGGGCCGCCGAAAAATCAAACGAACCCAAACCCGGAGAATTCCGAGTTTGAGGGCCGCCAGTCCGACGACCGGACTCACAACGGCCCCGAACGGACTCAAACTCGACATCGACGGGACGTTGGAGGCCCTGCCGAGACCGCCCTTGAACGGCAAAGGAACGCGGGGAGCCAAACGAGCTACAGGGACTTACGATGATTGTTGGCTTGCACCAGATGCAGCCCATCGGGTCAAACCCAGTCCATTGGAGGCAAACAGGCCGTCGGGCGCGATCGAGACAGCCGCCCCACCGCCTCGGGCGTAAGTTCTGCTGTGGACAAAAGAAGAGAGCCGCAGTCCTCTGCTGACCGCGGCTCTCCAAACTCGGGGCGACTGGATTCGAACCAGCGACCTCCTGACCCCCAGTCAGGCACGCTAACCAAACTGCGCCACGCCCCGCCGTATTCAATTGCAAGTCGAGCGACTATTTATACACGGGCGCCCTGTTGCTGCCAACCCAAATTCCGCAAAAGACGTCACCAGTGTCTGACTGGACTCCCTGGCAAGTGACGTCCGGTAAGTGGCGGCGCCAATGTACAACGTCACGGGAGAAGCCTCGAAGGGGCGACGGGGTTTTGGCGTGGGCGTAAGCCCCGGAGAATAGACTGGTTACAGACACGACCCAGCGGGGCGACAGAACAGCAAGCGACTGGACGCGTTCGGTCGATCGATGTGTCGCCCCGTAGGGGCTTTGATATCCGGGGGATCCATTTACCGGGGGCTTACGCACCCCGGCCAAATGCTTTCGCCCCGTTGGGGCTTGCAGCAACGACTATCGCATCTGCGAATCATGTGCCGAATCCCTCACTGGAAGGCCAAGACTGTTCGTCATACGCACGGCGGCAACGGAGAAGAGTCCGAAGGCTCTACACCAAGTCCAGCCGCGATGCGAGGTCGGGTTTGGGGAAGCGGATGCGGAAGCGGGCGCCGTTGGGGGGGGGGCTGGCGGCGGAGATTTCGCCGCCCATTTCCATGATGATGCCGTGGACGACCGACAGGCCGAGGCCGGGGTTGCCGGCGTTGCCGCCGGCGAGGAGGCCTTTGGTGGTGAAGAACGGTTCGAAGACCAGGGGCAGGTGCTCGGAGGCGATGCCGCGGCCGGTGTCGGCGAAGTCGAACCAGACCCAGTTATCGTCACAGCCGGTCGTCAGGTGGATGGTCCCGCCGTCGGCCATGGCCTCTTCGGCGTTGGTCAGGAGGTTCCCCAGCACCTGGTGCATCCGGTTGGCCTCGACGGCGACGATGGGGATCGTTCCCAAGTCCAATTCGAGAGTAATCTTACGATCGGCAAGCGGGCGTTCGATCAGATGAACGAACGTCAGCACCACCTCGGTCAGGTCGGCCAGATCGACCCTTCGGGTGTCTTGGGCGGCGAAACTCAGCAGGCTCTGGGTCAACGTGGTGGCTCGCCCGATGGCTTCGGCGGTCATCTGCAAGGCCCGCCGAGCGGCGCCGGGGTCGCTGCTGGTGAGGGCGAAATCGACGGCGGTGGTTACGCCGCCGAGGATGTTGTGAAAATGATGCGCCACGCCGGCGGCCAGGGTGCCGAGGGAGGCCATCTTCTCGTTGGCGGCGAGGCGATCGGCCATATGTTTGCGGTTGGTCACATCGCGGATCCACACAACCACGGCGCGGATCTGGTCTTTGTTGTCGCGGAGAGCGCTGACGACGGCGACCAGCGTAGCGGGCTGGCCGTCGAGGCCGGGCTGGGTTACCTCGAATTCCCGCGTGGCGCCATCGCGGCAGGTGCGTTGCAGCACACGTTCGAGGGTCTGACGACGCGGCTGGGGGGCGATCAGCGGCAGCGGACGGCCGATCATCTCGATGCCGGTGCGGCCGAACAACTCGGTCGCCGCGAGGTTCCATGTCACCACGTTCAAGTCGGTATCGGTGGCGATCAGCGCCGCGGGGGAATGCTCACACAATGTCCGGTAGAAAGGACCGGTCAGCTTAATCAGTTGCGTCTTGCCGTGCACGTTCACACACCCTCCCGGGGCAATTCAGCGGCATATACCTGAGGCACAATCACCAGCAGCGTTTCGTACCGAAGGCCGTCTTTCTGCGTAATCAGAAACTTATGACCCGGCGACGTCGTTCGCCGCGTCCCCACACCGGGGCCGATCACCAAGTAACTGTCCTGGGGAACCCTAACCGTGAACTCCAGATCCTCGATCGGGTCTTGGCGCCGCGCGTTCCGCACGTGAACGCCGGCGTCGGTCTGAACGAATCCGCGCGTCCTATGCGCCGACCGCACCATCGGCGCCGCCTGGATGAGCAGATCGCCGGGATCGTCGGAATTCAGCCGGCACGTCAACATCAGCACATAGTCGCCGTCGGGGTAATCGCGTCCGCGCAGCTCGCCGCGACTGTTGAAGGCGAAGATAGTCTCGGGGCCGACGTTGAGCTTCATCGGAATCGCCACCGACCGGCCCGGGGTCGTCATGTGCGACGAGCGAACCAGCGTTTTGCCGGTCATCTTCCTCAGCAAATCGCCGACCGGGCCCCAGTCGGCCACATCGCCGCGGCCGACGCGGAAGCCGTTGCGGTTCAACGCCGCGATGGTTGCCGAATCGCCGATCTCCTCATCGAGGTACCGCCACAGCCGCTCCGAGCGGCTCACCATTCCCATCGGGGCCGAAACGGGAATCAACTCCATGCGAATGGTCAACACGTACCGCTCGGCGGGACGAGGCTGGCGATCGCGAACGTGCTCCATGAGTTTACCGTTGATGATCGGGCGCCGGCCCGGGGTCGTCAAGGGGACAGCGGTCCCATCGGTGACAGCGGCGGCAGGCGGCCTGCAGCCGGTCATCCAGCACATCAAAACCGCCAGACAAGCCCAACACAATGCCTGGCCCCATCGTCTCGGTGAAACAACTCGCACTGCCGAGGCCCTTCCGTATGTACCGCCACTCATGGTACCGCCTGAGCTTGATTATGTCAATCCACCATCGCCGATCCGCGCAGTGCCCCCTTGGCGACCGAGGCGGATTACGGTATAGTGCACCTTCAGGGAGAGCCGATAGGAGTACAGATGCAAGGCTTGGATAAGCTTGAAGTTACGAAATGCGACATCGGTGCGGTGCTGCCGGTAAAGGCCGTACCGGGCGCCAGTGGCGACCGTATCGCCGGCGTGTTGGGATCGCGACTGAAGGTGGCGGTGTCGGCCGCGGCGGAAAAAGGCAAGGCGAATAAGGCCATCGCAAGGGTTCTGGCCGATGCATTAGGCGTGGCCGCCAGGGCCGTTCGCCTGCGAAAAGGGCAAACCAGCCCGATCAAGGAGTTCGTCGTGACGGGAATGACGCCAGATCAAGTACGGGAACGCTTACTGTCCCTAGGAAGGCCCCGCCCGCGTTGAACGCGGGGACTCGGGGCCGCCCGGACCACCAGCGCGCCGGCGACGCCGCCGGCGCACGTTCGATTCATCCTTCCGGCGACAAGAACAAGGACTATCACATGCCCGGATATAACTTTACGGACATCGAGGCCAAATGGCAGGCCTATTGGGCCGCCCACGACACGTTCGCGGTGGCCAATCCCGGTGATGACGGTTTCCAGGACAAACCCAAGTACTACGTACTGGACATGTTCCCCTACCCCAGCGGCGCCGGCCTGCACGTCGGGCACCCGGTGGGCTACATCGCCACCGACATCATCGCCCGGTACATGCGGATGCGGGGCTACAACGTCCTGCACCCGATGGGCTACGACGCCTTCGGGTTGCCGGCCGAGCAGTACGCCGTCGAGCACGGGGTGCACCCCCGGATCACGACCGAGCAGAACATCGCCAACATCGAGCGGCAGATCAAGATGTTCGGCTTCAGCTACGACTGGAACCGCCGCGTGAGCACCACCGACGTGGGGTATTACCGGTGGACGCAGTGGATCTTCGTGCAGTTGTTCAACAGTTGGTTCGATCCGGCCGTCAACGCCGCCAGGCCGATGAGCGAACTGCTCCACGCGCTGGAGGCGGGGGAACTGTTCGTCGATCTCGACGGCGGGCTCATAGCCGCCGACGCGCCGGAGGAACTCGACGCGATTATGGGCGCCCGACCGGGCCTTCGCAAATGGCATGAGTTGGCCCCCGACCAGCAGCACAGGCTGATCGACGAATACCGCCTCGCCTACCAGGCCGAGGTCCCGGTCAACTGGTGCCCCGCCCTCGGGACCGTGCTGGCCAACGAGGAAGTGACCAATGAAGGACGCAGCGAACGCGGCGACCATCCGGTGTACCGACGGCCGCTGAAGCAATGGATGCTGCGGATCACCGCCTACGCCGAACGGCTCGCCGACGACCTGAAGTACGTCGACTGGCCCGAGCCGATCAAGATGATGCAGCGCAATTGGATCGGGCGAAGCGTCGGGGCCGAGGTCGATTTCGTCCTGCAAGCCGACGACAACGACGAGTGGTTCGCCGATCGGGACGGCTCGCCCTACCCGGCGACCCCGGCCGCCAACGTGATCCGCGTGTTCACCACGCGACCCGACACGCTGTTCGGCGCCACCTACATGGTGCTCGCGCCCGAGCATCCGCTGGTCGATGAGATCACCACCGCCGATCAGCGCGAAGCGGTCGCGGCGTATGTCCAGCAGGCGGCCCGCAAGAGTGAGATGGAACGGACCGCCGAGGCGAAGGACAAGACCGGCGTATTCACCGGTGCGTATGCGATCAACCCGATCAACCGACAGCCGGCGCCGATCTGGGTGGCCGACTACGTGATGATGGGCTACGGAACCGGAGCCATCATGGCCGTGCCGGCCCACGACACTCGCGACCTCGAATTCGCCGAGAAATTCGACCTGCCGATCGTCCAAGTGGTCGAGCCGCCGACCGGGCAGGACTGGCGGGGATTCGTCGGCGACGGCGCGGCCGTCAACTCCGGCGACTACACCGGCCTTGGGACCGCCGAGTTCAAGCGGCGAATCGCCGCCGATCTGAAAGCCGCGGGGCTCGGGCGCGAGGCGATCAACTACAAGATCCGCGATTGGCTGTTCAGCCGGCAGCGGTATTGGGGCGAGCCGTTCCCGATCATCCATTGCGATACATGCGGAGCCGTCGCCCTCCCCGAAGATCAGTTGCCGCTGGAGTTGCCGGCGATGGAAGATTTCGCCCCGGCGACCAGCGACGATCCCGCCGCGATGCCGACGCCGCCGTTGGGGAAGAGGACCGAATGGATCGCGACCGAATGCCCCTGCTGCGGCGGCCCGGCGACGCGCGAACTGAACACGATGCCCCAGTGGGCCGGCAGTTGCTGGTACTACCTCCGCTACCTCGACGCCCGCAACGACGACGCCTTCTGCTCCCCCGAGGCCCAGACCTACTGGATGGAACCCGGCTCCGACGGGCCGGTCGCCGGCCAAAGCGAGATGGGCGTGGACCTGTACGTCGGCGGCGCCGAGCACGCCGTGCTGCACCTGCTCTACTCGCGGTTCTGGCACAAGGTCCTGTTCGACCTCGGCCACGTCACCCGCCCCGAGCCGTTCGGCAGGCTGTTCAACCAGGGCATGATCCGCAGCTTCGCCTACCGTGACGCTCGCGGGGTGTACATCGGCTACGACGATATCGAGTTCCGCGACGACGGCGCGTATCACACGACCTCCGGCGAGAAACTCGCCGAGTCGGTCGAGAAGATGTCCAAGAGCCTCAAGAACGTCGTGAACCCCGACGAGATCATCGGCCAGTTCGGGACCGACACGCTCCGGCTGTACGAGATGTTCATGGGGCCGCTGGAGTCTTCAAAGCCCTGGAACACGCGCGACGTACCCGGCGTGCACCGCTTCTGCCAGCGCGTGTGGCGCATGGTGGCCGGGACCGAGGAACAGGCCGCGTTGGTCGCCGACGGAGCCGGAGACGCCGATATCGAGCGCACCCTGCACAAGACGATCAAGAAGGTCGGCGAGGATATCGCCGCGATGAAGTTCAATACGGCGATCGCCGCGATGATGGAGTTCGTCAACGCCGTGTACCGGGCCGGGTCGATCTCCAACGACCAGGCGGAGCGGTTCGTGCTGATCCTCGCGCCGCTGGCGCCGCATATGTGCGAGGAGTTGTGGAGCACACTCGGCCACGACGGATCGTTGGCGTACGAGCCGTTCCCGGCCTATGACGAGGCGATGACCGTCGATGCGATGATCGAGTTGCCCGTCCAGGTCAACGGCAAAGTCCGCGCACGCATCACCGTCGCGGCCGACGCGTCGAAAGAGGCCGCCCTCCAAGCGGCCCTCGCTAACGCCAAGATCGCCGATCTGGTCGCCGACAAGACCATCGTCAAGCAGATCGTCATACCCGGCCGAATGGTGAACCTGGTGGTAAAATAGCCGACGAGTTCGGCGTAATAGGGAGAGTAGATTTGAGAATACAACGTGAATACCGGCGTCAGGGACTGATCCTGCTGGCCGCGGCGGCCCTACTTGGCGGCTGCGCGTCGGAGAAGACCAGGCCCCTGCCGGCAGCCGATACGACAACGCCGGCCGAGGCCATCCTGAAGGTGTTGACGGCCGTGCAGACCTCCGATACCGACACGCTCGTGGCGAGCATCTACGGAACGGAACTGGAGATACGCAGCGCCAAGGCCGTCGGCGCTCTCCAGGGCGCCATGCGTGGTTTCAAGGAGGCTGTCACCGCCGCCTACGGCCAGGATGCGTGGAGCGTCTTTGAGGACGACCAGGGCGCCAAGCTGAGCGTAACGAACACCTCGGAGAATCTGTCGCAGATCTTCGACGACCTGGAATGCACAATTGACGGCGACGAGGCCGTGGCCCTTGTGCCGTCGATGGATCAGGAAGTGCATCTGAAGAAGATCGACGGGCGATGGCGTGTCAACGCCGCGGACATTCTCACCAGCGTCACCGACGAACGAAGCGTGGCGTCACAGGAGAGAATCGCCGCGTTTCTGGACGCCAAGCGTGCGACGGTGGGCCAACCCGGCGTAACGCCGGCCTCGCTGGATGCCGAGATCAGCGCCGAAATCGTGGCGATTCTGACGCAATAGCGAAACGCGGTTCGGGGCGGACGCGGCGGGCGCCGGCGCCGATCCGAATCCGGCGGGGAATCGACTGTGGCGTTTTCGCCCACGTCTGTCGATACTATGCACATGGGACGATCCCACGAAAAATCCGAAGCCGCGTTCACCCGAGCGTGTGATGTACTCGTCGGCGGTGTCGATTCGCCGGTGCGATCCTTCGCGGCCGTCGGCGGCTCGCCGGTGATGATCCAGTCGGCCTCGGGGTCGAAGATCACCGATATCGACGGCAACGAGTACATCGACTACGTCGGCTCCTACGGCCCGCTGATCCACGGTCACGCCCAGGAGCAGGTGGTCACCGCCGTGACCAAGGCCGCCAGGCGAGGGACCAGCTACGGGGCCCCCACCGAGGCGGAGACGAAACTGGCCGAGGTGATCCTGGCCGCCTATCCGAGCGCCGGACGCCTGCGGTTCGTCAACAGCGGCGCCGAGGCCTGCATGACGGCCATTCGCCTGGCCCGGGCGGCGACCGGTCGCGACAAAATTATCAAATGCATCGGCTGCTACCACGGCCACGTCGACGCCCTGCTGGTTTCGGCCGGCAGCGGAGCCACGACCCTGGGCGTCCCCTCCTCCCCGGGCATTCCCGCAGGGGCGACCGGCGACACGCTGCTGGTCGAGTACAACGATCTTGAGGCCGCCGAGGCCGCGTTCGAGGCCGCCGGCGACAGTATCGCGGCGATGATCATCGAACCGGTCGCCGGGAATATGGGCGTCGTCCGACCCAAAGCCGGATACTTGCCGGGCCTTCGCGACCTGTGCGACCGCCACGGGACGATGCTGATTTTCGATGAGGTCATGACCGGCTTCCGACTGGCCTTCGGGGGCGCTCAGCAGGTGTACGACGTCACCGCCGACCTGACCACCGTCGGCAAGGTCATCGGGGGCGGACTGCCTGTGGCGGCGCTGCTGGGACCGGCGAAGACGATGGAACTGCTGGCGCCGACTGGGCCGGTGTACCAGGCCGGCACCCTCAGCGGCAATCCCCTGGCGATGGCCGGAGGTCTGGCCACGCTGGAACCCCTGCGAGATGGGGCCTTGTACGGACGACTGGAAGGTCTCGGCGGATCGATGATCGCCGGACTGACCGGGGCCGCGGCCGCCGCCGGCGTCGCCGACCGCATCTGCATCAACCGGGCCGGAAGCATGCTGACGGTGTTCTTCGCCGCCGGACCCGTAACCGACTACCGTTCGGCCACCGCCGCCGACACCCAAGCGCACGCGGCGTTCTTCCACGCCATGCTCGAAGCGGGGGTCTACCTACCCCCCAGCCAATATGAGGCGTGGTTCATCAGCTTGGCGCACACCGATCATGATATCGCCGTTACGACCCATGCGGCCGAAGCAGCCTTCGCGACCGCCGCTGAGATAGCTTCTTCAACGGACTGACAGGAGATGAAGATATGGAACAGTTCGAACACCAGAATGAATCGGGCGAGTACGGCGATGCGTTCAGCCGTTTGCGAACGGCCAAGAACTGGCTCTGGGGCCTCTTGCTGACCGCGATCCTGGTCAACATCGTCGCCGTGATGGCCTTCCAGTACTGGCCCGCGATCGAGATCCTCGCGGTACAGGCAGGCGACGCGGAAGTCGCCCCGGCCCCGGCGGCCGAGGCGGCCGAGGCGGCCCAACCGAAAGCGGTGCCCCCCGCCGCCGGACCGGCCGAAGAATCGCCCGCTGCGCCGGAACCACCCGCCGAAGCCGCGACGGCTGAGGAGTCTGATCTCGCCAGAGCGCCCGCGCCCGTCGACGAACCCTCCGACCAGCAGACGGCGAGCTTCATCTACGAAGCCCTGCGCCCCGGCCTGGCGATGATCCGGGCGGGAAGCTTGTTCTGCGGGGTGCTGCTGGCTCTGATGCTGCTGCTGAGCGTGAAAATGTCGCTGGTCGGCCGACTGGGCTCGGCGGGCTACCTGACCAGTGCGATGCTGTGGAGCTTGGTGCTGGCCGTCTTGCTGGCGCCATGGAACCTGGCGTTCCCCGGCTTCCCCGTACCGGGAATGCTGTTCGGACACGGCGAACTGGTCGCCATGACCGCCGAAGCCGCATGGGGCGCCGCCGAGGTCGGCTGGGAGACCAGCTTGCTGTACTGGGCTCGGATGGTGGGCTACCCGGTGCTGGGGCTGATCCTGTTGGCCGCGGTGCAGGTGCAATACGCCCGCGCCCGCAGGGGCGTCATGGCCGAAACGGCCGACGAGCAACAATAGGCCGGAGCCGCATGGAATAGAACGAGCGCCATACTCGCCTGCAGGTGAGTATGGCGCTCGTTGTTTGTGCCGGATACCGACGCCTTGCGGGCGACGCCGAACGAGTCTACTTGAGCATGCCGGATTGTCTGGCGTATTCGAACACCCCGCCGGCTTCGATGATGGGCGCCACCTCGCCCAGCGGCTTCAGCGGGTAGGTCTTAGCGGTGGTGTGGTCGGTGAGCACGCCGGCGTCGAGATCGACCTCGACGTCATCGCCGGTGGCGATTTCATCGATCAGCCGTTCGGCGGCCTCGACGGGAACGAGGTAGCCGCCGTTGATGCTGTTGCGATAGAAGATTCTCGCGTAGAACTCGGCCACGACGACCTTGACCCCCGCCTCGCGGATCGCCAGCGGGGCGTGTTCGCGCGAGCTGCCGCAGCCGAAGTTCTTCCCGCCGATGACGATATCGAACCGGGAGTCGAACTTCTCGGCGGCCACGAACGGGATCTTTCCTTCCGGCAGGCCCGACTCGGCGACCGGTACGCCGCTCATCGCGTACATCCCGAAGTACCTGCGTTCGTCTGGGATCGCCGGGTTGTAGCTGAGAAACTCCGCCGGGATGATCTGATCGGTGTCAATGTCGTCGCCAAGGACAAACGCCTTGCCGCGGATTTGCCGCTCCATGCTCACATACCTCTCTGTTCGGTTCCGGAAACAACGACGGTCATTGTATCGAAGCCGCCGCAGCGGTCAAGCCGGAACGGCGAACCTGTGCCCGGCTTCGGCGGCGGAAGCAAGAAGAGGATTCACGACGGATTATCGGGAGTCTGACGAGCGCCTGCCGTTACTAGCCCCCCGCAGTGCGGGGGGTCAAGAGACG
>CBDVCA010000066.1:0-16248 GCA_965372365.1 uncultured bacterium
GGGGCATCACGGTTCTCGCCGCGGCGAGCTACAAATCTTTCGCCCCTAACGGGGCCGGCCCGCCATGGTGTGAAACACGCCGCCAAGCATACCACCCTAATGGGAAGAGAACCGAAAAAGACTGTGAACGGTTACGACAAAACGTCCTCGGGTGTGTTCGCTCATGATGGTCGCTCCGTCCACAAAAAAACGGGCGACCCCGCAAAGGGTCAGCCCGTTTGAAAATACCCGTCGAAGATCGTTCCTACTTCTTCTTGGCGGCCTTCTTCTTGGCGACCTTCTTGACGACCTTCTTGACGGCCTTCTTGACGGCCTTCTTGACGGCCTTCTTCTTGGCGACCTTCTTGACGACCTTCTTGGCGGCCTTCTTCTTGGCGACCTTCTTCTTCGCCGGGGCGCCGCCGACGGCGTCCTTGGCGGCCTTGGCGATGCGGAACTTCAGCACCGTCTTGGCGGGAATCTTGATCGTCTCGCCGGTGGCCGGGTTGCGGCCCATGCGGGCCTTCCGCTTCTGCAGGACAAGCTTCCCGAGCCCGGGAATGGTGAAGCCGTTCTTGGCTTGGGCGCACGCCATGCATACCAGGGCTTCAACGACCCCGGTTACTTCCTTCTTGGCCAGGCCCGTCTGTTCCGCCAACGCCGTCAGAATCTGGGACTTCGTCATCGCTTTTGCTGCCATCACTCACGCTCCTTCCGAATTAATGGCCGAGTGTAGAGAACGAACACACATGACATCGAGGCGTCAATTCCTTGGCCTCAGAGCGGCCGGCGCCCCAGTTTCCGGTACTACGACCTGAAACTTTCGTCATGTTGCGCATCTCCAAACGTGTCAGTCAAGCCGAAAAAAACCTAGAGAGCCCATAAAACAAGTACATTCTAGGCCTCCGGCTCAACACCTTCTCATATTTTCGTCATTTTCCTAAGGTTTTGGCCATCTTTTCTTGGGGGCGCCGGCCCAAACGATCGTTCCGGCGTCGCGGATATTTTGGTGTGAAGGGTCGTTTCAGCCCTTGAACAAAGGTCGCCAAGCTCCCCCGAGGTCGGCGGGCTTCCAACATCGGCGTGTCGGATCAGTAGGCGTTGGGATGGATGAAACCGCCGAAGACGGTCAGCAGGATAATCCTCAGATCCAACCCGGCCGACCCGTTGACGATGTAGTGCAGGTCGTACTGTACCCGTTTTCGCAGCGACGTGCTGCCGCGAAGGCCGCCGCCGCGTGCGGATGGATGAACGGCGGGGTGAGCGAGGGTCACTTCCGGGATGTGCTCGTCTGGCGGCGGCGAGCGATAACTCGCCAACCGGTCTGCATCCATAGCTGCAGGTCGCCGAAACGCAGCAAGCGAGTAGCGATTGCGGCGACCAGCGACGCTACGAGGATGGCCCACCAGACCCCAACGACCTTTCCCGCAACGGCGGTGGCGGCGAAGGTGGCCAGCATGGCCGTCAGCGCGCCTGCGCCTGAGGCTTCGATACGCCTCTGGGTGAGCACCAACTTGACGATCGTGGCCAGCACGATCACGCCCAGGTAGGCGTATGCCGCCCCGAGCACGCCGTAGGTCGGCACGGCAAACCAGACGGCCAAGGTCATCAGCGCGATCTTGCCCACTTCGATCCCCGCCAGCAGTCGGGCCGTGGTCGCCATCAGCACCTGGTCCAGCAGGATGGAGATGTTCTCGATCGCCAGTGCGAAGACGAATACGAGCAACGCCGCCATGTGATCGACATACACCAACCCGACGGTTTTTCCGTAGACCGCCGGCAGGAGCCGGCAGCCGAACGCCCACAGCAGGGCCAGTTGGGCCGAACTGACCAGCCCCAGTATTCGTGCGGATGATCGCAGCACCTGGCCGGTTGCTAGATGACCCTGGCCAAGGCTTTCGGCCTGGACGATCCGGGGGAAAACGGCTTGGCCGATCGGGAGGGCGGCCAGGCGAGAGATGACCGCCAGCGACCAGAACACCTGGAATATGCTGATGGTCTTATCCGGCCAGGACGCCCCGATCACCAGTCGCAACGCCATCGGCGCGCCGATCAGCCACAACTGGGGCAGGTAGTAGGGGAACGCTTCGCGGAGGGTCGCCAGCGTTTTGCCCAGTGAAGTCAACCGGATGCGAAGACCGAACCCGCACTGGCGGGACAGGACAATCGCCACAATCCCCGACAGTACCGCCGACAGCATGAAGACGACCGTCCAGCCGATCAGCAGCCATTTGAAGTTCAGTCCCGCCGTCCAGCAGACGCCGACCCACAGCAGTTTGCCCAGTTCGGCTATGGGCGCAAGCATCAGCGTCCATCCCATGCGTTCGAAGCCGATCGCCAGCGTCCGCGCCGCCCGCTGAATGGCCATGCAGACCACCCATACGGCCGTCATCGCCGCCACCGGTTGTTCGGCGCCCGTGGATCCGACCACCCCCAAAACGACCCCGGCCGCAGCCAACGCCAGCAGTGTCGGGATGGTGATCAGCGAGGAGATGGCCTCGTTGAGATCCTCTCCATTGGCCCGAGCCTGCGCGATCCGGCGAACCGAGCCCTTCGACGCCAGCCCCAGGTCCGTCAGGTACATCGCCAACGTCGCCAGCCCCATCAGCCAGGTGATCGCCCCGTGCAGATCGAGTGTGTAGTGGCGGATGATCCCCCAGTTGCTCACATAGATGAAAGCGTTGGCGACTATCGCCCCCGTGGCCATGAACATAACATTCCTGGCTAACACCGATGGGCCGACTTTGGCGCACGCGGCCGTATCAGGCATCGTCGCTCGTTTCGGCCAGGGAGCGAAGCGTCTGCTGGAGCCGCAGCAAGGGCCGCTCGGCCTCCAGGCGCACCGTCGACTTGTCAGATGAATGGGTCATGATGATCCCGAAACCTCCGGCGAAAAACTTGTCATGATCTCCTATGCAAGCGTAACGATCGAACGCCGACAACGTCCGGCCCGGGCGATGGCGGCGCCCATCGCTATGCCGTCGCGTCTGCGGGTTCGGATGGACAGGCCGTATCGTCCAGACGGCTCCAATGGCTCAGGTCGCGTCCCAGCAGGTCGCCCAATTCCGCTACGACGGGGGCGAATTCCTCGGTGAGTTGGGCGCGCAGCGCAGGGTCCATCGCCGCGCGTTGATGAACCTTCGAATTCAGGCGTCGGATTGCGGCGCGAACGGGGCCGGGAACCAACTGCCTCAGGCGATACGATCGAGCGAACGGCCCCGACCACGCCAGCCTCTGCAGCCATCGCCATCGCACGGTCTTGTTCGTGTTCACCGGCGTAAACGAAGGTTCGAATGTCGGATCGACGCCGAGGAATTTCAGCGCGCGGCGATATACGCCCGGCGTGTCGGCTTTGAAGTCGTCGAAGAGAATGACCAACACCTTGTCGCGGCCGAAGGCGTCGAAGTAGCGCCGGACCTGCTGTGCGTACCGCCCGACGCGGCGGTAGTAGAACCCCGCGGTGGTGCGAGCCTTCTTGTCGATGGTCGTCGCATCGGTCCATCGTCCCTCCTCGGCGGCCAGTGCCTCTGGAAAGCTCTGTCGGTCTTCCACGGCGTTGTAACGCAGTTGGCTGTGCAGGGCGAACATCATGTCCACGGGGTTACGCAGCATGATGATGATTCCCGCGTCGGGACAGAACGCGGCTATTTCCTCGGCGGCCCGCTGCGAGAACAGGTAGTACACTGAGGACTCGCCGATTCGCCTGGCGTCGCCGGCTCCGCAGAAGTACGAAAGATACTCGGCCCAGGATACGTGATCATATCTTACGTCCAAGTCTTCGCCGAAGTAATGGCATTCCTTCCGGGGGCACATGAAGATCTCAGGATGCTCTCCAAGGTAGCGGTCGAAAGCCGTTGTGCCGCATTTGGGCGCCCCTACAATAAAGAAGTCCGGTTTGTTCATATGCTCATCCAGTAGATTGCGAGCAGGAGTCCGCAGTGGACCCGCTGTTTGCGAAACCGATTATGTTGGCGGTTCATGCGCCTGTCAAGGCTGAGTCGCGACCTTCCCTGTGAGCAGGAACCCGATCACAGGCGCCGCCGCGTGCTCTGCAGGGGATCGATCGGATTGCGACAGACCCGGCGTCGCTCCCCGCTCGTCACCGAGGGCGAGGCGTGGGCGAATTGTCGCCGCCGGTAAGCTCATCATACAGTGCGTCCAGTTCGCTGAAGTGTTTGGCTTGGGAGAACTTCTCCCTTACCTCCGTCCGGGCGGCCCGTCCGATCCGCCGGCGAAGTTCGGCGTCGCACGCCAAGGCCCTGGCGTGCTCGGTCAATTCGTCCAGGTCTCCAATCGGCGCCAGCAGGGCGCTGGTGGGATGGGTCAGTTGTTCGGGAACGCCGCCGCTGATGAAGCCCAACACGGGCTTGCTCATGGCGGCCGCTTCCATCGGGACCGCGGGGAAGCAGTCCTCGCACAAGGGCAGATGGCACACCACGTCCATTCCAGCCATCTGCTCGGGGATGTCGCTTCGCGCGCCACGGAGTCCGATGACGCCCGAAAGGCCGCGGCGTTCGATGATTTCGGTCAACTGGTCGGCGTAGGATTCATGGCCGGGAACCCGCCCGCCGACGATGACCCCGGCGATGTCGCCAAGTCCCTGTCCCCGGAGCCGAGCAATCATCTCGACGAACTGGAGATGCCCCTTGTCGCGAACAAGCTTGGCGATCATACCGAACACCAGCTTGCCGGTCAGGTCCGCCGGGCGATCGGGGATCACTCGATCGGGGTCGAATCGGTTTGGGTCGGGACCGGCGTTGTAGATCACCGTGAGCTTCCGATGAGGCGATCCGCCGAAGACGAGACGATGTACCGCGTGGGAGACGCAGACAACCTTGTCGGCCAGCGTCAGCGCGATTCGCCCCAGAAGCCAACGAAGGGGTCGTTGGCCCAGGATGATTCGAACATACGTCAGCGATGGAACGCCCGCGAGCCGGGCGGCCACGAGCCCCTGAAAATCCAAGATCTCGTTGACGTGAACCATGTCGATGCGGCTGCGTCGGAGGTATCGGGCAAGCTTGATCGTGGCGATCGGGACGGTGGTCAAGTATTTGAGCACGTGCAGAGGGTCGTTCAGCCGTTGCAAGTGTTGCCATCGGATCACCTTTACCGTCGCTCCCGCCTCTCGCAGGCCGGCGGCGTAATCGCTCTGGAAGGGCAGAATGACATGCACCTCGTCGCCCAGTTCCAGACGATGGCGGACAATCCGCATCATAGACAGTTCCGCGCCTCCTTGGAGACTGTTGGCCGAGGTAAACAGGCAGATTCGGCGGCTTGAACGTCGTTGGTGATGATCCGAAGGTGTTGGCATTGCATCCCAATCTAGCAGGGGTCTTCGCCAGTGTCAATCGGCCCAGGCGGCGCGGCGAACTTGCAGACCCCCAGCGGGACGCCTATAATGCCGCTCATGCTGAAGCTCTCTATTATTACGCCCTCCTTCAACCAGGCCGGATTCCTCGACCGTACGATCGATTCGGTGCTCACCCAGAAGGCCCCTTTCGAGCTGGAGCACATTGTCATCGACGGCGGCTCGACCGACGGGACGGTGGAGCTGCTGCAGCGCCGGGCGGCCGCCGACGGCCGGCTGCGCTGGGTCAGCGAGCCCGACGACGGTCAGGCGGACGCCCTGAATAAGGGGGTGGCGATGGCCGGCGGAGAGGTGATCGGCTGGCTCAATAGCGACGACCTGTACAAGCCCGGCTCCCTGGCGCGGGTGGCCGAGACGTTCGCCGCCGACGCCGGCTGTCGATGGTTGTACGGCAAGGTCGACATCATCGACGCCGAAGATCGCGAGATCCGCCGTTGGATTACCCGCTACAAGAACCGCCGCATGCGCCGGTTCGGCTACGCCAAGTTGCTTACCGAGAACTGGATCAGCCAGATGGGCGTCTTCTGGCGAGCGGACGCCGGTCGAGAGGCGGGTCCGTTCTGCGAGGATCTGCACTGGTGCATGGATTACGATTTCTGGCTTCGACTCGGCTCGCGCCATCCGGGGCGGTTCGTCGACCAGGAGCTGGCGTCGTTTCGATGGTACCCCACCAGCAAGTCCGGAGGCGGGTTCTCGCGTCAGTTCCGCGAGGGGCTCAACGTCGCGCGCCGATCGGCCGCCGGTCGCTACCGACTGGCGATCTTGGCCCATCGACTGCATGTGGTCAAGATCATCGCGATCTACAGCCTCATGGCGATTGGACGACATCTGGGCGGCTCTGCAACCACTTCGTGAGTTGATGCGCATCGAGAAGGTACGTTCGTCGCGTCCGCCGCCGACCCTTGGAGACGAATTCGTGGTCCGCCTGCACCGCCACGATCGCGGCCGGGAAGGTCTCGCTCTCGATTGCCGCCGGCAGCCACGGACACCATCGCTCGTTTTGTTCCACGACGATCCAGTCCAGCGGATAGGTCTGGCAAATCGCCAGCAGGGCCGCGGGGGTCAGGCTGTAACCGTCTTGGATGGGTTCGCGCAGCCGCACCCACCGGCCTCGGGCGTAGTAGCTCGGACGGGGGTCGCTCGCCAGGATCACGCTGCCCGGCCCGGATCGCTGAATCGCCTCGCGGCCAACCACGGCATTGTCCTGTTCTCGGTTGACGTTGTTGCCCTTGAGCAGCGACCAGGTCGCCAGCCCCGTCGCCAGCAGCGCCACGATGACCCACTGCCATCGCATCGAGGCGCCCACTCGGCGCAGAACGCCCTTGCCCCGGCGCATGGCCTCGGCCGCGGTCACCAGCCCTAACGCGGCCCACAATTGCGTCAGCGGCGTAACCGTTCCGAGATAGCGAGGATTCAGCATCACCGGCGCCACCGCCAGAACCTCAACGGCGAAGATTGTCGCCAGCAAGGCATGCGCGCCCGGCCGACCCGGCACGAGAGCTCGCAACGGCTTGGTCCGAAACGCCCACAGCGCCGCGAACAGCCAGGCGGCCGGACCGATCACCATGATCAGCGACTCGGCGGCCTCTTCAAGACGTTCGCCCGTCGTCCGAATCTGGCGGGACGGGTCGAGCCGAATGTCGCCAATCAGGCTGGGCGGCTGATGGAGAGACCTGGCATCCTTGGAGGTGACGCCGGGTAAGTACTTGTGAACTCGAATGTCCAACACCGCCAAGCCCGTACGCCGATGCATCTGCACCAGTCGCGGCGTCCAGACGGCGCCGATGACCACCGCCGCCAACACGAGATGTCCGACGATTCGGCCGGCCCGCTTGTCCGACGGTCGCCATAGCCCAATCACCATCGTCACCACCACGATCGCCGGCAGCAGGATCCCCTCGCTTCGCGTCAGGGCCGCCAGGGCCGCCAAGACCGCCGCCGCGACGGTTTTGGCCAGGGTCGGTCGTTGCAGCAGTCGAATAAGCGCCAAGGCCATTGCCGTCAGCAACGCGGCGTACAGCATATCCGGCCCTACGCCTGCCCCCAACTGCGAGAGGTACGGATTGGCGGCGGTGAGGGTCGCCGCGGCGGCGGCCACACGCGGTCCGTACAGGGTTGTGCCCAGGGCGTAGATCAGTCCGATCACCACCAACATCGACACCCCGCTGATCAGCCGCCCGGCCAACACCTGCGGCTCGGCCGCGCCTGAGAACAGCGTCGATAGCCAGCCGGTCAGCGTCGGGTAGAGGGGGGGGATGATCGGGTGAAGGCCGCTTTGCCCGTCGGCAACCGCCTCGGCAAGCGGCAGGTAATAGGCGCTGGCGTCACGGGACACATTGTCCAGCGACATCCACTGCTTGCCCATCAACGCCGCCGCCAGCAGCATCGCCGCCAGCAGCACCCAGCGACCCGCGCGGGCCGAAAGCGTCAGAGCCGACGCCGTCGCAGGGGTCGGCGTCTCGAAAGAGTCAGTCCCGGGGGCGGTCATGATCGCTGTTCTTCTGAGTGTCCCGCTGCTCCAGCATCGCCAGCCGCTGGGCGATTCGACGCGTATCATCACTGAGTCGGCTCAGGTTCGCCGCCAGATTCAGCGCCACGAGCGCGAGGAAAGCGAAGCAGATCAGCACCAACATCGTCTGGTAATGCACACCGACCAGCGAACTGAACTTCCACAGCAGCCGCGGCCAGATCGCCACCACCACCAAGCCCACGGCCGCCGCCAGCCAGCCCATGGCGAACTCTTCGCGCAGCTTGCGCCGGCGGATCAATTCCACCGTGGCCGCGGCGATCCCGAGCGCCAACAGGAGCGGCGCCAGCCGCTGGGACAGTGTCAGTTCATCGGGCATGGCGGCTGCTCCTTCTCTTGTAGCGGCTTCTCCATGCAATCGACCAGCAGCGCCAGGATGATACGCAACACATGGCCCACGCCACGAATGCTCGTGGTGGCCGAATCTCCTGTTCGTCGCTGCCGCATGCGCGTCGGGACCTCAGTCAGCCGCAGCCCGTGCCGGGCCGCCCACGCCAACGCCTCGACGGTGTCGGCCAGGTAGGACTGGGGGTAGTGCTGAGCGAAAAAGCGGATCGCCCGGCCATTGGCGGCGCGGAACCCGCTGGTCGGGTCGGTGATCCGTTGACCGACGATCCGCGACACCAGCGCCGACAGAATGCGGCTGCCGATGAGCCGGAACGGGTGAAAGCGGAATCGAGGGCCGTTGACCATGCGGGAACCGATCGCCAGGTCTGCAGCGTCGTCGAGAATCGGGGCGATGAGCGCGGCGATCTGATTGGCCCTGTGCTGGCCGTCGCCATCGAACTGAACGGCGATATCGTACTGGCCGGCGGCGGCGAACATAAACCCGGTCTGCACCGCGCCGCCAACTCCCAGATTACACGGCAGTGACAGAACCGACGCGGCCAGGTCGGCGGCGACATGGGCCGTAGCATCGCTGGAAGCGTCATCGACGACCACCACATCGACGTTGGGGCAATGCGTCTGAAGGTCTGCGACGACCTCGGGCAGGCTGGCCGCTTCATTGTGCGCGGGCACGATGACCAGAATGCGCGGACTGGAGGGTGGTTCCATTGTCAAGGACATGGCCGTAACAATAGTTGTTGCCCCGAAGCAATGCAAGCCATTCCCACAGGTCGTCAGGCCGGCGCGCGTGGCGTCGTTTCCAGGTCGCTGCTGCGACTGTCTCATTGGATCGATGTTCGGTTTTCGCCGCCTCCGGCCGGAGCGCCTTCAAGGGTGCTTGACTTGCCTTCTCTCGGTGGCGACAATGCGTAAGTCGCTGCACGCTCGGGCCGTTATCATCATCGATTCAATGGGCGAATCGACGATGAACCGGATTGTTCAGTTGTGTTGATCGATGAGAGGAGCCATGGGCCTGATCGGCGTACAATTCGATATCGCTTGGGAAGATAAGCCCGCCAACGGTAACGCCGTCAAGAGGTTACTGTCTGAGGCCGACGTCGCCCCCTCCAGTCTGATCGTCCTGCCGGAGATGTTCGCCACCGGATTCACGATGGACGTCGCTTCGGTCGGGGAGGCCTGCGACGGGCTGGCCCACGCATTGGCGGCCGAACTGGCGGTGAAGTATCGCTCGTTTGTTGTCGCCGGTATCGCAACGCTCGCCCCCGGCGGCCGCGGGCGGAACGAAGCGGTCGTCTACGGCGCTGACGGTCGCGAGGTCGCCCGGTACTGCAAGTTGCATCCGTTTTCATATGCAGGCGAGACCGCCCATTACGACCCCGGCGAGGATCTGGTGCTGTTCGAGTGGGGGGGCTTCACCGTCGCGCCGCTGATTTGCTACGACCTGCGATTCCCCGAGACCTTTGTCGAGGCTACCCGTCGCGGCGCCGATCTGTTCGTCGTGATCGCCAGTTGGCCCGCTCAGCGTCGTCGGCATTGGTCTACGCTGCTGGCCGCCAGGGCCATCGAGAACCAGGCCTACGTCGTCGGCGTCAACCGATGCGGGTCTGACCCCAACTGCGCCTACGCCGGCGACAGCGTAATCCTCGACCCCGCAGGTGTGGCCCTCGCTTCGGCCGCCGGTGCCGAATGCGTCCTGACGGCCGCGCCGGATCGCCCGTCGTTACAGGAGTATCGGCGCCTGTTCCCCGTTCTGCAGGACCGGCGCCGGGACTTATGACAAGATGATCACACGTCGGTCGGTTCCTGTGATGCGCCAGGCCTGCGTTCACCTTCGGCAATCGGAATGGTGACGGTGAAGGTGGTTCCGGCTCCGACGCGGCTCTCCAGATCGATCGAGGCGCCCAGTCGCTCGGCGGCGCACTTGACGATGGCCACACCGAGCCCGGTTCCACGCTTGATCGGATCGAGGCCCTCGCGACCATCGTGGGCGAGTTCGGTCTCGTACCCCTCACGCTGCAACTGCATGGCCACCAGTTCGGCCATGTCGCGCTCATCTTCGACGATCATGAGACATAACTTGGCATCCTATCGCAGCTTATTGGGCTTTGACACGCCGCGTTGGGATTCTAGCGCAATCTTAATGTGACTTTTCCGGCCAGTTTCGTAGAGTGAGGCCCAAACGCACCATTAAGAATCCGTCAGTGTGAAGTGAAGATCACATGAATATGCCCGGCAGGGTCGGTACAATCTCCCCAGCGTCGGTCGCCGGTGAACCGGTGCGGATTTCAGATGGACCCAAGCGGAGTACGCCTCTATGAATGGCGATCTTATCGAGATGATTCTGCACGTTATCGGTGGGCTGGGGCTGTTCCTGCTGGGCATGAAGTACATGTCCGAAGGCCTCCAGACCATCGCCGGAAGCCGCCTGCGCCGGATGATCGGGGCCGTCACGAACAATCGGATTATGGCCACCGCTGTCGGGACGGGCGTGACATTCCTTGTTCAGTCCAGTTCCGTAACGACCGTTATGGTGGTTGGTTTCGTGAACGCCGGGTTCATGACGCTCACCCAGGCGATTGGCGTCATTATGGGCGCCAATATCGGCACGACGGTCACCGGGTGGATCTTGTGGCTTCAGATCGGCAAGTGGGGCCTGCCCCTTCTTGGCGTCGCGGCTCTGTTCTATCGGTTCGCCAAGAAGGAGAAGTTGCGCTTCGCCGCCATGGTGGTCATGGGGCTCGGGATGATCTTCTTCGGCCTCGAACTGATGAAGGAGGGTTTCTCGCCCATTCGCAACATGCCGGAATTCCTGGAGTGGTTTGATACGTTTCGCGCTGACAGTTACTTCGGAGTTCTCAAGTGTGCTCTGGTCGGCTGCGTCCTCACGATGGTCGTCCAGTCCTCCTCGGCCACACTGGGCATTACCATCGGCTTGGCCACCACCGGCGTGATCCCCTTTGAAACCGCCGCGGCCTTGGTGCTGGGTGAGAATATCGGCACCACCGTCACGGCCTATCTGGCCTCGCTGGGGGCGACCACCAACGCCAAACGCGCTGCCTACGCTCACGTGGTGTTCAATATTGTCGGGGTGCTGTGGATCACGGCCTTGTTCGCGCCGTATATCGAAATTGTTAAGAACGTCCTCGGGGTCGACCCTTCGGCCATCGTCGTTTCAGACGGTCAGGATACCTACCCGAACATCACGGCCGCCATCGCGGCGGTCCATACCGGGTTCAACGTGGCCAATACCCTGATCTTCCTACCCTTCACCGGCCTTCTGGCTCGCTTCCTCGTTCGGATCGTCCCCGACCGGAAGTACCGTGAAGAGCCGCATCTGACGATGCTGGACGATCGGTTGATCAACACGCCGGTGATCGGGATCGAACAGTCGCGGAAGGAACTGATCCGCATGGCCGATACCGTGCGGAAGATGCTCGATCAGGTTCGCCGGGCGGTCTCCGGCGAGCAATTGGACGAGAAAGCCGTTCGCAAGATCTTCCACAAGGAAGAGGTCATGGACATCATGCAGAAGGAGGTGACCGTCTTCCTGACCGGCCTGCTGGCCAGCAGCGTGACGCTCGAGGTGGCCGACGAGGCCCGGCGTATTCTTCGCATGGCCGACGAGTACGAATCCGTCAGCGACTACGCAGCCAATATCATGAAGCTGCTGCTGCGGCACGAGAAGGCCGGGCTCGTGTTCCGTCAGGAAGATCGCGACGCCCTGATCCGATTGCATGACGAAGTCGTTGGGTACGTTCACATGGTCGACGAAGCTTGCGCCGAGAACCATCCGGAGGTCGTCTCCAAAGCCCACACACGCGGCGACGGCATCACCCACATGATCCGCGATCTGCGGGCCGCGCACCTCGCCGAGGTCGCAGAGACCCGCCCCGACCCGCTGACCACGGTGATCTACATTGATATGCTCAACGCCTATCGACGGGTCAAAGACCACGCCATGAACGTGGCCGAAGCCCTCGCCGGCGAGAAATAAGGCCCATGGCGCACGGCCAACGGCCTGCCGTTACTAGCCCCCTGCAGTGCAGGGGGTCGTTGGACCGCTGGTGCTCCCGCTGTAGACTCGATGTCGATCGGAGGGAAGGGGAATCGCTACCTGTAGTGTGATGGATTCACACGTCACAGGATAGCTTCACACGTCTTTCGACCCCCCGCACTGCGGGGGGCTAGTACCCTGTCCCAGCAATACTGTGGTGTTCTGACTTGCGGCGATGATGCGTCTGCTGCGTCAGAAAAGCTCGGCATATCAACCAATATGCCGTCACTTTTCTTCCTTACATCCACATCACCGGCGCGGCGTCATAACACCACATTATCCCTGGGACAGAGTACTAGTAACGGCAGGCGCTCGTCAGACCCACTCCCCGATCATCCGTCATGAACCGAAAAGAAAGTTTTCGGTCGTCACGGGGTGCGGTGGTTCTTGGCGCCGAAATAGTGCAGCAGGTTCTCATCGGCTCGGCCGAGCCTGCGGCACGCTTCGCGAGCGATGTTCAGCACCAGCATCGCGAACAGTTCGGTGTTGGTTCCCCACAGGCTGAACAGCCCGTCGCGCGGAAGTACGATCAGTTCGGCGTCTTCTCTCGCCATCGCCGCGGCCGTGTGGCGCTGGATTCCGATCACGGCCGTCTCGCCGAAGCAATCGCCGACGCCGAACACCGCCTCGGCGAGGTAATCCCCGTCGACCTCCAGCAGCAGTTCCACGCTGCCGCCGAAGACGATGTAGATGTCGCTGGGTTCGTCGCCCTCTTCGAAGATGAACTCGCCCCGGGCGTAACGGGTCTTCTTCAGCAGGCCGAACACCGTATGAAGCTGCTTGTCGGTCAGCCCCCCGAACAAGGCGATCTTGTTCAGGATCGCAAGCACATCGGCAACCTCAACCATCGGCATGTCTACCCTGGGCTTCGCCATTGCATACTCCCTGCCCATAGTATGCCCCCCGAGAGCGGGCGTGTCCACCTCCTTGCGGGCCGGCGACGGCCATCGATCGAGGGTGCGTTGGGCCGGGTGATCTGCGATCAGATCTTACCAAGCGAGGCCGAGGTTCCGTTGAAATCCGACCCGACGTACCTGGAGTACGTTCGCGATTCGATTGAGAAGACCATTCGAGTCCGTGTGGACGGCAAACCGGAACGACTCTTTTCGGCGGGATACGATTCATGGCTCTATAGCCTATCCGAACAATAGGAATGAGAGGGGGGCTCACGCTTCCCGGCCCGGTCTCCGCGCCAACCGTGATTTGCACGGGGAGGGTTCAGGTGCGACGCAGATGAGAGGGAAGAAGTTCTTGACAAATTCGCATTGCGACGTAACATACAATCTAGGTGCATTTTCATTTCGAAATAGTCAATAGTCAGTCCACGTGTCTGTGGGCGAGCCATATCGCCACCCAACGGTTTCGTCGGGTAGGAGCGGGTGTACCGCTGAAGCGATCGGTGAGTTTGGCGAGGTGGCGCCATGTCCGTATTCCGGACTCCGGAAGGTTCCGGTCGGCCGGCCGACGCAATGAAGTGGTGACAAGTCGCTAACCCGTAAGAAGACCCGTTAGAAGAATTGAAAGGAGCAGGTAAGGATGAAGACGAAAAGCAGAGTACTGGTCATGTTGACTCTGGGGGCGTTTTTGGCGTCGTGGGCGGGGTCGGCGGTTGCTGACGACATCAACATTCCGGATTGGTGGTGGGATGGAGACGCTTGGGCCGATCCGGCCAGAACATTCCAAGGGTGGGAGTTCGAAGTTGATCCGGGGCCGATCCCCGGGCCGATCCCGATTCCGCCGGATTTCGGCAACAATCTGAATGGGCCGGGGCTGGCGCCGCTGGACTGGGATCCGGGTCCGGACGGTTGGATCGGCGAACTCAATCCTGTTCAGATCCAGCCCTATGATCCTCGCCTGGGTGATGGAGCTTCGTGGGTCGGGACGGGAATTGTCGCGCTGTCGGGCACACTCGACATTCCAATTTGGAACGATCCGACTCCTCGCGAGGAGAAGAAGGTCCAGATCCAACTCACATGGGCGCCGCAAGACGGTATGCCCACGCCCTTCCCGATCATCGGCGTTACCGACATTCTGCCCTTGGGTCTGGATGGCTCGATTATCACAGAGCCGGTGGAAATCAGCACAATACCGTTGGGCGGCGGGTGGACCCACAGTACGTATGCGTTCTCCATTTTTCCGAATCCGGAGTACGAGGTCTTTCGTATCGGCGGAGACATCTACGTGGACGAACTGGTGATCGATACGTATTGTGTCCCTGAGCCGGCCTCGTTGTCGCTGTTGGTTCTGGGCGGACTGAGCTTGATGGCGCGGCGGCGGAGGTAGTTTCCTTCGCCAGGCTGCAGCCATCCTACGATATGTCGAATGCGGGCGGGCCTTCGCGGGTCCGCCCGCGTTGTTTCATCGTGTCATCGAATTGGGTCTGATCGCTCAAGTGAATCTGCCGTTGATGCCCGCAGGGCCGACAAATTTGTAGCTCGCCGCGGCGAGGTAGGGTCCGCCCCATAGCGCCCCATTCTTCCTTGGTGCTCGCCCATTCCGCTCGATCTCGCGACGGACCCATTCTTCAACAGATTGCTCGACTCCTTGATACCGGGAATCCGTGTATTTGCAAAGCGTCGGCGAGATTTCGTTCTCCAAAAAAGCGCCGGTTTGGGCCGATACATCAGATCAGGACTTGCGAAGCCGACGTAACGGCCTACAATCACACATCGGGATCTATCGTGATGTCCCGGTGGCAATGAGGTCCGGCGGCGGCCGGAGGCCACGTTGGAAGGTTGGCGAGGCTCGGTGAGGCTTCGCCTCAGTCGCGGATCAGAACAAGGAAACGAAGAATGAACCGAATCTATGGAATCGTAGTCGCGCTTGCCCTGTTGACCTGCGCCGGATGCAGCGACGCCAGCCCGGGCGTGTCGAACGCTCCGGCCCCCGAAGCCAAGGCCCAGCCGGCCAAGGCCAAACCGACCGCCATGGTCAAGACCGAAGCGAAGCCCAAGGCCGAAGCCGAGGCCGCGAAAAAGCCCTCGCCTCCGACCAAGCCGGCTCCCAAGCCCGAACCGGAGCCCCTGGATATGGGCAAGGCCAGCTACGGCATCGGCCTGAGCGTTGGCGGCGGCATTCGTTCGCAGGGTCTGGATGAACTGGACGTCGACGCGTTCATCGAGGGGTTCCGATCGGGCCTCAGCGACGCCAAGTCCAAGTACACCGAAGAAGAGATCAAAGAGACGATGATGGCGCTTCGCGTGGAGATGATGAAGCGTCAGCAGGAGAAGGCCCGCATCGAGGCCGAAACGAATCGCAAGGCCGAGGCCGACTTCCTCGCCGCCAACGGCAAGCGCGAAGGCGTTACGACGCTGCCCAGCGGGTTGCAGTACGAAGTGATTACCGCTGGCGCAGGCGCGTCGCCTAAGGACACCGACAAGGTTACGGTTCACTATCGCGGCTCGCTGCTGGACGGTACCGAGTTCGATAGCTCCTACAAGCGCGAGCAGCCGGCCTCCTTCCCGGTGAAGGGCGTGATCCCCGGTTGGACCGAGGGTCTGAAACTGATGAAGCCCGGCGGTAAGTGGAAGCTGTACATCCCCTCGAAGCTGGCCTACGGCCCCCGAGGCCGCAGACCTACGATCGGGTCGGACGCGATGCTCGTGTTCGAAGTGGAACTGATCGAGGTCAACGCCCCCGAACCCAGACCGGTCAGGAAGTCGGCGCCCCCCAAGCGACCGGCGAAGAAGCTGGATACGCCGATCAGCAAGCCCAAGACGCCGGCCGCTGACGAGAAGCCGGCCGCCGACAAGAAGCCCGCTGACAAATAGCAGGCTGCGACGAGCCCGGTTGAGCATCGCTCGGCCGGGGGCTGTCGGATGACGTGCGACGAATACAGAACGGGCGACGTCTCGGGAAACCGGGCGTCGCCCGTTTCGTTTGTCGGTCATGTGGGATCAACGGGGTAACCGTTCACCGTTTGTTTCGGTTCTCCTCCCATTATGGTGGTATGCTTGGCGGCGTGTTTCACAT
>CBDVCA010000067.1:0-16151 GCA_965372365.1 uncultured bacterium
CCGTCTGCGAGGCTTGTTCAGCCGCGACGAATTGCTCGCCGCCCTCGACCGCGCCAGGGGCGAGTCCTAACGCTCGCCGACGACCGAACCGCCCCGGCGGCCGCGTCGTAGTAAGCACCTGGCGAAAAAACCACCCCTGCAACGGACCGATCTGAGGTAAGATAGCCCCCGCGCCGCGGCTGCATCCTACGTCGGCTGGGCGATCTGATCAGATGAAGAGCATTATCGATATTTCATTGCCGGTGGGGCCACAGTCGCCCGTCTGGCCCGGCGACCAGGCTTTCGAGCATTGGCGAACCGGCGCGATGGCCGACGGCGCCGCTTGCGACGTTAGCGCCTACGCCGGCTCGGCCCATCTGGGCACGCACGTCGATGCGCCGAGTCACTACATTGCCGGCGGCGCGACCGTGGACGAGATCGATCCGTCGATCTTCGTCGGGCCGACAACTGTTGTCGATACTCCGGGCGCCGGCCACATCACCGCTGACGCCCTGATCGCGGCGATCGGCGAACCGCCGCAACGGCTCTTGCTTCGCACGTGTGGAACCGACCGACCGGTCGATGATCCACGGGGCCTTACGCCCGATGCGGCCCGATGGCTGGCCGATCGACCGATAGGTCTGATTGGCGTCGACGCCGGTTCGGTCGCCTTCGACGAACACACCGACGAGGTGCATCGAATCTTGCTACAGGCCGCCGTGGTGATTCTCGAAGGGTTGGATCTTCGCCGGGCGCCGGCCGGCGACTACGACCTGATCGCGCTGCCGATCAAGCTGACGGCCCTCGAAGCCGCCCCGGTCCGGGCGGTGTTGACACGACGGTAGACGTACGCGTACTTGCAGGAACACGAGGCGATCCATGACAGATTCCAACGCATCCAGGCCCGTCCGACCACCAGACGCCCCGGACGCCCCCCCCCATCTCGAGCTGATCGAGAGCCTCTCGATGGGATTGCTCCGGATCAGCGTAGATCAAGAGATGAGAGTAATATGGTCCAATCAGGCCGCGGCCAGGATCTTCGGATACGATTCGCCCGAGGAGCTTCTGAAGGTTCGCCCCATCGACATCTGCGAGGATCCGTCCGATCGCGACCGTTTGATGGCCCAAATCGAGGCCGAGGGCCACTTGAAGGACCAGGAGATCAGATGCCGCCGGCCCGACGGCTCCACCGTGTGGATTTTGGTCGCTTGCAGCACGACGCAGGACGAGCAGAACCATATCACATTCATCGACGCCCTGATTCAAGACATCACCGAACGCAAGACCGCCGAGGACCGGGCGCGGCACGAGCGCCACTTGCTGCGGACCGTTGTCGACGCGATTCCCGCGGCGGTGTATCTCCAGGACACCGAAGGCCGGTACCTGCTGGTCAACAAATGGTTTGTCGAGAAGCGCGGAGGGCTCTGCGAAGCCGACTATCTCGGCAAGACGGATTTCGAGTTGTTCAACAAGGAGCGGGCCGCCGAATGGCGGGAGCAGGATCTGGGCGTCTTGGCCGGACATCCCATTCTGGGTCAGGTGCGCTACGCGGTCGGTCGCTTGGGCCTGGCGGCTTGGCTGAACATCAACAAGGTTCCGTTCACCGACCGTGACGGCCGTATCGCAGGGCTGGTCGGCGTGATCTTGAACGTTTCGGAGCAGAAGACGGCGGAGGAGTTGCTGCGGAAGGAGCGGCAACTGCTGCGAACCATTATCGACACCCTCCCCAGCTCGCTGTATTTCAAAGATCTCGACGGCCGCTTCCTGTTGGCCAATAAGACCTTCCTGGAAGGCAGCGGCTACACCTCAGAAGCCGACATGATCGGCAAGACCGACTTCGATCTATACACGCCGGAGAAAGCCAAATACTGTAGGATCAAGGACGCTGAGTTGCTCGCCAGCGGCGAACCGGTGCTGAACAAGGAAATCATGCAGGTCGCCCCTGATGGGACGACCGTCTGGCGCCTGTTCAGCAGCGTGCCGATCTCCGATGGCGACAGCGGCTTCCTCGGCTTGATCGGCTTGGTCGACGATATCACCGACACGAAACGCGCCGAGGAGGCGATCCGCAAGAGCGAAGAGCGATTCCGCATGCTGTCCGAACAGTCGTTGCTGGCGATCGTGATTCTCGGGGAAGGGAAGGTCACCTACGCCAATCAGGCCTTCTGCGACCTGTTGGGCTACACGCAGGACGAAATACACAATCTCGATGCTTTCGATTACGAGCGCCTCGTGCATCCCGACGACAGGGAGTTCGTTCCGGAACAGTCTCATCGCAAGCAGAGCGACGACAGTGACGTGACGCCCCATTACGAATGCCGCATCCTGACCAAGACCGGCGAGACCCGATGGGTGGAATTGTACTCCAAGACGATCCGGCACACGGGCAAGTCGGAGGCGTTCGTGACGTTCGTCGACATCACCGGCCGCAAGCGGGCCGAACGAGGGATGCGGATTAACGAGGCGCGCTTCCGAGAGGTGCTGGCCACCAGTCGGGATGTGACGTATCGGCTAAATCTCACAACGCTATCGTACGACTACATTGGCGAGGCCTGCTCGGCGGCGTTCGGCTACTCGCCGGATGAGTTGACCGCCATGGGGTTCGAAAAAGCCGCCGAGCATTTCCATCCGGACGATCGTCGGCGCCTGGAGGAGCACTTCAGCCAACTGCCGGCCGGTTCGGCCGGCGAGAGCCTCGTTCCTACCATCGAATATCGCTGGAAATGCCGCGACGGGCGATACCGTTGGTTCAGCGACAGCCGCTCGGCGGTGATCGGCCCCGACGGCGTCGCCGAGGCGATCGTCGGCGCCGTGCGGGATGTTACCGAGAGCAAGGAATCCGAGGAGGCCTTGCGGAACAGCGAAGCCAAGTACCGAGAACTGGTCGAAGGCGTTCCCGTGGGCGTCTGCCAGATCGACCCCGCCGGGGCCGGGACGATCCTGATGGCGAATTCGGCCGCGGCGCTGATGTTCGGATACGAGTCGGTGACCGAGTTCCTCGCTCAACCTTGGGAGCGGTTCTACGCATCGCGACGCGCTCGCCGGGCTCTGCGAGAGAAGCTGGATCGGCAGGGCTACGTGAGGGGCGAGGAGATCCGAGGCGTCCGTAAGGACGGCTGCGCCCTGTGGGTGTTGGCGACGGCCACCGTCAGACGAGACAGCCAGGGGAATATCAGTCACGTGGACGCCCTGCTGGAAGATATCACCGAACGCAAGCAAGCGGCAAGCGCCCTTCATGAGGCCCACAGCAAACTCGTGGCGGCCCGAGAAGTCGAACGCCGGCGCTTGGCCACCGAGTTGCACGATTCGCTGGGGCAGAGCCTGGTCGTGCTTCACCTGGCGATCCAGAACGCGTACGCCGGAGCGACCGAGAGCCGGAACGATCAGCAGGCGTCGACCTTGCACACCGCCGCCAACCGATGCGCGGATCTGATCCGAGAGGTCCGGGGCGTCTGCCAGGGATTGTTCCCGCGCGTCTTGGAGTCGTTGGGCCTGGAGGCGGCGTTGAGCAGTCTGGCCCGCGACTGCCAGGGACGGATGAACGCCTCGCTGCATTACCCCGAGTCGCTGGAGGGGCGCCGATTCCTCGATAATGTTGAGATTGTACTGTACCGCATCGCTCAGGAGGCCGTCCACAACGCCCTGCGCCATAGCGAAGCCGAACACCTCGACTTGGAACTGTCGTACGCCGACGAGCGGGTCAGCCTCAGCATCACCGACGACGGTCGCGGCTTCGACGTCGATCGCATCGGCTCCAACGGTTTGGGGCTGACCACCATGCGTGAACGCGCCGAAGCGATTGGGGGGGGCTTGGTGATTGAATCGGAACCCGGCCACACCTGCGTTCGAATCGAAGCGGTCGCCGAAACAATGCGACCCACCGATTCAATGTAGGCCGCGGCTTCTCGACCGTCGGTGAACAACAGGGCGCCCCGACCCATCGGAGCGCCCTGCGTTCGTTCCTACGATAGCAGTCCGTTGAAAAATGGGTTCCGTCGCGAGATCGGGCTGAATTGGCGAGCATCAAGGAAGAAAACACAGGCAATGCCTTAGCATTGGCGAGTATTTCTGACGAAGACGCACAGGCAATTGAGCCGATCGTAGCAGGAACAGCTTTTTCAACGGGCTGGTAGGGTCAGGATCAACCCAGAATGGCCTTAAGATCGTCGGCGGCCGTGGTGATGGGCATCACGTTGAACTTCTCGACCAGGACGTCGAGGATCGCCGGCGTCAGGAAGGCCGGCAGGCTCGGGCCGATGCGGATGTCGGTAATGCCCAGGTGCAACAGCGACAGCAGAATGACCACCGCCTTCTGTTCGAACCAGGACAGGATGATCGACAGCGGCAGATCATTGACGCCACAGTCGAACGCCCCGGCCAGCGCGACGGCGATCTGGACGGCCGAGTAGGCGTCGTTGCACTGGCCCACGTCCAGCAGACGGGGAATGCCGCCGATGTCGCCGAAGGGCAGCTTATTGAAGCGGTACTTGCCGCAGGCGAGGGTCAGAATCACGCAATCGTCCGGGACGGCCTCGGCAAGTTCGGTGTAGTAGTTGCGGCCGCTCTTGGCTCCGTCGCAGCCGCCGATGAGGAAGAAATGCCGCAGGGCGCCGGCCTGCACGGCCTCGACGATCTTATCAGCTACGCCCAGCACGGCGTCGTGGCCGAAGCCGACCAGGATTGTATCGTCGGCGCCGTTGGCGTCAAAGCCGTCGGCCGCCAAGGCTGCCTCGATCACCGCCGAGAAGTCTCCGTCGGCGATGTGCGTCACGCCCGGCCACGCCACCAGGCCGGCGGTGAAGATTCGATCTGTGTACGAATCCTTCGGCTTCTGGATGCAGTTGGTGGTCATCAGGATCGCACCGGGGAAAGCGTCGAACTCGGCCCGCTGATCCTGCCACGCGCCGCCGTAGTTGCCGACCAGGTGGGGGAACTTCTTCAGCTCCGGATACCCGTGGGCCGGCAGCATCTCGCTGTGCGTGTAAATGTTGATCCCTTTGCCGGCGGTCTGCACCAGCAGCTCGTGCAGATCCTTCAGGTCGTGGCCGGACACCAGGATCGCCTTGCCGGCGGTGGGATGAATCCGCACCGATGTCGGCTCCGGCACGCCGTACCGTTCCTTGTGTGCGTCGCTCAGCAACCCCATCACCGTCAGGTTCACTTCGCCGCAACGCAGACACATGCCGAGCAACTCGTCCACCGTCGGATTCGGACGCGTGAGGAAGTCCATCGCCTCATGGATGAAGGCGTACGCCGAATCGTCCCGCTTGCCCAGAATCTCAGCGTGATCGACATACGCGGCCATGCCTTTGAGCCCATACGTGAGCAACTCCTGCAACGCCGTCAAGTCGGCGCCCAGAGACTCGAGGCGATTGGCGATCGTCACCTTCTCGCCTTGGGTGATCAGCCCGGCCATGTCGGGCGCAGGCGCACACGAGGCGCCTTCGGTTACCTCGGGCGACGCGCCGGCCTTCCGGCAGGCTTCGGCATACTTGGCCTTGATCGCATCGCGAACACCAACGCCTTCGCGAATCTTCGCGGCGACCCGCTGGGGGTCGAAGTTCACGTTCGTCACCGTGGTGAACAAAGCCTCCACGACAAACAAGTCGGCGGCCGAGTCCACGACACCTAACTGCCGGGCGCGGTGGGCGTAGGTCGATACGCCCTCGGCGACATGAATCAACAGGTCTTGCAGAGCGGAGGTCTCGGGATCCTTGCCGCATACGCCGAACGAGGTGCAACCGGAGCCTTGGGCCGTCTGCTCACACTGGTAACAAAACATGCTGCTCATCGGTGTCTCCTTGCGTCGTGAAACTCCGCGCGTATCCCGGCGCACCGGCCGGCGCACGAAGGGGGTTCTCTTATGTGCTTGGGTCGGGTATCAGATCCGACAGTTTTGTTTTCGACAGGTGCGTGTGAACGTCATCGTATACCGACCGGAGCAGCTTCTCCATGACGCAGGCGCCGGAGACGCAGATGTGTTCGCCCAACAGACACGTGTTGTCGTCCAGTCGGCCGTCGACGGCGTCGTGAATGTCCAGCAGCGTCACGTCCTTGGGTTTGCACGCAAGCGTGAAACCGCCCTTGGGACCGCGCTTGGATCTAAGGATTCCGACACGGGCCAATCGTTGGAGAACCTTGGCCAGATGCGCCTCGGACACCTCGAACGTGCGGGCCAACTCGGCCGCGGAAATCGGACGTGCCGGCCCCTCCGCCGCCAGATGCGCCATTGCGTGAAAGGCCAACGAGAACGCTTCAGATATTCTCAGTAATCCTGCCATTGCCTCTTCTCACCTTCTTCTTAAAAGCGGTAATTCAGTATCTCAATACCATTATCGGCGGATCCTGTCAACTTCTTTCCGCGAAATCCCGAAAACACCCCGCCGGCCAGTCGGCAGGGTCAGGCCTTCCACAACCCGTGGAGGTTGCAGTGTTCGCGAACGCACAGATTCTGCGCTTTCACGGCAAACGTCGCTTCGGGGGCCTGGCCGGGCTGGAGGAACTGCCGGTAGGCCTTGCCGTCGGCGATCAATTCGATCCACTGGATGTAGTGCTTCTCTTCCATCGGATGCGGCACAGCCCCGACGGTGACTTTGACGCCCTCGTCGGTCTGAACGATGACGGGTACGTGCTTCTCCTTGGCGGCGTCTACGGTGTTCTCGGTCAGCAGCGTGGCCGGCTGACCGCAACACGTGAGCGTGCAAGGGTCACAGTCGCATCCAGTAAGGAGCTCAAACATCACTCCACATTTGTCGCATTTGAAGATATCGAACAGTTTCGGCATAGTCGGTCCTTTCGGCATGTCGACCCCGACCGCTGTCGGCGGGGTCACTGCAATTAGAGGTTGTGTATGGCGGCGAGCACTTCATCGTAGTCGGGCTCGTCGGTGACTTCCTTCACCAGTTGACTGTATCGAAGAACGCCGTCGGCGTCGACAACGAACACCGCTCTGGCCAGCAGGCGGAGTTCCTCGATCAACACGCCGTAGGCCATGGCGAATGACGCATCACGATGATCCGACAGCACCCGAACGCGATCGACTCCCGCAGCGCCGCACCAGCGGGCCTGAGCGAACGGCAGATCCATGCTGACGGTGAGGATCTCGACGTCGTCGGCCATCGCCGCGGCCTCGACATTGAAACGTCGGGTCTCGGCGTCGCACACGCCGGTATCCAAACTGGGTACGCTTACCAAGACTCGGATCTTGCCGGCCGAGTCGGCCAGCGTCACTGGCGACAGGTCGTTGGCCAGAACCGAGAATCCCGGCGCCGGCTCACCCACTGTCGGCAGGTCGCCCAGCAACGTCAGCGGAGCGCCCTGAAACGTTATCAGGTCGGTATGTGTGTTCATTTCCTCTTCACTTTCCTATCCGGCGTCTTTCATAGGCGGAGCCGCCCGAGCGCTAGCCCCACTTGCCCTTGCCTTGGTGAATCGCCATTTCGGTCATGGCGAGTTTCATGATTTCGTAACTGTGAGCGAGGGATTTGGTGAACACGTCGACACATCCGGGATCGAGGTCATCTTCGACGCCGTCGGCACAGACCGCCTCGATACGCCGGCCCAAGTCGACCAAGCGACAATGCAGGCTGTTGGTGCGCCGCGAGCGTTCCACCAACGTCGCGGCCTTGTCGTCCAGAAGCGTGAATCCTTCCGGCCCGCCGCCGCACTTGGGGCAAACGGGCGGGGGCGAGTCGCCGTCCCAGATATATCCGCAACTGCATTTGTACTTGGTCATTCGTGTATTCCTTTCATGGTCGTGAATAACAGGCTGTGTTGGGACAACGGGCGCACGGGCCGTTCAATCGACCTCGGACACATGCCATCGTCGTCCTTGACTGGCGATCAACTTATCGGCCTCGGCCGGGCCCCACGATCCGGGCGTGTAGGTCGGCAGCGCTTGCCCGCGTCGCACGTCGCATCCTTCCAGGATCGGCGTAACGAACCGCCACGCGGCTTCGATTTCGTCGCTGCGAATGAACAGCGTCGAATCGCCGATCGCCGCATCGAGGATGAGTCGCTCGTAGGCTTCCGGCACGCCGGCCCCGAAGGCTCCGGCGTACCCGAATTGCATCAGATACGGTTCAATCTTCACCGTCGCCCCGGGCTGCTTAATCTGTATTTGCATCGAAACGCCTTCGTCGGGCTGCACCCGGACGACCATCACGTTGGGCTGCATCGGGCCGGTCGGCGGGGCGTTGAACAGCACCTGCGGAACCGGCTTGAAATGGATGACGATCTCCGAAAGACGCTGCGCCAACGCCTTACCCGTTCGCAGATAGAACGGCACGCCGGCCCATCGCCAATTGTCGACGTCCAGTTTCATGGCCACGAACGTTTCGGTGTTCGAATCATCGGCCACGCCCTTGGCGTCACGATACGCTTCAACCGGCCGGCCGTCGATAGCGCCGGGGCCGTATTGGGCGCGGACGACGCCGAACGCGGCGCAGTCGTCGGGAATCGGCCGAAGGGCCTGCAACACCTTCACCTTCTCGTCGCGAATCGCATCGGCCGTCAATGCGACCGGAGCCTCCATGGCGACCAGGCACAACAGGTTCATCATGTGGTTCTGCAGCATATCGCGCAGAGCGCCGGCGCGGTCGTAGTAGGCTCCGCGTCCTTCGACGTCCAGGGTCTCACTGACCGTGATTTGCACGTGATCGATGTACCTCTGGTTCCAGATCGGCTCGAAGATGCTGTTGGCGAACCGCATCACCAACAGATTCTGCACCGTCTCTTTGCCGAGGTAATGGTCGATCCGATAGATCTGCGCCTCGTCCAGCACGCGCCACAGCGTTTGGTTCAACGCCCGGGCGCTTTGCAGGTCGCGGCCAAATGGTTTCTCGATTACCACGCGAGACCACGGCTCGCCGTCACAGCAGCCGCGACGAGCCAGACCCGAGAGCCCGAGTTGCTCGACCACCGGGGTAAACTGTTCAGGCGGAGTCGAAAGGTAGAACAAATAGTTGGCCGAAATCCCGGCCGCGGCGGTCATCGATTCCACTCGCTGTCTCAGGCGGCTGAAGTCGGCCCCGTTGTCGTATTGACCTTGCTGGTAATACAGGTTCGCGGCAAACCGCGCCCACACCTGCTCATCCATCGGGGTTCGCGAGTACTGAGCGACCGCCTGCTTCATTTGCATTCGGAAGCTCTCGTCCCCGAGGCCGCTGCGGGCGTATCCGAGGATCATCGTGTCGGCCGGCCACAACTCGTCACAGTACAAGCTGTAGATGGCCGGGATGATCTTCCGACGGGTCAAATCACCGGAAGCCCCGAAGATCACCAGAACAAACGGCTTGGCCTCGGCGGCTCGGTTCTGACCGGCCGAAATACTGACTCGTGACGCATCCAACGCTAATCCTTCCGCTTCTCGTGCATCAACAGAACGCGCCAACCCGCAAACAGGAGCCGGAACTTCGAGTTCCGGGCCTATTATACGCACAACCCCATTCTGTCATGTGTCCACATACTGTCGAGTCGGAAATGCTGATATCCGCCAGTTAATCGATGTTTTTCCTACAAGCGATGGAACCGGATTTTTCGGAAGGATCACAGCCCTGAGCCACAGGACAGGCGTAGAATTAAAATGGATGAAGAGAGAAGCAAAGCCAAAACATCACGTGGTCGAAAAAGCGCTGAATATGGGCGGCTCGGCATGGTGCCACGGCGTGTTCCCCCCAGCACGTCACATGTCGACCGCCCGCTTTGGTATGACCCCTTGCAACCAACCCTGCGGCGCGGCACACTCTTGTCCAAATGCTGCTTTCGATGGACCAACTCGAATTCTGCCGTTCGCTGGCCGGCGAGGCGCTGCTGGCCGCTCCGCTGCCCGACGAACCCTTGGCGGCGCTGACGGCGCTGCGGAAGGTGTGCCCGAGCGACCAGGCCGCGGCGGTGATGGAAGTGCGAAACGTTCGCCGCCGCGCGGCTCGGACGGGAAAGCTCCCCGCCGCCATCGCCGACAGGATGCTCGGGATCGATACGCTGCTGCAGCAGGCGTCTTCGCTCAGATTGGCCGCGTATGTGGGACGGCGGCTCGCCCCCATCGCCGGCAACCGTAGCACGCTGGACCTGTGCTGCGGGCTCGGCGTCAACGCCATCGGCCTGGCCATGGCCGGAGCGAACGTTATCGCGTATGACCACTCGGAGCCGGCGGTATTCTGCGCCGGCCATAACGCCTCGATCGCAGGCGTCGGCGCCCAATGCCGCTTCGCCGCCGCCGACGTTACGCAATTGCCTTTGGAGGCCGACGCCGTCATTCACATCGATCCCGACCGGCGTCCGACGGGTCGGCGGACCGTTTCGCTGGACGATAGCTCGCCGGCGGAGCCCTTCTTGCGAACGCTGCCGGCCGCGACGCGCGCCGGGGTGATCAAACTGTCGCCCGCCTTGCCGACATCGGCGTTGGCCGACTGGCCCGGCGTGCAACTGGAGCATCTCAGCGAGAACGGGGTCTGCAAGCAACTGCTCTGCTGGTGGGGAGCCGACCAGGGAGCCGCAGCCAGGGCTACGGTCGTTTTCGGCGACCCGACCGGCCCCGAATCGATTTCGCTTCCGGCCGGACAGGCGCCGGCGGCCGCGATCGCCGAGCCCGGTCAATGGCTCATCGAGCCGGACGCGGCTGTCATCGCCGCCGGGGGAACCGACGACCTGGCGGCGTGGGCCACTGAGCAAGGCGTACCGGCGTGGCGAATTGCTTGGGGGTTGGACTGGCTGTTCGCCGATGAGCCGATCGACACGCCACTCGCCACGTGTTTTCACATTCTCCGAACCGCACCCGGGCGCCAGCGCGATGTGGCCGCGGCCGTCGCCGAACTCAAGGGCGGGATCGTCGAGATCAAACCCCGTGGACTCAAGCTCGACACCGACGCTCTACAGAAGCGCCTTCGCGGCAAAGGGGAACGAGCCCTCAGCATTCTCTGGTGCAAAATCGGGAGCCGCGAGCAGGCGTTCATCGCCGAGCGTCGAGTCGTCGTCTGATCGTGGGATTCATTCGTCTTCGTCGGCGACATCGAGAATGAGGATGGTGATGTCGTCCTCGGGATTCTCGTCGCCCTGGCGATCGTCGATGATTCCGGCAAGTTGCAGCGCCATCAGTTCGGGGGATAGATTCCGACACTTCGCCACCTCGGCGACGAACTCATCGTGACCGGTCGAATTGGCGTGACGGAAGACGCCCTCGGCGCCGTCGGTGTACAGCACCAAGCGATCGCCTCTGGCCAGTTGCACGCGACCGAGGTCGTAGCTGTCGCCGGGGAAGATGCCAAGAAGCCCCCCCACGGCGTCCAACTCGCGCATCGACCCGTCGGCGCCCAGGAGCAGGGGCTCGGGATGCCCGCCCCGGGCGTAGGTCATCTCAAGGGTATGGGTGTCGACAACGCCATACACCGCCGAACAGAACTGACAACTGCTCAGTTCCTGGGCGCATATCGCCTCGTTCAGTTCGGCCATGGCCGTGTCCGGGGATATGATCTCGTAATCGCCCTCGCCGATCGCTTTGGTCGGCAGGGCGCGCTTGATGAACATCGTCAGCAACGCGGCGGGCATGCCGTGGCCGACGGCGTCGGCGACGTAAAACCCCACGTTCCGCTCGTCGAGCCGACTGACATCGTAGATATCGCCGCTGACCCACTCGGCCGGCCGGAACATGATTCCAAAACGCACCGGCCCCACGTGCGGCAGCGAACTGGGCAAAAAGTCGCGCTGCAAACGAGCCGCCATTCGCATCTCTTCGTCAATATGCCCGACCGAGGCGCCAAGGGTGCGGACGCGAGCGAGTTCGTCGCGTAGGTTCATCATCGCCGGCTGCAGGTGCAGAAGCGTCTCAATCTGCGCGGCGATCACCTCCGGCGCCGATCCGATCGATCCTACGGCGAACTGCCCCCGCCGATCGAGAAGCCGGTTGGCTTCGCTCGGCGAGGCCCCCAGCAACAGCAGGCCGACCAGGCCGGTTCGCTCCAGTTGGTCCAGCAGCGCCGATAGCCGCAGCACGTCGGGCTCCGGACGAGTCGCGTCGATCAGAACCGCCGCGACCCCTTCGGCGTGACGGGCGAACGAATCGTTGGTGGGAACCGGGCGAAGTCGCCAGCGTCCGGCCAGGGCGGTCAGCACGACCGGGCCGGGCGGATCGTCGGAAACCCACAGCAAGGTCGCCGGGGTCGCAGTCGTTGACGTGTTACCAACCGATGCCAAGTACGATAGAGTCATATAAGGGTTTTCGGCTGCCGAGGATAGAGGCTTTAGAGCCTCTTGAGGATTCATTCGCCCCGAGGCGCCCCCTATCGCCGGTCGCCCACGCCCTTGAACGTAATGGTGTCGCCCGGCCGGGCGCCGATCTGGTCCCACGTGCCCCCGGCGGTCTCCAGAACGTACTTGGCGGGCCGATGCGATCGGTACTGCCGCACAGGGTTGGCCGGATCGTCCTCGACGGGCATCGTGGCCAGATTGATGATCGTCCCGTCAACGTCGAGAAAAGCCACGTCGATAGGGAAGTAGCAGTCCTTCATGTGGAAGTTGCGTGTACTGCTGGCCCCGAAGACGAATAGCATCCCGGCGTCGGCCGCCAACGAGGGCCGGCCGCCGAGGCCAATGGTCTGGGCGTCGCGAGTGTCGGCGATTTCGAGCGTGAACACGTGACCGTTGACGATCGCCTCCGGCCGAGCCTCTTGCGATCGACAGCCGCCGGCGAACAGGGCCGTCACAAGGGCGATCTCGAGTGTCAATCGTATGGACCGAGTCATTGGTCGCGCCTCGCAACCAGTTGGGCGAACAGTCCCGAAAGCAATTCCATGGGCATCCCCACCACGTTGGTGAAACTGCCCTCGATGCGTTCAACGAACGCGTCTCCGGCGTCTTGAATGCCATACGCCCCGGCCTTGCCTTCCCATTGACCGCCGATGATGTACGCGTCCATTTCGGCGGGGCTCATCGCACGCATGTGTACGTGGGTCACCTCCGAGGCGATCAAGCGAACCCCTGAAGGATCGATCAGCGCCACGCCGGTGATCACCTGGTGACGCGTGCCGCCCAAGGCGGTCACAATCTCCCTGGCGTGGGCCGCGTCGCGAGCTTTGCCGAACGTGCGGCCGCCCAACGCGACGACGGTGTCGGCGCCAAGGACGGGCAGTTGGGGCCTGCAAGCGTCAACAACCGATCGAGCCTTGAAGTAAGCCAGCGATTCGGCCTGCTGGGCCGGCGGCGATCCGGACTCGGCCGTCGCAGGCTCGTCGATAGGCGGAGAAGTCACCCCGAAGCGATACCCCGCCTCAGTAAGCAACTGCTTTCGACGCGGCGACTGCGACGCCAGAATGAACGTCGGCGACTTGGATGCGGCGGCGTCGGTCACCCGACACGCCGCTCGTTACAGGGCGTCTGCCGGCCGGCGGCCAGACCCATCAACGGGCGAACAGACGCGAAACGACGCCGATAACGCACAATGAAGACATAGGACAGCCAGTACATCGCCCCGCCGATCGCCAAGGCCATCAGCAGACTGCCCAGCCACAACGGGCCGGCGATCTCGAGGGCGAATCGCCAGAACACCATCGCCCGATCCCATAGCCCCAACTCCCCACTCATCACGCGGCCGACCATGGCCCGCCAGTCCGACAGAGCCACCGCCTCGGCGCTGGGAATCAGACGCACCCCAAGCCGGTAGCCAGGGTAGTAAATCGGGATAATCGTGAAGGCGTTGGAGAGCCACACGAAGGGAAGACCCACCAATTTGTTGGCCCGAAACACGGTGCATAACAGAAGCACCAAGGCGATCTGGAGCCCGATCGTCGGGGTCCAGGTGACGAAAAAGGCGATCCCCAAGCTCAGCGCAATACGATGCGGCGTGTCATCTACGTGAAACACGCGATACTTCACGAACCGCTGGGTCTTCCCCAGTACGTCACGAATCCGCCTATATATGTATGTATGAGGCACGATCCAAACCTCTACACCGTCGCGGCGCCTGATCTACACCCGCCTGCGCGGGCCAGTAGTACACAGCAGCCTATATCCTTCATCTCACATTCGGGCCTGACACTTCAGGAGTGTATCCCTCACCTTTTCAGTATTCTACAAGCTTCAGAATACGTACGCACCCATGAACTGCACCGTTTGAATGAATCTCACGCTTTTGCGACCGAATCTGCCGAACAATCCGACAGAGCCCCACGGACCCGGCGCGGGGCCGCCATTCAAGCGGGACGCACACGGGCGATCACCTTTAGCGCCCATACAAGCTTATCAAGGGGATAACGGGTCGGCGCGAACGCCTCGTTGACCGGGATCAGGTGAACCCGGTCGCCCTCCAGCCGAATCAGCTTGCAGGTGACGCCGATCTGGTCGGCCAACTGCACCACCGCCGGTTTGCCCGGCTCGGCGCCGACGCTGGGGCTGAGGACGACGACATCGCCGTGGCTGATCTCCGGCTCCATGCTCTCCCCGTCAATCCGGACGGCGAACAGCATGTCGTAGTTGCTGGCGATGTGCTCGGCGATGACGAACTCCGACGTACCGGGAGGCTCGGCCGCGTCCAGCAGCACAAGCTGAACATTACGCGTCGCCTCCGAAGCCAGATCGCCCACCGCCTCGGCGCGTGAAACGTGGCGAGCCGTGCGGGGCTTCATCATCGCCACCAAATCGGCCAGCATCGTCGCGCCGGCGTCGGATCCCCCAGCCTCCGACCAGAAATGAGGCACTCCCGCGGCGCTGCGGCCGAGAATGGGAATCCATCCCTGCCGCTCCGCTTCGGACAACGAAGCCGGCCCTGCCGTCTCAACCGGCCCATCCTCATCCGCCCGCGAGTCGGTCGCCACAGCCTCTGGCCCAGATCGACCGCCCATCGTCGGCGCCGTCACCATCGCCGCCACAAGCTCCGAAGCCCCGGAAGTTCCCTTGGTAGAATTCGTTACAACCTGGCCAATCTGAGAGGGCTCATCGACTTCGACCTCGCCGGCGACCAACGCCCGCTCGCCGGGGGCCATGGGAAACTTCGCGGCCGTCTCGGCCAGCAAATCCACAAACGCCGCCAACGGCTGGGCATACTGAGGGTAATCCGCCAGCAACTTCGCCGCCCGCCCCAGCCCGGGATGCCCCGAGCCAAGGGCCGTCTCCGGCTCGGCGCCCGTGAGCAACCAGCGAACGTCCACGTGCGCCACATCCGCAATCCGCAGCAAGACATCGGCCGGTGGAACACGATCACGCTCGTAATAGTCATACGTAGAGGCACTTATGCCAAGTTCACGAGCGAAAGCCGCCTTACCCCGAGCGCCGGCGTATTCCACGCGAAGCTGTCGTATTCTCGTACATATTTCCGCAATCTCGTACATACTGTATATTATACCCGCTTTTGTGAATCTTTGGCTTGCTTTCGTCGCATTTGCGTAGTACTGTCCACGCGGAAGACTATACCACGCGAACAACAATTAGGCGAGATCAATGATCCCGAACAAAGACAACGATGATATTCGCGAACTACTGGATTCAATGTCGCTAATCCACGCATGGCAAGGGAAGCTGATTGACCAAGCCCACAAATTGGTGAATACAGACCGCCCATCCACCTACAAAGCGAAGAAGGGGCGAAAGCGGAAGATATCCGCGCCGCCAAAGAAGAGCAAGAGCTGATTGGGGATGCAGTCAGGATCGTGTGCGACATAAATTGGGGGCGGCGAGAACAACGGTAGAACAACGGCATGAGCCGCGGCCATCGGCTGATCGCCCGTCGGCTCGCCCGGAGTCAGCCCGGCAGCGAAGTGCCAATTCCCCGCTCTAAGGCGCGCCGCCTCAATCATGGCCCCAAACTCCGAATTCTCCTAGTTTGGGTTCGTTTGTTTTCTTTGCCGCCCCGCCCCCATTACAGACAACGACTTCTGAATTACGGATAGAACCGCCAAGCCAGCCCGTATCTGTCAATGCCGTTCAATTCGCAATCCGCAATTCGCAATGAGTTGTGCCGCAACGCGGCATACCCCCTCACTATAATGGCGCGTTTCAGAGGTATCGCCGCTGCGGCCGGTCGGATTCATTGGACGAGTCCGGTCAGCCCCGCCGGGCCGACAGATTTGTAGCTCACCGCGGCGAGAACCGTGATGCCCCCCGCCCCGCCCCAAGCCCCGATAGGGGCGACACAGAGGGGTGTCGCCCCAATCGGGGCTTGGGATGCTATGGGGCCGGGCCCTACC
>CBDVCA010000068.1:0-15403 GCA_965372365.1 uncultured bacterium
CCCCCTGCACTGCAGGGGGCTAGTAACGGCAGATCGTTGGCCGTGAGAACTCCCCGCTAATCCGTCATGAACCACAAGAACAACTCGCACTCGCGCCGGAGGTTCGTAGCGAGAAAGCTTGTGACGCGGCCTGATCGAAGGTAGAGTTACCCATCATGATCGCACCACGTGGGAAACGATTCTTCGCCGGCGGCTCCGGCGGCCGACCGAGCAAGGGCAAGGACATGGGTTTTTCGCTTATCGCATTCAAACGCAGCCGCCGTCGCAAGCAGGTAGGCGGCGTAGTTCTATTCTGGGGCGGCCTGGCCACGTTCATGCTGGACATGACCACGATGTTCCCGACGCCGATGCAGGGCCAGTTCGCCGCGTGGTGGCTGATTGTCATCGCCGTTGGCGCGGCGTTCTGGATCGCGTCGAAGCGATTACCGCTGGAAGAGACGATCGAGGTGGCCAAGTATTGCCACGGCGAGCTGAAAGTGACCGACCTGACCAGTGAATTGAACGTGACGCTCGACACCGCCGAGCGTATTCTGGTTGCGTTGGAACGCAAAGGGTACGCCAAGATGGAAGCTCGGGGCGAGATCCACGTATGGGTATTTCCCGATATTGCGGCCCCCAAGGCCGAGTAGTCGCCGTTTGAGGCGACGTGCAGGATTCACTCGAACGCTTGACGGGCGAGTGAGAGGAGATCGAAACGATGACTTTGCAATTGAGGCCGAATCGGCCGGACGAGTATGGCGTCCGCGTCGGCGAGATCGTCAAGTACGCCGCGATGGCGCTGGGGATTGTCGTGGTCGGCACGCTGGCGTTCGTCTGGTTTGTATGCCGCGTGGACGTCGCCCAGGGCGAGTTCGTGCCGATGCTGAAGAAGACCGGCCGGAACATCACCAACGCCGACGTGCTGGCTCCGAGCATCGAGTTCAAGGGGCCGCAGTTTGAGATCCTCTCGGAGGGGCGGCATTTTCGCAACCCCTACAGTTGGCACTGGCCCAAGCCCTTGACGGCCACGGTCATCGAGAAGAACCACGTGGGCGTCCTGACCCGCCGGTACGGGGAGCCGCTCGAGTTGGGTCAGATCGTGGTGGCCAACGACGACCAGAAGGGCATTCTGGCCGCCCACCGGGCTCCGGGGCGATACTACCTCAATCGCTGGAAGTACGACGTCGAGATTCACCCGATGGTGAGGATCGAGCCGGGCTTCCGCGGCGTCGTCACCCGGCTGGTGGGGAAGATTCCCGCCAACTCGAACCTGTTCGTCGTCGCCGCCGGTGAGCGAGGAACCCAGCCGTTCCTTCTGGGCGCCGGCACCTACCCGGAGTACTCCAACCCGTACGTCTACAAGATCACGCCCGTCGACGTCCGTTCGCACAAGTTTGAGATGGCCGGGGCCTACGGCGTGACCTTCCCCTCCAAGAACGGATTCGATATTAAGGTCGAGGGGACCATCGAATGGGCGCCCGACACTGATAAACTGCCCGAGTTGTTCGTCAAGTACGTCGACGAGGAAGACCTCAGACGCTCCGGCGGCATCGACAACATTCAGCGTAAGGTCATTCTTCCGTTCGCACGATCCTATTTCCGCATCATCGGCGGCCGTCATCGCGCGGTCGACTACATCACCGGCGACACCCGCATCCTGGTGCAGGACCAGGTGAAACAGCGGCTCCAGGAAGCTTGCGAGGCTGAGGGTATCGTGATTCGGGCGTTCGTGATTCGAGCAACCGAGCCGCCGATGCCGATTCGCGTGCAGTACGAGCGCCGCGAGATCGCACGTCGCGAGATCGACCGGTTCGCCAAGGAGATCGAGACGGAAATCGGCGGTATCGTCCTCGAGGACGGCCGGGAGAGCTATGACCCACGGGGCCTCCCGGTTCGCGAAGGCGGCCGACTCGCCAAGGTCATCCAGGAACGTCGCAAGAATCGCGAGACCAAACTCGGCTCCGTTCGGGCCGATGTCGCCGTCCGTGTTCGCGGCGCCGAGCGATACCAGGCGGTCGAAGTGACCAAAGCCCAGCGCGACCTTGAAGTGGCCAGGATTATGCTGGAGGCCGCCAAGGATCGGGCCGCCAAGACGCTCGCCGAAGGCAAGGCCGCCGCCGCCGTGACGGTGATGAAGCACCAGGCCGAGGCCGAGGCGGTCAAGGCCAAGATCGGCGCGTTCGGGACCGGCGACAAGTACGCCCAGTACCAGTTGATTGTGAAGTTCGCTCCCAGCGTGCGGCGGATTCTGTCCAACACCGACGGCCTGTTCGCCCAGTTGTTCGAGCGTTTCGCCAATCTTAAGACTACCGGCGGCGAGTAATCGTTCGCCTGGTTCGATAAGCAAAGGATAGATTGACATGTTCAACAAGATACTCCTATCAGTGCTGTTTCTCGTGGCGGTGCTCGCCGTCGGCGGCGTGGGGGCTTTTATGCTCAGCTACAATTGGTGCCCGGTCGGCTCGTCGCTACAGATTACAAACAAGACCGGCGTCCCGGCCGGCGCGGGCCAATACGCCGGCCCCGGTCAGCAGGGCGTGGTCGAGCAACTTCGCGGCCCGGGGCGGCACTTCCTGAACCCGTGGAGCTACACGGTCAAGCAGATCAGAGATATTCACATCCTTCCCGGGCAGATCGCCACGGTGAAGAGCAACGTCGGCAAAGATCTGCCCTCCGATCGGTTCATCGCCGAAGCCGGCGAGAAGGGCACCCGCAGACGCGTGCTGACGCCCGGCGTCTGGCGGGTCAATACGTTCGGCCAGTCGGTCAGCGTAGCCGACGCCGTCACAATCAAGCCCGGATACGTCGGCGTCCAGACGGTTCGCGGCGGCGGCGGCAAGGGCATTCGCTCGGAGGTTCTCCAGGCCGGGTACTACAACATCAACCCCGCCGAAGTCAAAGTCGATACGGTCGAGATCGGCTATCGGGTGTGGGACATTCAGACCGAAGTCGAGCAAAAGGCCGTGATCGAAAAGGGCGTTCGCAAAATCGTCAAGACCATCAAGCCGGGCTCGGGCGTTTCGTTCCCGTTGGCCGACGGCAAGGAGATGCACCTTGACTTCACCGTGGTGTGGGGGATCTTCCCCGAAGACGCCCCGAGAATCATCGGCGAGTACGGCAACGTCGCCGACGTCGAGCGGAAGATTATCGAGCCGCAGGTGCTGAGTATCTGCAAGAACGCCGGCTCGAACCTGACCACGCAGGAGTTCATCGAAGGCGATACCCGCGAGAAATTCCAGCAGGATGTCACCGTGGCCCTGCAGGCGATGGGTCGCGAGAAGGGCATTCACTTCCTGATCGCCCTGGTCCGCGGGTTCCACCCCGCCGAGGACATCAAGGCCACCATCCAGGCCCGGATGCTGGCTGAGGAAGAGAAGATTACGCTGAAGATCGAACAGGATCGCGACGTGGTCGCCGCCGACCTGGAACAGGCGGTCCGGCGCGTGGAAGTGGCGGTGAAGGACTACGACGCCGAGTCCGAGACGCTGGTGAAGCAGGAGATGGAGCAGGGCAACAAGACCGCCGCCGAGACCGAGGCCCAGGCCGATCGGAAAGTGGCCGAATTGCAGCGTCAAGCGGCCGAAATTAACGCTCAGGTAGTGAAGATCCTCGGCCAAGCCGAAGCCGATGTGATCGAGGCCACCAAGAAGGCCGAAGCCACGCGGCTGCAATTGCTGATCGACGCCTACGGCGGCGCCGACTCGTACAACCTCGCCACCTTCGCCGATAAACTGCCCGAGAACCTCGACGTGGAGTATCGCTACGCCGGCGAAGGCACCTTCTGGACCGACGATCCGGGCGCCTCGCTGATCGAGCACGCCGCCAAGAAAATGCTCGGCAGCGAGTAAGACCATACGCACAGAGTTAAGGTTCATGTTACCGGGGAGTTCATTCGGTGAGCGTGTGCCGTTACTAGTACTCTGTCCCAGGGATAATGTGGTGTTATGACGCCGCGCCGGTGATGTGGATGTAAGGAAGAAAAGTGACGGCATATTGGTTGATATGCCGAGCTTTTCTGACGCAGCAGACGCATCATCGCCGCAAGTCAGAACACCACAGTATTGCTGGGACAGGGTACTAGTCCCCCGCAGTGCGGGGGGTCGAAAGACGTGCGAACTTGCGATCCATAGATTGAACCGCCGTTTCCCGCTGATCGGAATCGAATCTGCAACGGGCGCATCGTCGATCCGGCGACCCCCTGCACTGCAGGGGGCTAGTAACGGCAGGCTTTCGGCCATGAGGACCCCCTCCCGGTAATCCGGCATGAACTATTTGGCTACGGTATAAGACGCAGAGCAAGTGACGCCGGAGGCGCGGTGATGTGTTTCGGATTTGCCTTCCCCGCCGTGTCCTCGGCCATCGTCTTACTCGTGAAGCTCGACCACGTCGCGATCCGCCAGCACCTCTGTTCGATGGACCTGCTGACCGCCGTGGCGGCTCTCGCCCCAGATGCGTGCGAACTTGAGTTTGTCGGGGAGGTCGCGATGGATGTGCCGGGCGAGGTCTTCGACGGTTGACCCGGCCGGGAGCGTGAACGGGTCGGTCAGTTTGCCCTTCTCGTGCGGGTGGCGGGTGAAGACGCGAATCACGTTCAGAAGTCGCCAGATATTCTCTGCGAGGTTTTCCAGGCCGGCCCCGGTGGTGCAGTCGAGGCCGCAGGCGACCAATGGGCCGCCGAGCAGTTCGGCGAGTGTGGCGATCTCGTCGGGGCCTACTTGGTCGGCGTGCGTAATCGCCAGCAGGCCGGGCTTGCCGAGCGGGGCGTCGGCGGGAATGTCCGCGGCCGGGCAGTTGAACAGGGGAATCCGCTTGGCCGACAGAACCGCCAGGGTCTCTTCGATCTGGTCGATGCTTTCGGGACTAGCCGCGTCGGCGACGACGCACACCACGTCGGTCAGGCGAAGCAGGTTCACCATGCCTCCGTCGATGTGCTCGGCGGTGAACGGGGGGGTGTCGACCAGTTCGATCTGCACGTCGCCCCACGCCCACATCCCCGGCGTCGGCAGGGGGGTGCTGTACGGATAGGGCTCCACCTTCACCTTCGCATCGGTAGCGGCGGCTACGATCGAACTCTTGCCCGTATTGGGCGCTCCCACCACGGCCACCTGCCCGGCGCCGCCAGCGGGGATGTGATACGGGTCGGCGTGGACGGCGCCGCTGGGACCGCCGCCGGTGGCCAACTGCTTGGTGAGGACGCTGATCTTGCGTTTCAACTCCGACTGGGCCTTCTCGGAGCTTTTGTGCTTGGGGATCAGCCGCAGCATCTCACGGAGGCAGTCGAGTTGGTCGGTCGCCGTGGTCGCCGCCCGATAGCGGGCCTCGGCCTTCTCGTATTCGGGTGTCGCGTTGATGGACATGACGACTCCATTATGGAACTCCGTCGACGCAAAACAACAGTGAATGGCATAACGGTCAACGGCAGGCGTCCGACCTTCGGCTTCAGCAACGATGACGGTTCGGTCACGACATGGCGACAGCAACGACAATGGCGTGTGCGTTCTGGGAATACCGGCAAAAGTCCGCCATCTCGGGGGCAGTGTCCTTGGCCAGGCAAGGGGTTATCGCTTTCTTGGTGATTTGACGGGCTCGTGGTGCGTTCACTGATCTTCGCGGCGGTCGTGTTCTGCATCGCCGGCGACGTGATGGGACGTCGCGAGGAGATCTTTGGGTGTGTCTGCGTAAGGGTTGGTGAGAACAGTGATTCTGTTCCTCTTGTCGGTTGGTTTTCTGGTGGGCCTGCCGATTGGGCGATCGGGCGATTTCCGGGGCCGAACGGGGGAGCATTTTCGCTATTTTACCGAGGCCGCACGATGGCCGCGAAGATGGACATATTCCTTTCGGATCGCCCGCTTTTTGGTAGAATGTGTCGTATACTCCCTATGTACAGGGCGTATAGAGGCGGGTGTATCCAACGTGGTGGGCCTCTTGGCAGTCACCTGTGCGTTGTCTTGCGTATAAGGTGTTGTTATGAGAAAGTTTGTCTGGTTAATTACGATGTGTGTGGTCGGTCTGGGCGGGTATTACCTGGGCCAGCAGCCGAACAGTCCACGGATTTTCGAGCCGGCGTTCAGCGGCGCCGAACAATTCGAGGCCTCCGGCGGCTCCGAATGGGTCAGTGAGAAGATGCAGGCCGGTCGCAGAAGCCTGGTCGCATTCCTCTCCAGCTCCAAGAGCGAGTCGTCCGAGGGCTTGGCGGCCGAGCGGGTCGTATCCCCTGCGCAGCGAAGTTCCGAATCGGAGCCGATTCCCAGGTGCTGGTGACGTTCGGTATCTGATGTGAGGGGACTGGGGGAAGGATCCCAACTAATTCGGTCAGGGCCATCGGTACGCGCCGGCGGAGCCCCATGTTGATACGGTCCCGGGCGTTCAGTCGGGGTGTGTCCGTTCGCCGATGACGCGTTCGGTTGCGTCGGCCAGCAGGCGATACGCATCGGCCATGGCTTGCTCGGTGGGCATGTCGGCCGGGGCGATGGCGTGGACGGATTGCAGGTGCAGCGACGCGGCCTCCTCGGCGTTCTCGACGCGACCGGCGAAGGCGATGACCGGGACCCCGGCCGCCGAGGCGACGCGGACGACGCCGCTGATGGTCTTGCCGTTGGCGGTGGTGGCGTCGATCTTCCCTTCGCCGGTGATGACCAGGTCGGCGCCGGAGACGCGGCCGGCGAGGTCCGCCGCGGCCAGGACGATATCGACGCCCGACATGAGCGCAGCGTCGCAGAACCCAAGCAAACCCGCCCCCAGCCCTCCGGCGGCTCCGGCGCCGGGCGTGTCGCGTACAGATCGGCCGATGGCCTTTTCCATAATCGTCGCGGTGTGTGCGAGATTGGCCTCCAATGTGACCACGTCGTCGGCCGATGCGCCCTTCTGTGGGCCGTAGACGGCCGCGGCTCCGCGAGGGCCGAGCAGGGGGTTGTCCACATCGCAGGCCACGTCGATTCGGCAGCCGGCGACGCCGGGGTGTAGCCGGGAGAGATCGACGCCCTCGACGTCGGCCAATCGCCGGCCGGTCATCGGTTCGGTCATCTCGACCCCATCGGCGTCGAAGAACCGCACCCCCATCGCCTGGGCCATTCCGGCGCCGAGGTCGGTGGTGGCCGATCCCCCGATCCCGACGATCAGGTGGGTCGCCCCGGCCGCCAACGCCGCGGCCATCAGCTCGCCGGTTCCGTAGGTGGTGGTGTGCAGTGGGTTACGCCGGTCCGGCGCGACCAGCGGCAGCCCGCTGACCCCGGCCATCTCCACCACGGCGGTCGCCCCGTCGCCCAGCAAGCCGAACCGGCCGGTCATCGGTTCGCCCAACGGCCCTGTGGCCGCTACGTCGATCATGCGACCACCGGTCGCCGTCACGAGGGCGTCGGTTGTGCCTTCGCCGCCGTCGGCCATGGGGACGGCCAGGGTCTCGATATCGGCGTCGATGCGACCGATACCTTCGGCCATCGCCGCGCAGGCCTCCGCGGCGGTCAGCGAACCTTTGAACGAATCGGGTGCGAGTATGATCTTCATCCCGCCATTGTATCGCCGGCGCCGGCCGCGGTCATTACGGCGGGTTGTTTTTTCGGTTCATGACGGATTAGCGGGGAATCCTCGTGGTCAACGATCTGCCGTTACTAGCCCCCTGCAGTGCAGGGGGTCGCTGGACCGATGGTGCTCCCGCGGTACCTTCGATGTCGATTGTCCCGAAGTGGCAGGTGGATCCATAGATCGTAGGTTCACACGTCTTTCGACCCCCCGCACTGCGGGGGGCTAGTAACGGCAAGCGCTCATCCGACCCACTCCCCGCTAATCCGCCATGAGCCTGCTTTTTCCGGAGGCCGGCGTCGAGACGTTCTTGGTCGGCGGATCCTCCGGCCGATCGTCGTGGATCGCCGCCTTCTGCAGAACCATGATGCGGGCGGTCGTCCCGCGGCCGCGGATACCGCTGACGATGTCTCTGAGGTCGTCGGTCAGTGTCCCGGCGACCGGGCGATCGGCCGACAGTAGGATCGCTATTGTGTTGATCTCGGTCACGCCCGAGCGGCCCATCATTACAATGTCGACTCCGGGAGCGATGTCGACGCGGGCCTTGATCGCGTCTCGCACACGCTTGGACAGCGGGAACGCCATCGGCCGCACCTGTCCGGCGGCCATCTTGTCGGCCAGGCCGACCCCCAGCGGCAGCAGCAGCAGGACGACCAGAACCACCAGGGCCAACACGACGCGGCGGACCCACGTGGTCGGCTTCACGCGGATCCGCGTGCCCCGGGCGCCGAGGACGCTGAAGGTGAGGGCCGCTCCGAGAATGATCGCCGCCAGATTGGTCACCAGGAGAATGGCGGCCCCTTCGGCGACGATGATCCGGCCGTACGACAGCGCGATGCCCACCGCCGCCAGGGGCGGCACCAACGCCGCGGCGATCGCGACGCCGGCGACGGCCTCGGCGACGGTGGCTCGGCTGAAGGCGTAGGCCGCCGCGATGCCGGAGGCCAAGGCGATGAGCAGGTCCAGTAGATGGGGCTGGCCGCGAACGGCCACCTCCAGCGGCAAGTCGCCCTTGAGCGTCACCAGGCCGACGAGCGTCGATAGCGTCAGGCCGGTGATCAGGCCGAGGACCGTCGCGGTGATCGACCGGCGGAACAGGCCCACGTTGCCCTGGGCCAGCGCCAGGCCGGCGCCGATCAGCGGCGTCATCAGCGGCGCCACCAGCATGGCTCCGATGATCACCGGAATCGAGTCGATCTTCAGCCCCAGCGAGGCGATGACCGTCGCCAGGCCGATCATGATCGCGAAATCGGCGTTCCATCGGGCTCCGCCCCCAACGCGTTCGAACAGTTGGATGCGATCGGCCAGGGCCAGTTCGGGCAGCCAGGCCTTGGCCGCGGCTCGAAGATGTTTCAGCCTTCGGTACTTCCGCGGGGCGGGTCGGCATACGGCGATCGCCGGGGCGGGGGCCGCGCCGGCCGGATGAAAGGCGCGCTCGGTGGTGCGAAGCTCCCGCAAGATCCGCCCGCCGCCGCCACCGATCACGACAAGGTCGCAACCGGCCGCCCCCTGCAGGATGCCCTCGGGGTAGGCGTCGGCCAAGGCCACCTTCGGCTCGACACCCGGGGTCGATTCGTCGATTCCCGCATCGCGCAGGAACATGGCCAACTCGCGCCGGCCGACGGCCGCGGCGTCTTCGCTGAACTCCGCAACCGCCAGCACGGGGACGACCGTTGCAGCCGCTCCCTCTCCCGCCGCCGCGACCGCCGCGGCCAACTGGAGAGCGCCGCCGGCCCCCGGGCGTCCCATGGACGCGGCCACCGACGTGCACGATCGCCCGTCGGTTCCGTTGGGGTCCAGCAGGACGGCCCGGCAGGGGGCTGAACGCAGCAGTTTTCCGACCAACTGGGACTGAGGCGCCTCGGCTGGCCACAGGCCGTCGGCGGCGATGACCAAGCTGTGAATATCGCGGCGGCGGATCTCACGAATGATCGTGTCGGCCGGCTCCGGATCGCGCATGAACAGAACGTCGGTCGCAATGCCGTCCAGCGATTCGGCCGCCTCAATCGCCTCGCCGGCCAAGCCGAAATCCCAGTGCTCGGTTCCGTCGGGGTCCACCGGATGGAGCGGTTCGGTTTCGGCGTCGATGCGACAGCAAACCACAACCAGGCGATCGGAGCCGCACGCCGCTCCAACCCGTTGCGCCCAGCGGAGTTCAGCGGCGACCCGTCCCGGCTCGGTCAAGACAACCATCGTTTCGGCCATGCGTATGCTCCCCCCAGGCGATCATCGGCACAAAAGAAACCCCATAGAGAAATTATAGGTTGGCGGACGGTCGAATTTCTTGCCGGTAGGACAGGCCGAAGGATATTGGTGTAACGTATGTATGGTGAATGGCTTAGGGTCTCGGAAAGATGGGTGGCCGCCGCAGGAGACAGGTTCCTTGGGAGCCAGTCCCCTACATCATGTTTTCTCTTGCAGTGGAGATGGAATATTCTAAACTGATTTTTGAAATAGCCATTTGAATTATGCGTTGGGCTATTGGAGATTGCTGTATGGAACGAGCGAACGACAGCTCACGTGACACCGAAGCGGCCTTGTTGGCCAGCGCCGCGGAGATATTCGCGGCCAAGGGCTACCACGAGGCGACGATCGCGGAGATTTGCGAGGCCGCCGGCGCCAATGTGGCCGCGGTGAATTACTACTTCCGCAGCAAGGAGAACCTCTATGTGGCCGCGTGGCGGCAGGGGTACGAGCGTGTCGCGGCGGCTTATCCCGACGACGCCGGCGTATCGGCCGACGCTCCGGCCCCGCAGCGGCTTGGCGGGAGGGTGTTGGTGTTGATGAGCCGGTTGCGAGACCCGGCCAATCACAACTTCGAGATCCTCCACAAGGAACTGGCCAACCCGACCGGTTTGCTTGACGAGGGCATACGGGAATGCCTCACGCCGGTCCATGAGAAGCTGGCGGGCATTGTGGGCGAGTTGCTGGGCCCGGCGGCTTCGCCGTCGCAGGTGCACCTGTGCACGCGCAGCATTGTGGCCCAGTGCCTGCACTTGCTGATGCCCGAGCGTCGTTGTCGTAGTTTTCCCGCGATGTTGGCTCACTCCCACCTGATATCGCTGAAACTGTCCACCGCCGAACTGGCCGATCACGTGACCCGCTTCTCGCTGGCCGGCATCCGGCAGATGCGAAGCGAGATTGACAACGAAACCGCCGACATGATGGAGTCCCCCCTTGATTGAACCGAAATTTTTAGCGCGCGTAAGAGCGACGGTCCTCCTGCTGATTCTTCCGGCCTTGTTGTCGGCCTGCGCCCTCAAGGCCGTGCAGGTTCACCCCCCGTTGGCGGTTCCGTCGGCCTTCAGCGCCGCCGGCGACGCGACCACCCCCGACACATGGTGGACGGTTTTCGGGGATGCGAATCTCGACGCCGTTGTCGAGCAGGCTCTGGGTGAGAACTTCACGCTCCGGGCCGCGTGGGACCGGCTGGACCAGGCCACGGCGATCGCCGTCAAGAGTGGGGCGCCGCTCTATCCCAGCGTTGACGGCCAGGCCGGATACTCGCGTCATGTCGACAAATGGGCCGGCCACCCGAGGTTGTACAACACTAGCTACGGTCTGGGCGTACGGGTTGGGTACGAGGTCGACCTGTGGGGTCGGGTCCGATCGACCCGTGATGCCGAACGCTTGGACGTGCTCGCTACGGCGGAGGATCTCGACGCCGCGGCGATCACGCTTTCGGCGGAGATCGTCAGCCTGTGGTATCGGCTCGCCGAGTTGGAGGGTCAGTTGGTGATTCTGGACCAGCAGATTGAAACCAACCGGAAGCACCTGGCGATTGTCGAGTTGAAGTTCAGCCGCAGACAGGTCGTCGCCGCCGACTTGCTGCAACAGCAGCAGGTGCTCGAGTCGACCAAGGGCGACCGAGCCTTGGTCGAATCGGCGATCGAAACGGCGACCAATCAACTGGCGGTGCTCACCGGTCGGCCTCCGGGGGAGTTGGATTTCGTGTCGCCTGCTTCGCTGCCGGACCCGTCGCCGCTGCCGCGAACCGGGATGCCGGCGGAGTTGATCCGCAGGCGGCCGGACGTTCGCAAGGCCGAACTCCGGGTTCAAGCGGCCGATCGCAGGGTGGCGGCGGCGATCGCCGATCGGTTCCCCAAGCTGAGTCTGATCGCCCGGACCGACACCTCGGTCGAGCAGCTACATGACCTGTTCGATAATTGGTTTGCGTCGCTGATGGCCAATATGGTCGCGCCGCTGTTCGACGGCGGCCGGCGCAAAGCCGAGGTCGAGCGGACGCGGGCGGTGGTCTCCGAGCGTCTCAACGCCTACGGCCAGGTCGTGCTGACCTCGATTCTGGAAGTCGAGAACGCCTTGGCCGCCGAAGCCGGGCAGGTCCAGTACGTCGCGAGCCTGACCAAGCAACTGGAACTGTCGCGGCAGGCGACCCAGCAGACGCTTGACGCATACGCCAAAGGTAGCGGTGATTTCACCCGCTACCTGACAACCCTGCTTTCGCATCAGCGATTGCAGCGAACGCATCTGCGAGCCCGTCGCGAGCTGGTGCAATTTCGCATCAATCTATACCGGGCCCTCGCTGGCGGCTTCCCGCTGACCCGGCCGGCCGCCCAGAAAGTCGACGGCCCCGCAGAGCCCGTCGCCGACACGATCCCCGAGACGACCGGCGAGCCGATTGAACCGCAGAACACCCCCGAGAGATCATCATGATGTCAGAATGATGTCAGAAGAGAACCAGACACCGATGAAAGAATACCCGACGAGCCAACCTTCGTCCCTGGCGTGGATCGGCGCGACGCTGCGTGTTGTGATTGTCCTGGTCGCCGTGGCCGTCGCCGCGACCTTGTCGTGGTATTGGCTCACCCATAAGCCCAAGGCCCATCGCCAGCCCCCTAAGGCCGACGCCACGCTGGTCGAAGTCCAACGCGTGGAGCGTACGCGTCAGCAGGTGGTGATCCGTGCGATGGGCGTGGTGATCCCGGCTCGCAGTATCGAGTTGTCGGCCCAAGTCGGCGGCGAAGTGATCTCCGTCAGCGAGAAACTTGCCCCCGGCGGACGATTCGGCGCCGGCGACGTGGTTTGCCAAGTCGACCCGACCGACTATGAATTGGCCGTACTCCGGAGTGAAGCGGACCTCGCCAAGGTGCAGGCCGATCTCGATATGGAGATGGGCGAGCAGTCGGTCGCACAGTCGGAGTACGAGTTGTTCGGCCGGGATATTCCCGTCGACAGTCGCGACTTGCTTCTGCGTAAGCCCCAACTGGCGAAGGCGAAATCGGCGGTCGCGGCGGCCGAGGCCTCGCTGGCCCAGGCGCGTCTGGACCTGGCGCGAACGCACGTCGTGGCGCCGTTTGAGGCCATGGTCCAATCGCACAGTATCGACCTGGGTTCGCACGCCGCCAAGGGCGCCTCGCTGGCCTCGCTGGTCGGCGTCGAGGAGTACTGGATCGAAGTGCTGGTTCCGCTGAGCAAGCTGCGATGGATCAACGCGCCCCGGTCGGCCGATGAGACCGGCTCGGTCGTTCGCGTGTATCACGCCAGCGCCTGGGGCGACGGCGTGCATCGCGACGGCGTGACGACCCGGCTGATGGCCGAGTTGGAGCCGGAAGGATTGTTGGCGCGGGTGCTGGTGACGGTGAGCGATCCGCTGGACCTCGCCTCCGACGCCGGCGCGTCGCGGCCGCTGTTGCTCGGCGCCTACGTGGAGGTCGAGATTGAAGGCCACGCCTTGGAGAATGTCATTCGCGTGCCCCGTACGTCGCTTCGAGACGGCGACAGCGTGTGGGTGATGACCGATGAGAATGTCCTCGACGTGCGAAAGGTTCAAGTTCTCTTCAGCGACAAGGACTCCGTCTACGTTGACGACGGCCTCGCCGCCGGCGACCAGCTCGTCACCAGCGACTTGGCCGGGGCGGTGGGGCGAATGGCCCTTCGCACGGCCGACTCGCCCGGCGTCGGCGACGGCAAACTCGCGGCCGATGGCCCCAGCGCCCGACGCCCCGAGTCGGCCAGGCCGGGAGATAAGAAATGACGCACAAGCTTCCTGCAGATAAGACTCACGGTCCCATCGGCTGGATGGCCGGTCATTCGGTCGCGGCCAACCTGGTGATGGCGATGTGCCTGCTGGGGGGGGTGCTGGCCCTTCTGCATATGAAGAAGGAAGTTTTCCCTCCCATCGAGATCGATGCGGTGGCCGTCTCGGTGGCCTATCCGGGCGCCAGCCCTGAAGAGGTGGAAGACGGCGTACTGCTGGTGATCGAAGAGGCCGTGCGTAACATCGAAGGCGTCGATCAGATCATCTCGGCGGCCTACGAGGGTTCCGGGCGGGTGACGGTGGAACTGCTGACCGGAGCCGATCCTCAGACGGTGGGCCAGGAGGTTCAGGCCGAGGTGGATCGGATCTCCACGTTCCCGGTCGACGCCGAGGCTCCGCGGGTGAGAGTTCTGACGTTCCGACGAGGCGTCTGCACCGTGATTCTCTACGGCGACGTATCGACGAAGGTCTTGCACGAGTTGGTCGAGCAAGCCCGCGATCAGTTCCTCCAGGACCCTTCGATTACGCAAGTGGACGTGGAGGCGATTCCGCCTTTGGAGATCGGGATCGAGATCTCCCAGGCGAACCTGCGTCGGTACGGCCTCACGCTCGACGAGGTGGCGTCGCGCCTTCGTCAGGCGTCGGTCGATCTGCCCGGCGGCGGCCTGAAGACCGATAGTGGCGAGATTCTCGTCCGCGTGACCGAGCGTTGCGACACCGGGGTCGAGTTCGCCGCGTTGCCCATTATCGCCACCGACGAAGGCAGCGAGGTGCTTCTCGGCGATATCGCTCGAGTGGACGACGGCTTTCAGGACACCGATCGGTACTCGCTGTACAACGGTCTGCCGGCGGTGAAGTTGAACGTGTTCCGCGTGGGCGACCAGACGCCCATCGAAGTCTCCGACGCCTGCTATCGGAAGATCAGCGAGTTCGAGTCGAGGCTGCCGCCGGGGGTCAAGATGGCCGTCGAGAACGATCGTTCGGCCCACTACCGCCAACGTGTGAACCTCCTGCTCAAGAACGGCGCGATCGGGTTGGCCCTGGTCCTGGTGACGCTCGGACTGTTCCTTGAAGCCCGTCTGGCCTTCTGGGTGATGATGGGGATCCCCATCTCCTTCCTCGGGTCGTTCCTGTTCCTGCCGGCGACCGACGTGTCGATCAATATGGTCTCGCTGTTCGCCTACATCATCGCGTTGGGCATCGTGGTCGACGACGCCATCGTGGTCGGCGAGAACGTGTATCACTATCGCCAGGAGGGAATGCCGCCCCTGGCCGCGGCCATCCGGGGCGCCCGTGAAGTGGCGACGCCGGTGACGTTCAGTATCTTGACCAATATCGTGGCGTTCATGCCCATCTACTTCATACCCGGTACGATGGGCAAGATTTTCAGTATGATCCCCATCGTCGTGTGCACCGTGTTCCTGATCTCGCTGGCCGAGAGTCTGTTCATCCTGCCCGCCCACCTCGGCCACCAGCGAGACCGCGCCCGTCGCGGCCTGTCCGGCTGGCTGCACCGGAAGCAGCAGGCCTTCAGCGACGGCTTTCGGCGATGGGTCCGCGGCGGCTACGGCCCCGCGCTGCAGTTTGCGCTTCGTCATCGCGTAACGACGGTCGTGCTCTCGCTGTGCGTACTGGTTACGTCGTTGGCGTACGCCCGCAGCGGGCGGATGGGATTCCAGTTGTTCCCCGTGTCCGAGTCGGACTACGCCTTGGTCAACGTGGTGCTGCCGTACGGGTCGCCGGTGGCGAAGACCGAAGCGGTTATGGAACGTCTGCTCGCCGGCGCTCGCAAGGTGGTCGCCGACTGCGGTCGTGAGGAACTGGTCCAATCGATCACCACCGACATCGGCTCAGGAGGCGGCCACGCCGGTCGGGTGCAGGTGTCGCTGGCCGATGCGGAGATTCGCG
>CBDVCA010000069.1:0-15306 GCA_965372365.1 uncultured bacterium
GCGGTTCGCTGTCGCGGTTTGTGTTGTGGTGGCTGTCGCCGTTGCTTTTGTCGTTGCTGCCGCCTTTACTTGCAAATTCCAAATTCCGTGTTGGATATTCGATATTCGCCGTTCAATGCCTGCCGTCGTCGGTGTGGTAGTTCTCGAACCGCGTGCATTCGGAGATGAAGGTGAGTCTCACGACGCCGGTGGGGCCGTTTCGCTGCTTGTCGATAATCAGCTCGGCCATGTTCAGGTCGACGTCGCTGTCGACGTCGCCTTTCTGCTCGTAGTAGCCGGGCCGGTGCAGCAGGCCGATGACGTCGGCGTCCTGCTCGATGGAGCCGGACTCGCGAAGGTCGCTCATCCGAGGCCTGTGGCCGACGCGATCCTCGACCGCCCGGTTCAACTGGGCCAGCGTGACCACCGGAATGTTCAGTTCCCGGGCGAGGGCCTTGAGGTTCCGCGACATTTCGCTGACCTGCACCTGACGGCTCTCGCCGCTGGAGGGGGTGATCAACTGCAGATAGTCAATGAAGATGCACTTGATGTCATGGCGGGCCTTCAGTCGCCGGGCCTTGGCCCGAATCTGCAGCATGGTGATCTCGGCGCTATCGTCGAGGAAGATCGGGGCATCGTGCAGATCTCCGGCCGCCGCCTGTAGTTGGGTCCAATCGTCCATCTCCAGGGCGCCGCGGCGCATTTTCGACAGGTCGAACCTCGCGCGCGAGGCCAGGAACCGCTGCACCAGTTGATGGCGGGCCATTTCCAGCGAGAACACCAGTACGGGCTGCTTCTCCACCACGGCCATGTACTCGGCCACGTTGAGGGCGAAGGTGGTCTTGCCCATCGACGGGCGAGCGGCGACGATAATCATCTCCCCGGGTTGGAAGCCCGACGTGAGCTTGTCCAGTTCGGTATACCCCGTCGGCACGCCGGTCATCGAGCCGTCGCGGGCCTGCAGTTGCTCGAAGGTCTCGTCGATCACGTCGCCGACGACCGTCAACGTGTCGCTGATGTGGGTGGTGGCCAGTTCGAAGATGCGTTTCTCGGCCCGGTCGATGACAATCGCGGCGTCTTCGGTCGAGTCGTACGCCTCGCGGCACAACTCGGTGGTCGCCTGGATCAAGTTCCGCAACAGGGCCTTGTCGCGGACGATCCGGCCGTAATACTCGATATTGGCGGCGTTGGGTACGCCGTCGACGAGGGCGACGAGATAGTCGGCCCCGCCGATCGATTCGAGCGTCTTGCCGCGGTCCAACTCGTCGCGGAGCGTGACCAGGTCGATCGGCTTGGTCGCCGAACTCATGTCCGTCAGGGCTTGGTAAATCACAGCGTGGGCGGGGTTGTAAAACTGATCGCCCGTCACCACTTGCACGATGATATCGATCGACGTCGAGTCGATGATCATCGCGCCCAGCACGCACATCTCCGCCTCACGCGACTGGGGCGGGATGCGCGTTAGCTGCTGCGCATCAGAATTGGAAAACGGCGCGACACTCATAGCACTCCACCGCTAGCGCCCGCGACTCTACTCGTTCGATTCCGCTTCGTCAGCCTGATCGCTCTGCTCATTGCGCCCGCCGGCGTCTTCATCGGACTCGTCGCGGACCGGGACGATCCAAACGCCGACCGTGGCGGTCACTTCGTGGCCGAAGTTGAGCTTGATATCATATTTATCCAATGTGTGGAACGGCTCGTCAAGGACGATGTCCTTCTCGTCGACGACGATACCGGCCGCGGCCAACGCTTCGACGATCTGGGCGGGGCCGACCGACCCGTACAGGTGGCCTTCCTCGTTCGCCCGAGCGGCAATCGTAATCTCTTTGCCGTCGACCAGTTGGGCTCGCGCTTCGATCTCGGCCTTCTCCTTGGCCACGCGGGCCAAGTAGGCTTCCTTCTCCGCCTCGATCCGCTTGAGATTGCCGGCGGTTGGCTCAGCAGCCAAACCGTGGGGCAGCAGATAGTTGCGGGCATAGCCGTCCTTAACCTCGACCACCTCGCCGATCATCCCAAGATACGGCACGTTCTCGCATAGCATGATCTTCATGCGTCTCTACCTCATTGCTTTGGTTGTCTTCGACCGGTCTTGCCGGACCGGCCAAGACGCCTGGGGCGACCCTGCCGCCCGGCGTCGGTTCAGTCGGCGCGCCGCCGCGGCCACCGGGGCCGGCGACGAACGGGGCCGTTGCGTCTTGCCTGATTGTGTCGGTCTTAGCCGGTGTAGGGCATCAGGCCGATGAATCGCGACAGCTTAATCGCACGCCGGCTGCTACGCTGGTGCTTGGCGCAGTTGCCGCTACGCTTGCGACCAAACAGCTTGCCTTGCTCGGTGGTAAGCTTCTGAAGCGTCGGAGTGTCCTTGTAGTCGATCTGTTCGATCTTCTCGCGGCAGAATCGGCACTTGTTCTGTTCGCGGAAACGCTTCTTCTTCTTGCCCCGGGGCTTGCCTCGGCCTTTGAATCTTGCCATCTCTCATATACCTTTCTTGCGTCGATTAAGGGTCTGCTCTGCGACATCCGCTCACAACCTAGAACGGGATGTCCTCGCCGCCCGGCTCGGGGGGATAATCGTCTTTGGGCGGGGGCGGACCGCCGGGAGACGGGTATCCATCGCCGGAGGGAGCGCCGCCGCCGGAGGGAGCGCCGCCTGAGGGAGCGCCGCCGCCTGAGGGGGCGCCGCCGCCTGAGGGGGCGCCGCCGCCTGAGTATCCGCCGCCGGAACGCGGAGCCTGCGAGTATCCGCCGCCACCGCCTTGACCGCCACCGCCTTGACCGCCACCGCCGCCTTGGCCGCCACCGCCGCCTTGGCCGCCTTGGCCACCTTGGCCGCCGTCGAGGAACTGGAACGTTTGGACGAACACCCGGTGTCGGCTTCGCTTCTGGCCTTCGGGGGTCTCCCATTGGTCCAGTTCGAGCCGGCCTTCCACCAGGAGCTGACGGCCTTTGCTCAGGTATTGGTTCAGGGTCTCGGCCTGGCGGCCGTAACACCTGCAATCGATGAAACACACATCTTCGCGTGTCTGGCCTTCGCGGTCTCGCCAGCGATTGTTCACGGCCAGGCCGATCTCGCAGACCGGCGTCTTGCTCGGCAGATACGAAAGCTGCGGATCACGCGTCAAGCGGCCCACCAGTATTACCTTGTTGTAGCTTGCCACAGACTCTCTCCTCTCTGGGCGGCGTCAAAGACCCGCCCGCCTCACGCCGGCGACGATCAAACGCTTTGTTTTACGTCGGATCGGCTCGCTATTGGGCGGGCTTGTCGTCGGTCGCTTCGGTAGCGGTTTCGACGGCCGGCTCCGCAGGTGCTTCGACCGCAGACGCGGCGACCGCAGGTGCGGCGACCGCAGGTGCGGCGACCGCAGGCGCTTCGACCGCAGGCGCGGCGTCGGCGACGGGCGCTTCGGCAGTAACGGGCTCGGCGGCTGCGGGAGCCCCTTCAGCCGGCGCCTCTTCAGCCGGCGCCTCTTCAGCCGGTGCTGCTTCGGCGGCCGCTGCTTCAGCGGCTTTGGCTGCTTCGGCGGCTTTGGCTTCGGCGGCTTTGGCTTCAGCGGCTTTGGCTTCGTTCTCTCGCCGGGCCATTTCGGCTTCGGCGGGGGTCAGAGCGTCCATCTTGTCCTTGGCGATGTGGTCGGCCGACAGAATCAGCACGCGGAGAATCGCCTCGTTGAGATGCACATCGCGCTCGATGCTGGTGACCGCCTCGGGGTCGGCCTGGAAATACGTCAGGACGTACAGCCCGCGTCGTCGGCCTTTGATCTCGTAGGCGAGCCTCCGTTCGTCCCATTTTCGCATCTGGACGATTTCGGCCTTGTTGCGTTCCAACACCGTCTGGATCGGCTTGACGGCCTCTTCAAAGTTGGTCGCCCCGACATCCAGCAGGAACATACCTTCATACGTTTTCAAGTTCTTGTCCTCCGCCTGGGCCGGCGCTTCGCTGCGACCGGCACAAGGGTTGGTCAGCCTTCGGGTATCCAAACTGTCAGTTATGTCTATTCATGGCTTCATCGGTTCCGACTTCGAGCCAATCGGTCACAACCGCAACAGCCGCGGCGATCGCCTCATTGGCCGAGGCCAAATCATCTTCGTTCATCTTGCCCAGCACGTAATCTGCCGAGTCCATCGGCGGCGGCGACGGGCCGATCCCCAGTCGCAACCGGGGCGTATCCTGCGTGCCCAGCGCCTTCAATATGTCGGCGAGGCCGTTGTGTCCGCCGGCCGATCCGCTCGGGCGAATCCGAACCTTACCGGGCGGCAACGCCAAATCGTCCAAGACGACCAGAATCTCTTCGGCCGCGGCCTTGTAGAACCTCGCCATCTGGGCGACCGAACCGCCGGAGCGGTTCATAAACGTCATCGGCTCCAGCATCACCACTCGGTGCGGGCCGACGCGAACGTCCCACAGCAGCCCGTCGAAGGCCCGTCGGGGCGGCCCGGCCGACCACAGTTCGGCCAGTCGTTCCACCACCATGAACCCGAGGTTGTGCCGCGTACGGCGGTACCGGCGGCCCGGGTTGCCAAGTCCGACGACGAAGTGGGCGTTTGTCTGGCCCATAGCTTGCCGTTGGGCCTACTCCTGGCCTTCGGACTCTTCGTCTTCGCCCTTGCCCTTGCCGATGACTTCCGGCTCGGAGCCTTCTTCGCCTTCGCCTTCGACTTCTTCGTCTTCGGTTTCTTCGGCCATCAGGCGGCACGTGGCGATAATCGCCTGGGCGTCGGTGAGGACCTCGCTGCCTTCAACGGCGGGCAGGTCTTGGACGCGAAGCACGTCGCCGACGACCATGTCGTTGACACGGACGACGATCTCTTCGGGGATCTGCGTCACCAGGCAACTGATCGTCAGGGCGGTGACGCCCGGGCTGAGAACGCCGCCGGCCGCTTCGCCGACCGGGGTTCCCTTCAGCGTGATCGGGACGGTCAGTTCGACCTTCTCGTCCAAGTTGACCCGGGTGAAGTCGACGTGGATGATCTCGTTGTCGTACCCGTCGCGTTGGAGGGCTTTGACGAGGTAGTTGTCCTCGTCGCCGCCGATCTCCATCTTCACCAGTCGCTCGCCGTGCTTGAGCAGCAGGTTCAGATCGTGCGTTTCGACGGCGAACGAGATGTTCTCTCCGCCATGGCCGTAGATGATCCCCGGCGTTTTACCGGCCCGTCGAAGCCTACGGGTTTCGCGGGTGCCGAGCTTCTCTCGGGCGATTCCTTTTAGTGCTTCCATGAATGGAATGCCTCCACTGTCGTTTTCGATTGTCCTTCACCGACCGATCGACGAGACGCCGCCGACCGCTGCGGGAGCGGGGTTCACTTTTGTCTGTTGTTTGTTGTTTGCCGTTTGCTGTTTGCTAAACGTCTTTCAGGAACAAACTGCTTACCGACTCGTTATTGTGAATTCGGCGAATCGCCTCGCCGAGCAACTGGGCTACGCTGAGGATCTTGATCTTGCCGATGGCCTTAGCCGTCGTTTCCGAGACCGGGATCGTATCGGTGACGACGACCTCGTCGATGGGTGAAGCCTTCAGCCGTTCGACGGCCGCACCGCACAGCACCGGATGTGTGGCGCCGACGACGATTCGCGTCGCGCCGCGTTCCTTCACCAATCGGGCGGCGTTGCAGATCGTCCCGGCGGTCGAGATCATATCGTCGATCATCAGCACCGATCGTCCCTCGACCTCGCCGATGATATGGCCGACCTCGGTCTCGGAGCCGCTGATGCGACGCTTGGTGACGATGGCCAACTCGGCGCCGAGGCGTTTGGCGTACACGGTGGCCCGCTTGACGTTGCCGACGTCGGGGCTGACCACAGTGAGATTCTCGCCTTGGTATTCGGCGAAGTATCCGCTGAGAACCGGCTCGCTGAGCAGGTTGTCGACGGGGATATCGAAGAAGCCCTGAATCTGGGCGGCGTGCAGGTCCATCGCCAGCGTCCGATCGGCGCCGGCCGCCGAGATCAGGTTGGCGGCGAGTTTGGCCGTAATCGGCACGCGTCCGGCGTCTTTGCGGTCTTGGCGGGCGTAGCCGAAGTAGGGGATCACCGCCGTGACCCGCGCCGCCGAGGCCCGGCGGGCGCAGTCGAGGAAAATCAGCAGTTCCATCAGCGTTTCGTTCACCGGCTGACAGGTGGGCTGAATAATGTACACATCGCGACCGCGAACGTCTTCTTCGAGTTTGACCAGCAGTTCGCCGTCGGGGAAGGGGCTGATGCTCACCTGCCCCAGCGGCACGTTGAGGTATTCGCTCACTCGCTTGGACAGGTCCGGATGGGCCCTGCCCGAAAAGAGTTTCAGATCATCCATACGTATGCTCCACGACCGTATTGTCTGCGACTTCGGCGGCCGCGAGGTGGACGAACGGGCCTACCACGCAGCCGCGACCGATGCGGCAGTGACCGTCCAGGACGGTGTTGGGCCGCACGATGGTGTCGGCGCCGACCTCGGCCCTCGGATCGATCCACGTCGTGGTCGGCTGTTCGATCGTCACGCCGGCGACCATCAGCGTGTGTTGCACACGCTGCTGCATCAGGGCGTTGACCTCAGCCAACTGGACGCGATCGTTGATACTCAATACATCGCGAGGGGGAACGGCCGGAACCGCAGCGAGGGTATGACCGGCGGACCGGAGCAGTTCCAACGTGTCGGTGAGGTAGTACTCACCTTTGGCGTTGTCGTTGCTCAGTCGGCCCAGCACCTCCCGCAGTCGCGGAGCGTCATAGCAGTACAAGCTTACGTTCACTTCCCCGATCGCCCGTTGTGGGTCGTCGGCGTCGAGGTATTCGACGATGCCCACCAGTTCGCCCTTATCGTCGCGAACGATGCGGCCGTAGGCCATGGCGTCGTCGAGGATGCAGGTCGCCAGCGTGCAGGCCGCGTCGGCTTGACGGTGGGCGTCCAGCAATTCGGTAAGGGTCTCGCTCCGCAGCAGCGGGCCGTCGCCGGCGACGACCATAACGGCGCCGTCGAGAGCGGCGAGATGCTCCGAGCACATCATCACGGCGTGCCCGGTCCCCAGTTGCTCGGTCTGCTCGACCCACACCACGTCGGTGTCGTCGGCGAACGCCTCACGAACTTGGTCGGAACCGAACCCCACCACGCAGATCAGCCGATCGCAGCCCGCTTGGCGGCACGCGTCCATCACGTGGGCCAGCATGGGCCGGCCGCAGATCTTGTGCAGCACCTTGGGCAGCGCAGACATCATGCGTGTGCCTTTGCCCGCGGCCAGGATGATCGCTGTCGTGCTCATGTATCGTCTGGCAAACCCAATCGGCCCCAATCGGCCGGAGTACCGAGAATTACCCGGCCAGGACTCGAACCTGGAATAGGAGGTCCAAAACCTCCAGTGTTACCATTACACCACCGGGTAGCGAGAACATACGCGGCTGTCGACGCCGCTATGTAAAGCGCTTCAGTGTACAGCAAATAAAGACACAACTTCAGGCCGCGGCAGAGGTTTCATCCGGAAGCCCCAGCAAGCGGCCACGATCTGCTTGCCGGCTCCCCCGAAGGGGACGCTCCATGCGGATGAACTACGCTTCAGTAAGAAGTCGAATACTTTACGGATGTTACCGCCGCGAGTCAATATCTTTCTTGGGGGATTTGTGACCGGTGTGTGATTGGATTCTCCCGAGGGCGCCCGCCAGTCTCCTACGATTGCCCACTTCGCCTGATTGCAAACCCCACGTACGTGCATTACAATTTCGCCATGCAAGACTTATTGGAATTTCTCGGCTCCCTCGGCCGTCCTCGCGTCGCTCTGGTGGGCGATTTCATGCTCGACCGGTACGTGTACGGCGACGTTGAGCGCATCAACCCCGAGGCCCCGGTGCCGGTGCTTCGCGTCGTTCGGCGCGAGAGCTTCTGCGGGGCCGCCGGATCGGTCGCGGCCGATATTCTCGCCCTCGGCGGGACCGCCCGCTGCATCGGCGTCATCGGCGCCGACGCCAACGGCGACCAATTGGCCGGTATGATCCAAGCGTGCGGCGGCGAAACCGAAGGGCTGATTCGACTCGACGACCGGCCCACAACCACCAAGAGCCGGATGGTGGGGCTGGCGCAGCATCGACATCCGCAGCAGATGGTCCGCGTCGATGATGAAGATACGTCGCCGCTGGCCCCCGGCGCCCGCGAGGCGTTGCGGCAGGCCGTGGGAGCGGCGCTGAAAGACTGCTCGGTGCTGGCGGTGGAAGACTACAACAAGGGCGTCATCACCGCCGAGACGACGCCGGAGATCATCGCCGACGCCCGAGCCGCCGGCGTGCCGGTGTTGGTCGACCCGGCGCTGATCGACGACTACAGCCGATATCGCGGCTGCACGCTGCTGACGCCGAACCGGTTCGAGGCCCAGTTGGCCTCGGGGGTGGAGATCGTCGACGATGCGACGCTCGATGAAGCCGCCGAGCGGATCATCGAAGCGGCCGGGGCCGACGGCGTGGTCATTACCCTGGACAAGGAAGGCGCCTACCTGAAACCCGCCGGCCGTCCGGGCCAAAAGCTTCCCGGCCAGGCGCGGCAGGTGTACGAAGTGAGCGGCGCCGGCGATATGGTGCTGGCCATGCTGTGCGTGGCCTTGGCCGGCGGAGCCGAGTGGGACGTGGCGGTCGCGTTGGCCAACGTCGCCGGCGGGCTCGCCGTCGAGCGGTTCGGCATTATCCCCGTCTCTCGCTCGGAAGTCGTCGGGCGGCTCGCCCTCGACAAACGTCAGCAGCACGGCAAGGTCGTCACCACCGAGCAGTTGGTGGCCGAGGTCGAGCGGCTTCACGCCGACGGCAAGCAGGTGGTGTGGACCAACGGGTGTTTCGACATCCTCCACGCCGGGCATGTGGAGTATCTCAATTTCGCCCGCCGCCAGGGCGATACGCTGATCGTGGGGGTCAACAGCGACGCATCAGTGAAGGCCAATAAGGGCGCCGGCCGGCCGATCGTCGGCGCCGGCGACCGGGCCGAGGTGCTGGCGGGGCTGGAATGCGTCGACTACGTAGTCGTCTTCGACGAGCCGACCCCGCTGGAAATGATCCGTCGGATCGTCCCCGACGTCCTGGTCAAGGGCGTCGACTGGGCCGGCGCCGTGGTCGGTCAGGCGGAGGTCGAGGCCGCCGGCGGACGCGTGGTGCTGGCCGAGTTGAAGCAGGGATGCTCTACTACCGACATTATAGAGAAGATCGCGAAGGTTTATGGAAACACCACCGAATGTGATACGTCAACGAATTCGTGAGCACGCCGCCGCCGTCGGGCGGCTGGGCGACTCGCACGTCGCCGAGATCGCCGCGGCCGCCGCGATGCTCAATGAATGCCTCGCCGCCGGCGGGACGGTTTTCGTCTGCGGCAACGGAGGCTCGGCGGCCGACGCCCAGCATATCGCCTGCGAACTGGTCGGCCGGTTCCTTCTGGAACGCCGCGCGCTGCCGGCGGTGGCGCTCAGTACCGATACGAGCATTCTGACGGCCATCGGTAACGATTACGGATACGAGCCCGTCTTCGCCCGCCAGGCCGAAGCGCTGGTCCGCGACGGCGACGTGCTGTGGGCGCTGTCGACCAGCGGGAACAGCGCCAACGTAATCGCGGCCATCGCCGCGGCGCATCGCAAGGGCGGAAAAGTCCTCGGATTCGTCGGCGGCTCCGGTGGCGCCATGGCCGACCTGTGCGACGTCTGCTTCATCGCCCCGGCCGACGGGAGCTTCGCCGTCCAGCAGATTCACCAAGTGGCCTACCACGCGATTTGCGAACTGGTGGAAGCGGCCGCGGCGGACAGATGAAGGAGAATCACCGATGATGACCGACAAGGCTGTGTTCATCGATCGTGACAACACATTGACGGCCGATCCGGGGTATCTTTCCGATCCGTCGGGCGTGCAACTGCTGCCCGGCGTCGCCGGCGCCCTGAGGCGACTGGCCGAGGCCGACTACAAGCTCATCTGCGTAACTAACCAGTCGGGCATCGCTCGCGGCATGCTTACCGAGGAGGAACTCGAAGCCATCCACGCCGAACTGAGCCGACAACTCGGCGAGCAGGGCGCCTACCTCGACGCGATTTACTACTGCCCGTATCATCCCGAGGGCGTGGCGCCCGAGTACGCCATCGAATCCGATGAGCGAAAGCCCGCCCCGGGGATGCTGCTCCGGGCGGCCGCCGAACTCGACCTCGACCTGGAGGCCAGTTGGATGGTGGGCGATCGGCTCAGGGACGTCGAGGCCGGCCGTCGCGCCGGCTGCCGCACCATTCACGTACTGACCGGCGACCCGGAAGAGGACGCGGCCGACGGGCCAGTGCAGCCCGACTACGCCGCGGCCAATCTCGTCGAAGCCGCGAGGGTGATTCTCCGGGCCGGCGACGGCCCCGCCCGACTCGCCGCGGCCATGCCGAGTGAATCGACCCTTCCGATTGAACCCGAACTCGAACCCGAACCGGAGCCCGAACCGGAACCTGAGCCCGAACCCGAACCCGAACCCGAGCCCGAGCCCGAGCCGCCGGTCGTGTCGGATCGTTCGGCCGCGGCCGTCGGCGCGATGAGCAATAACGAGATTCTCGAGCAGTTGCTTCGGCTGGCGCGTCGATCGGTGCGGATGCGGCAGCATTCGGATTTCAGCGTCACCCAATTGATCGCCGGCGTATTCCAGGGCGTGGCCTTGTTGGCCTTCGCCGCGGGGTTCGTCAAGTTCCTCGGCGTCAGCGCCCCGACCCAGGAGTTCGATACTTACTGGATCGCCATGGGTTGGCTGGCCGTCGCCGCCGTTCTTCAATTGTCGGCCCTGGCGTTCTTCCTGATGGGTCGCCGGGAGTGAATCTTATGAAGATACAACATGCAATCGCAGTCGTCTGTTTCCTGACGATCCTCGCCCCCGAGGCTCCCGGCGCCGCGCCGTTGAGTGCGGCTTCCGGTCGCGTGGCGGCGACCGATCGTGACGAGGGCGTCGCGTATCTGCTGTCGCGTCAGAACGCCGACGGCGGGTGGGGCGCCCCGTTCAGTATGCCTGCGATTACCGGTCTGGTGTTGAAGGCGGTGGTGCAGCATCCTGACTATACGGCCGCGTCGCCGCAGGTGGCGAAGGGATACGCGTTCATGCTGGCGGCGGTCCAGCCGAACGGGGGGGTCTACGATCCCAAGATCGGCCAGGCGAACTATACCACCAGCGTGGCGGTGATGGCCCTGGCCGCGGCCGGCGATCCGAAGTTCGCCCCGACGATGGACAGAGCGGTGAAATACCTGATGGGGCTGCAGATCGTCGACGGCGCCAGAACCCCGGCCGGCGAAACCGTCACCCGGGCGCATCCGTTCTACGGCGGCGCCAGCTACGGCTCCCATGGTCGCCCCGATCTGAGCAACCTCAGCTTCACCATCGACGCCCTCCACGAAGCGGGCGTACCGAAGGACAGCCCGTTCTTCGCCCGTGCGGCGATCTTCCTCGCCCGAACGCAGAATCGCGCCGAGAGCAATCCCCTGGCGTGGGCCCAGGTCGTCAACGACGGCGGCTTCGTCTACGCCCCCGGTCTGGCGACCGACGCCGCGGCCGGCGAGAGCAAGGCCGACGTGCAGATCGTCGACGGCCGCCGCGGGCTTCGCAGCTACGGCAGCATGACCTACGCCGGCTTCAAGAGCATGCTGCACGCCAACGTCTCGCGCGACGACCCGCGCGTGCGAGCCGCGTACGGCTGGATCCGCCGGCACTGGCGGCTCGACAGCAACCCCAACATGCCGCGGCTGCAGTCCAAGCAGGGACTGTACTACTACTATCACGTCTTCGCCAAAGCCCTCCGCACCTGGGGCCACCCCGTCATCACCGACGCCCGCGGCCTCCGGCACAACTGGCGCGAAGAACTCATCGAAGCCCTCCACGCCCGCCAAGCCGCCGACGGCTCATGGGTCAACACCGAACCCCGCTGGTACGAGCACATGCCCGTTCTGGTAACGTCGTACGCCGTGCTGGCGCTGGAGGAATGTTTGAAGACGGATGAGTAAGTGGGGCGTCGCCGGACTGGCGGCCCTCTCCGGAAATACTCGGAATTCTCTGGGTTTGGGTTCGTTTGATTTCTCGGCCGTCTCGGCCGTTTCTCCTCTCTACTCTCTCCGTTCTCCTTTCTATGCCGCCGGTGCGGCATCCCCCCTCACCCTAATGGCGCGTTTCAGAGGTATGCCCCGTTCAGCCAGCCGGATTCGCTGGACCACACCGCCATCCCTCGCTACACTGCCCAAGAAGAATGTCTGGACCACAGCGCCGATCGACTGTAGATGTGCTATGGCGTCGGCCGAATGGAACTGTAACTATTCGCAAGGGAATGACTTCGTGTTGCGATGGAGCAATCAAAGGTACCCGACCCCTTTGCCCCGACCCCTTTGCCCCATCGACCCCTTTGCCCCATTACGTCAGACATATGCGGCCAGGCAGAGCAAGGATACGGATCACCATTGTCGCTAACGACATCAAAGACACAACATCGGACAATTGAATGGTAGACAAAGCGAAGAATCGAAATTTGCATAGAGCCAAGAGTGCAAGAAAGGACGAGTTCTACACCCAGCTTCCGGATATCGAGAGGGAGCTGAAGCACTACAAGAAGCTCTTCAACGGCAAGGTGGTGTACTGCAACTGCGACGACCCGCGTGTGAGCAACTTCTTCCACTACTTCTCATTCAACTTCGAGAAGTTGGGACTCGAGAAGCTCATCACCACCTGCTACAAGAATCAGCAAAGGGATCTGTTCAGTCGGAATGATTGTGAACAGGCCATCTACCTGGAATATGACGGAGACAAGAACAGGAACAACGTGCCTGATCCTGAGGAAATTGGCATCAAGCAATTGAAGGGCGACGGTGACTTCCGCAGTGAGGAAACCATTGAACTGCTGAAACAAGCTGACATCGTGGTGACGAACCCGCCTTTTTCACTCTTTCGTGAATATGTGGACCAGCTTGTCAAGCACAACAAGAAGTTCCTGATTATCGGGAATGTGAATGCGATCACATACAAGGAAATCTTCAAGCTGATAGCAGATAATGAACTATGGCTTGGCCCAAGCATACACAGCGGAGACAGGGAATTTGGCGTGCCCGACGATTACCCCCTCAACGCAGCGGGGTCCAGAATTGATGATGCAGGCAGGAAGTACATTCGCGTCAAGGGTGTTCGTTGGTTCACTAACCTGGACTTCAAGGAGCGACACGAAGACCTGATTCCTTACAGGAAGTACAGTCCCGACGAATACCCGTCCTACGTGAATTATGAAGCGATTGAAGTCAGCAAGACAAAGGATATTCCCATGGATCACGAGGGCGCCATGGGCGTGCCTATAACCTTTCTTGACAAGTACAACCCAGATCAATTTGAGATTGTCGGCTCAAGCAGAACACTCGCGCAACCGATGTCGGAATTCGCACAAAAAGGCACATACACGGAAGGCGGACCACGCTTTTACCTTGATAATGGCAACGGTACATACCGGCGTATGTATGACCGACTCGTCATCAGGAAACGTCAGTCATGAAAATCAAACTCACTGAAATCACCGTCCGTGAGCTGACCGATGGGTATGAGGACAACGATGAAGCCGGCGTTATGGGTTACGGAGGCAAGTTGGACATCCGGCCGCCCTACCAGCGCGAATTCATCTACAAAGACAAGCAGCGAGACGCTGTCATTGACACCATTACTAAGGATTTTCCGCTGAACGTCATGTACTGGGCTGTGCGTGAGGATGGCGATTTTGAAATCATTGACGGACAGCAGCGCACCATCTCCATCTGCCAATATGTCGAGGGCGACTTTGCTTTCAATGGCCGGTATTTCCACAACCTGCAGAACGACGAGAAAGACCACATCCTGGGCTACAACCTGATGGTCTACCTGTGCAGCGGAGCAGACAGCGAGAGACTGGAATGGTTCAAGACAATCAACATCGCAGGCGAAGAGCTGACCAACCAGGAACTGAGGAATGCGGTGTACTCCGGCTCCTGGGTAACAGATGCCAAACGGTATTTTAGCAAGACTGGTTGTCCTGCTTACGGCTTGGGTGGCAATTACCTGAACGGCACGGCCATTCGCCAGGACTACCTCGAAACGACTATTAAGTGGATCAGCGAGGATGACATTGAGGGCCACATGGCGAAGCACCAGCACAAGCCTAATGCCAACAGCCTGTGGTTGTACTTTCAGTCCGTAATCGCCTGGGTTCAGGCCACTTTTCCGAAATACCGAACGGAGATGAAGGGCATCGCTTGGGGTGACCTCTACAACGTGTTCAAGGATCAGGAATTCGACCCGAAAGAACTCGAGGCCGAGATCTCAAGGCTCATGGAAGACGAGGATGTTACCAAGAAGAAGGGAATCTATACCTATGTCTTGAACGGTAAGGAAAAGCACCTGAATATCCGTGCCTTCAGCAAGAACCAGAAGCGGGAGGCCTACGAGCGACAGAAAGGCATTTGCCCGGTCTGTGGCGAGCATTTCGAGATTGACGACATGGAGGGCGACCACGTAACACCGTGGCACGAAGGTGGAAAGACAACTGCCGAAAACTGCCAGATGCTATGCAAAGAAGATAACAGAAGAAAATCTGGCAAATAAGAAGGGCTTAAGGAAGGCTTAATGGGTCAGGTACCATATATTGCCTACCCGGGTAACCGGGGGACACCAGGTAACCAGGTAACCGGGGGACACCATGGTAACCGGGGGACGGTAACCGGGGGACACCATACCGGTAACCGGGGGACACCATACCGAATTCGCGATAGTGCATGATCGTAACCAGTTACACTATATAGCGTTCCTGGATTCATAGTTGCTCGCACGCAGGCTAACGAAATAGGTATGGTGTCCCTGGGTTCGCCTGGGTTCGCCTGGGTTCGAAGTAATGATTTGGCAAAACCTAATAAGGGCTGAATAATGGCAGAAGAAGAGCAGGCAGAAGAAACCAAAAAGATAGATAATCGACAATCAAAGGCTGAAACCGCTGGGGGTCAAGCCCTAGAAATGCTAGAGTTGTATACAGTCGGGTTTCTAGAGCGTCATAATCGCAACGATAAAGGCCCCAATATGGCAGGACTGGAGGACTCGTTAATACCATCCCTAGCCGCAATATTCATGACGGATTCAATCAAGGAACAAAAGAAACAAACCAGAACTATCTATTGGCATTCATGGGCAATGGTTGTAATGACGGTGTGTATCATAGTCTTGTCAGTAATAATGATTGCGAAAATGTCTAAACAATAGCGATAGCCGCTTACAAAAGATTTCCCTAGCATTGATGGTTTCGCCCTCACCATTTTAGGGGTTATTTTACGGGAAACCCGGAGTTCGGGGGGGGGGGGGGCGTACTTAATTGGACACGGTACAGGTGATGTTCG